>NZ_JBCFQL010000005.1:0-222493 GCF_041729725.1 Flavobacterium zubiriense | reverse complement strand
CAAACAAAGCTTCTCGATACAATTTTAAACAATAAAGCTACCGCATTATTATTTAAAATCACTCGAAGTGATAACTAAAACTTTATTTAACAACCACAACCCTAGCCCTGATAGCAGTGGAAATCCTTTTATGCCGGTCCCGAGTCTTCGGGAGGCATGAAAGATTGAAACGGATAGCAGGAAAGAGCTTCAGAAAAAAAAAGAGACTAAAACAGCAATAAAATACCGTTTTAGCCTCTTTATATAATATATCAACACTTAGTTAATCGAATCGGATGGCTTTGACTGGGGTGATTTTAGTAATAATATAGGATGGAATCAACAAAACCAGAAAGCAAACCCCCACCGTTAATACATTTAACAGCACTATATACACTACATTAATATATACCGGCGCTTGGTTTACGTAGTAATTTTCCGGGTTGAGTTCGATAACCCCAAAATACTTTTGAATTAAAAGAATACTAATACCTATTAAATTCCCCCAAAATAATCCTCTCAAAATTAAATAAGAGGCATTATACAAAAACACCTTTCTAATCGACCAGTTATTTGCGCCTAATGCTTTTAAGATTCCTATCATTTGAGTTCGCTCCAAAATTAAAACCAACAAAGCGACTACCATATTTATAGTAGCCACTAATATCATTACAATAAGTATAACCACAATATTGAAATCAAACAATTGAAGCCATTCAAAAATATAACTGTATTTTTCTACAATTGTTTTAGAATCCAAAGTAGAACCCGTGTGCTCGTAGACTTTCTCTCCTACTGTATTGATATTATCAAAATCATCTACAAAAACCTCAAAAGCCCCTACCTGATCAGCACTCCATTTATTGATTCGCTGAATGTGTCGAATATCACCCAATACAAATGTGGCGTCAAATTCCTGAAAACCCGAATTAAAAATCCCTACAATTTTAAATCTTCTAATATTAGGTAACTTATTTTGACCTTCTTTAATAAAGAAAGTATTAAAATCATCACCTACTTTCAATTTTAGTCGATTAGCTAAATATTGAGAAATGATAACTTCAGGATTAAGTTGGCCCAACAAATTAGGTAATCGTCCTGAAACCAAATATTCTTTTATATTAACCCAACTATAATCTGTTCCCACTCCTTTAAAAACAATCCCCTCGAAAGCATCAGCCGTTCTAATAATCCCCGCCTTACTAGCAACAGCCTGTATATGGCTGACTTCAGGAACGGAACTAAATTTAGGATAAAAATCCTGTTTTTTAGAAACTGGAACTAAAGTAGTCTCGGATTGATTATTATCAAAATTAGCAATTATGATATGGCCATTGAAAGCCGATATCTTTTCTCGAATTTTTTGCTGCAGTCCAATACCCGTTGCAACCGAAACAATCATCATGATCATACCGATAGCAATTGCTGAAATTGCAATTTTTATAATTGGTGCTGAAATACTGCTTTTATTATTTTTAGCAGTAATAAGTCTTTTGGCTATAAAATATTCTAAGTTCAAATTTATAGGGTATCAAATGATGTTAAACATTATTCTATCTGGATAAAATGGCTAAAGAGGCAATTTCTTTTTCATTTCTTCTACTATATTAAAAGCTGCGGGACAAATAGGCGTATTCTTTAAAGTAATATCCGTTATTTGTTGAAACTTCTTTCTGTCGGTATGCGGAAATTCTCGGCAAGCTTTTGGACGTACATCATATATAAAACAAGTATTATCAGTATCTAAAAAAGCACAGGGTACATTTTGCAAAACATAATCCTGATCTTCATCAATTCGAAGATATTGCTCAATAAACTGCTGTGGTTTTTGTCTCAAATGTTTTGAAATACGCTCAATGTCAGCTAGCGTAAATAACGGACCAGTAGTTTTACAACAATTAGCACAATCCAAACAATCCGTTTTTTTGAATTCGGCATCGTGTAAATCCTGCATTACATAATCTAAATTCTTTGGCGGTTTCTTTTTCAACTTATCAAAATACTTTTTATTTTCGATATGCTTATCTTTGGCCAGCTTTTGTAGTATATTAATTTGTGGATTTGTCAATTTGGTTATTTGATAAATGAATCGCAAAATTACACAAAACGAATTTACAAATAACCGAATAACCAAATAAACTATTATGAAAGACCTTTTTGGCAAAGCAATACTTGATTTCCAAACCAACAATACACCAGAGAATTTAATCACCGAAACTTCTATTTCAGAAGAAGACGAAATGAGTATTTCTTATTTATTTCGAAATTTCGAAGCAATGCCTCTAATCGAACAAAAAGCATTAGAATTAGCTAAAGGAAAAACACTCGATGTGGGTTGCGGTGCAGGAAGCCACAGCCTCTATTTACAAAACAAGAGGAATTTAGATGTTACCGCTATCGATATTTCGAAAAATGCTATCGAAGCTTGTCAATTAAGGGGTTTAGCTCACACAAAAGTGACTAATATCCTCGATTTAGATTCTGACGAAAAGTTCGATACCATTTTATTATTAATGAACGGTACAGGAATATTTGGCACATTGAAAGAAACGGCTAAATATTTACAAAAACTAAAAAGCTTACTTCTACCAAATGGTCAGATTCTTATTGATTCATCCGACATTATTTATATGTTTGACCAAGATGAAGACGGAGCACACGAAATCCCCGCTAATGGATATTATGGAGAATTAGTATTTTCACTTTCGTATAAAGGCGAAAAAGAAGATTCCTTTTCGTGGCTTTATCTTGATTACAATACTTTGCAAAATGCAGCTTTCGCCAATGGTTTAGGATGCGAATTAATTCTAGAAGGGGAACATTATGATTATTTAGCTCGATTGACTTTGTAAAAATCCAAAACAAAAAAGCCAGTAAAAATTTTACTGGCTTTTTTGTTTTTAAGGAATATTCAAATATTTATGTGTTTGCAAAGAAATTCTCCATTTAGGATGATTCATAACATAATCAACAATTAGTGGAGTCATTTCTTCTTTTTTACTCCATTCTGGCTGAAGAAATAATATTGCATTTTCATTTACTAACTCTGCTTGTTCTTCGGCAAAAATAAAATCATGTTTGTTGTGAATAATTACTTTTAACTCATGTGCATTATCATAAACAGTTTGAGTTGGTAACTTATTTTTCTTTGGAGACAAACAAATCCAATCCCAGGTTCCTGAAAGCGGATAAGCTCCAGAAGTTTCAATATGAACTTTTCTATTATTTTCTTTTAACTTTTGCGTTAATAAAGTCATATCCCATGTTAGTGGCTCGCCTCCTGTCACCACTACAGTATCAGCATATTTACTAGCATTTTCGACAATTACATCCAATGCAGTTGGCGGATGCAATTCGGCATTCCAACTTTCCTTTACATCACACCAGTGGCAACCCACATCGCAACCACCAATTCTAATAAAATAAGCTGCTGTTCCGGTATGAAATCCTTCTCCTTGAATAGTATAAAATTCCTCCATTAAAGGCAACATCGCACCTTTGTTCACTTCTAATTGAATTTCTTTTGATAGCATTTTTATAATTTAGGGTGCAAAGATAGCTAATTTGTAAAAGAGTTACACACTAAACTATAGATGGCTTTTATAACATAGTAATAAATAAATAAAAAAGCCGATAATTTAAAATTACCGGCTTTCTTGAATGATCTAGTATTCTATTTTAAAGTTTGCAAAGATTGAGTAGCAAACTTATTAGTTGGATCAATTTCCAATGTTTTAGTGAAATACTCTTTTGCTTTTACTTTATCAGAATTAGCAGCAATAGTATTATATGCTTCTGCTAATTTTGCTTTAGTAGAAGATTTTGCTAACTCTTCAGCTCCACTTCCATTTGCAACTTTTATAAATTCTTCATAGTACTGAATCATCATCGCTGGTTTATCTGCCAAACTGTTAACCCTAGCTCTATAAATATAAGCATCTAAAGTAGATGGAGAACCTGTAATTAAATTTCCTAAAGCTGTATCAGCTTTTTGTAAAACAATAGGATCTGCTTTTTGTCCTTCTGGTAAACTTCCGTTAGCAAAGTATATAGAAGTACCTAAATAAAAATTATCAAGTAAATAATTTTTAGATTCAGGATCAGTTACAGCAATTTCAAAAATAGTTGCTGCTTCTTTATACAGTTTTTTACCATATAAATCTTTACCTATATCTCCAAGATCAGCTGCAATAGATTTTTCAAGCTCAACTGCTTTTTTAATTAATACAGTTGCTTCTTCAAATAGAAGTGGATCAATTGTAGTTCCATCTGCACTTGTTCCTTTTTTAATTTTTGCTTGACCTAAATACAAATAATCTAATGAAATGACTTTATTACCAGGAGCATTGATAAATTCTTGTAAAGAAGAAATTGCCTCTTCAATATTACCATTTTCAAAAGCAGCATATCCTAAATATCTTAGGATTCTTGGATTAACTTTATCCAATTCTTTCATTTTGTTAGCTTCTATTTCTAAAGCTTTGTAATCTTTAGCAAGAATTAAGAAATCAGCATGACGCATACGAGAAACTAATGAATAATCTGTAAGAGTCATGTATTTTTCATAAAAAGACAACGCTTCTTTCATGTATTCCTCATAACGACCAGGTACATTTAATGCCCAGTAGTAGTAGGTTTCAGCTAATTCTCTGTACACAGGGCCATAATTTGGACTTAAAGCAATTACTTCGTTGTATGCAGCTACAGCTTCTTTATATGCTTTTGCTCCCTTTAACAAAACTCCTAATTGCATTTTAGCCCTAATTAAAGTATTGTCCGCTTGAAAAGCATTACGATAAGCTGAAAAAGCTTCATTTTGATTTTTATCTCCATAAAAGGCATCACCTAAAGCTAAAAGCACTTGTGGTTCAGCAGCATTTTTTTCTTTTGCAAGCTCTAAAATTGCAAGAGCCGCTTTGTAATCAGGATTTGAATTATCCATATACGCTTTTGCTATATAAATGAATTCTTCAAAATCTTTTTTACGCATTTCTTTTTTAGCTGACTCAAACTTTGCTTTTGCTGCAGCTACATCTTTTTTCTCTAAATCAATTTGCCCCAATCCAATGTAATTAAAATGAGCTTCATTTTTAGCTTTTAAACCTTCATTATAAGTAATACTAGCCGAATCAATAACTGATTGATTCAAATATAT
Source organism: Flavobacterium zubiriense (assembly GCF_041729725.1). NCBI lineage: Bacteria > Pseudomonadati > Bacteroidota > Flavobacteriia > Flavobacteriales > Flavobacteriaceae > Flavobacterium > Flavobacterium zubiriense. The sequence goes on along the minus strand of NZ_JBCFQL010000005.1, from coordinate 217,359 downwards.
ATTTCCTAAAAGAAAAAAAGCCTTTCCTTCTGAAGGATTAGAATTAATTATCGATTTTAAAGATGTTTTAGCTTTTTGAAATTGCTCTGCATCAATTTGTTTCTTTACCTCATTAATATCCTGTGCATTAACCACAGAAACCGAAGCAAAAAGAGCAACACTTAAAATTTTAAAATTGTTCATTGTTGTTTTATTTAATTTATTCATTTTCATTTTTCTTTACACTTTATTTCAATCTACTTTTTATCAAAATCTTTCGACCGGGAATATCTTTAGGTAGCATTCCTGATTTCAAAATGATTCTTTGTCCAATGTCTCCAGCTAAAAAAGAAGCAAAGCCCATCCCTAATCCTGAATACCCCTGACAATTAATAATAAACAAATCACGTGCCAAAGGATAAGTTCCTTCTGCTAGATTGTTCTGAGTAGGTGCAAAATAAGAATTTTTATTCAAACCTTGGACACTTAATACATTAATATTAGTTAAATAATCCTTAATACTAGCTGTGGGCTGCAATAACCAATTTACTCCTATTACACCAATAATCCCATCGTTTTCCGCTACAAACTTAACAACTTCTTCATTCGATTTAAAAGAATAGACCCCTTCTTTAGGAACTTCTTTTACTCCTGCAAGAGCAGTAAAATAGCGAACTGTGCTTGAATTAGGATTATCAAATACCAAACCTTTAATCTTAGTTTTTAAATCCCCTTTCAAAAAAGCAACTACATCTTTCATTGCAATTAAAGTATCCAAATCCTTTTTATTCGAAATTAAAGCAATCGCATCAGTTGCAAATTTGGTTGTTTTAGGCTTGATTTTCATTTGTTCGAAAAACTTAGTTTCATTTGCACTTAAAGGTCTTGTCAAAATAGCAATACCAGAAGTATCTTTAAGGAATTTTTGCATTAATTCCTTTTCGGATTTAGCTTGAAGTGTAATTTGAGCATCATATTCACTTTCAAAAACAGCTATTTGATCCTCTAGCAAAGGCTTTACAGTCTCATCAACTAATAAGTCAACCTTACCTTTAATAATAGATTCTTTATCTTTTTTCGAATCCGATTGCTTACACGAAACAAAAATCCCTATTGCTAGAAACAAAAAAAAAGAAAGTGATAACATTAATTTTTTCATAACTATTCCTTATTATCATTAATAACTCTCCAACAGCGAATAAAAGCATACACCATCAAAAGTATTCCAAAAGCAATTCGATAATTCATTGGCATTTTAATTGGGAAATCATCCATAAATAGAACAACTAATCCCAAAACGAAGTATAGCATAAAAAACAAAACGGCTATAACGAGAAGAAATCGCTCTTTCAGCGATTTCTTCTTCCTATTTGTAATAAATTTTCGCAGCATTAATCAGCACTTTGAATTGAAATCGGTAAGGAGTAAAGAACCCTAACAGGCTTTCCATTTTGTATACCTGGATTCCATTTTGGTGATTTTTGTAATACTCTTATCGCTTCCTTTCCTGTTCCATAACCAATATCTCTTAATACTTTGATATCTGTTAATGAACCATCTTTTTCAACAACAAAAGTAACATACACCTTTCCTTTTAAACCTTCTTCTTCTGGAGTACGATAGTTTTTACCTACAAAAGAATAGAATTTTTCCATACCACCAGGAAACTCAGGTTTTACTTCAATACCCGCAGTATTATAAACTTGATCATCAGATTCTTCAACTACTTGACTAGTCTTAGGACCAGTACCAGCTGGAGCTACAGTTAGTACAGCATCTGGATCACCTTTTATAGTTTGATTACCGATTTTTTTATCTTTCAAATCGACAATCTTAGGCGGTTCCTCAACTACTTCTTCTGCTTTGGCCACAACAGGCTTAACAAATTTCACCTGATCAACTTTTGGAGGTGGTGGTGGAGGTGGCGGTGCATTCAATTTAGGTGGTTCAACTTTCTTTGGAGGCAACTTTACATCTGTAAGCTTAACTTCTCTTATTGTAAGATCTTCATCATCAACCGATTTAGGAATCATACTGATAATAAGAGGAGCACTAACTGCCAAACTAAAAAACAAAGCGCCAAGAATAAGAGCTTTTGTAGAAGTTTTGCCGCTAGATTTTCTTAAATCATAAGCTCCATAAAGTTTGTTACGTCCTTCGAAAACGATATCAACCCATGAATTTTTTAATATATCTAATTTCATTTTTCTTAATTATTAGGTTATTAAGAAAATAAGATTACTCTTATTTTCCTTCTAACAATTTTTGTTCCTCAGGCAAAAAGTCATTACTAATTGTATAGATAGGAATAGAAGAAATTGCCATTTCATCTAAAATATCAACCACATTTTTGTAAGTAGACTTTTTAGTAGGCTTGATAATAACAATCATTCCTTGATCTGGTCTTCCTTTTGCAGTAGAATATGCTAAAACTTCTTTTTTCCTTTTTAACAACTCTTTGCGTATCCCATCTTTACCGTAAGCAATCTTCTTCGGGCCAGCTATGGGACTGTAAATCAACCCCATATAAAAAGTTAATTCATCATTCTCGCCTAACATTACTGTCATTGTACGATTTTCGTCAACTTTCATATCCTTTGAATCTTCCTTAGGTTTTTTATCTGGCAACCCTAAACTCATCGATTGAGGTTTTGACAACGAAGTAGTAAGCATAAAGAACGTAATTAGCAGGAAGGCCAAATCCACCATGGCAGTTAAATCTACCTTTGAATTTTGTTTTTTACTTCTTACTTTGCCGCCTTTACCACCACCACTGTCGCCGGTATTTAATTCAGCCATTTTAGTGTATTTTTATTTATTAAAAATCTTTTCCTCTTAGTCCAGTTATCAAGCTAAAAGTATTTACATTCTGATCTTGCAAAAGATCCATTACTTTTCTAATAACAGGATATTGCTCTTTAGCATCACCTTTTATTGCTACCTGCAACTCTTTATCATTCACTTCAATATTCGCCTTACGAGCGTTGTAAACCCATTCTTTCAATTGATTGTTTAGCGAATCCATTGGTATACCAGTTTGATTAGCCTTAACACGATCAGAAGATTTCATATCGATTATTTGCTTAAGACTTCCAATTGGCACTCCAAAATCAGTCATTAAAGCAAACTTATCCTTATCTTCTTCTGAGAAAGTTACACCATATTTTTCTGCCATCAGTTCAAGCGTTTTTTTACGAACATCTTTCCCTTTAAGATCAAAAAACACTCTATCCTCACCATCAACATTACCTATAGTCAAGGTTGCCAAATCTGAATCAGGCAACTTTGTTTGAACAGTTGATGCAGGTGTGTCAACAGGCATTACTTCAGGAATCTTAGCTGTTGAAGTCATAACAAAGAAAGTAAGCAAAAGGAATGCAACATCACACATGGCGGTCATATCTGTTGACCCCGGATTTTTATTTATTTTTATTTTAGCCATTCTTTTTGTTTTTTAATTTGATATTATAAAATACCAAAATAATTATTGCTTCAAACTTCCTCTGAATCTTCTGTAAGTATTTACAATTGAAACAGCAGCCTCATCAATTGAATAAGTCAAATCATCAATTTTAGAAGTAAAGAAATTATAAGAAATAATTGCTACAGCAGAAGTTCCAATACCAGTTGCAGTATTGATAAGTGCCTCAGAAATACCACTTGCAAGAGCAGCTTGATCGGGAGTACCAGCAGAAGCTAACGCACCAAACGCTTTAATCATACCAGATACCGTTCCTAACAAACCAATAAGGGTACCTAAAGACACTAAAGAAGAAATGATAGTCATGTTTTTTTGCAACATTGGCATTTCCAGTGACGTAGCCTCTTCGATTTCTTTGTGTATAGTTTCAGAAGCTTCTTCACTATTGAATCCTTCTTTTTTAACGTCTTGATACTTAATTAATGCTGATTTGATTGCATTTGCAACCGAACCTTGTTGTTTGTCACAAGCAGCAATAGCTTCTTCAATTTGCCCACCTTTAATACTTGATTGAACATTTGTCATAAAAACATCTAAATTTGCTTTTCCAGCCGCTTTAGAAATTACAAAATATCTCTCGATTGAAAAAACAAGAACCATCAATAACATCCCTAACAATACTGGTACAATTGCACCTCCATGGTATACTTGTCCTAAAGCATTAATTGGGTGACCAGTTTCTGGATTTCCTCCCTCAAAGTTAGCAGGTGAGCCCATGACAAATTTCCAAATCATAACTCCTACACCCACACACAATAAAATAATGATTCCTGAAATCATTCCTCCTCCTTTTGAACTGCTTTCTTTTTTAACGTTTGCCATTTTTTTTTAAATTTTAATAGTTTTAAATAATTTAATATAGTTATAATTAACTTGTAGTCCCGCAAATTTATATGTTTAGTTCAAATAAAAAAATTTTTTTTCATTATATTCAAATTAATCAATTGTAAATTGATGTTTAAAAAACATTGACATTATTTTTTTATCAATATCTTCATAAAAATCGACAGATTTTGATAAAAAAATTTATTAATTTGTGATTATATACAGTAATATTTCAAGATATGATTCCTTTGTGCAAAAAGCATTTTTTTTTTTCATTTAACAAAAAAAAAGGCTTAAAATTACAGTAAATATTAAATTGATAACCCCAATGAACATTAATCACATATATTGTATAACCTTAAAATACCCACACTTTTCATGAATAAGAGCGAAAAATTTACCGAACACATCACTCAAGGTTACCAATCTAAAGGAGAAAGCATAATACTGGGTGGAGCTATTCTAGACGGAGAAACTTTAAATAATGCCCACATAAAAATACCTTTAAAGACCTTAAATAGACACGGATTGATTGCTGGAGCAACTGGAACGGGGAAAACCAAGACCATTCAAGTCTTGTCTGAACAACTATCTTCCTTCGGAATTCCCGTTTTAATGATGGATATAAAAGGTGATTTCAGTGGCATCGCTAAAGAAGGGGAAGAAAAATCATTCATTACCGAAAGACATAACAAAATCAATATCCCCTATCAAACAGCTGGTTTTCCAGTAGAGCTTTTAAGTTTATCAGAACAAAGTGGTGTCCGGATGCGAGCAACGGTTTCTGAATTTGGCCCGGTTTTATTCTCTCGAATATTAGATTTAAACGATACGCAAGCAGGTGTTGTATCTATTATATTTAAATATTGTGACGATAATAAGATGCCACTACTCGATCTCAAAGATTTTAAAAAAGTAATTAATTTTATTACCGAAGAAGGAAAAGAAGAAATATCAGCCAGTTATGGTAAAATATCAACTTCAACAACAGGAATTATTCTGAGAAAAATTATCGAATTAGAACAACAAGGTGCAGAACTCTTTTTTGGAGAAATGTCCTTTGACATTGATGATTTAATGAGAATCGATCAAAACGGAAAAGGCTATGTAAACATTCTTCGCTTGACTGACATTCAGGACAAACCCAAATTATTCTCCACATTCATGCTAAGTTTACTTGCCGAAATCTACCAACAAATGCCTGAAAAGGGAGATGCAGACCAACCTGAATTAGTGATTTTTATTGATGAAGCGCATTTAATATTCAAAGAAGCAAGCAAAACACTATTAGAACAAATTGAAACGATTGTAAAATTAATTCGTTCGAAAGGAATTGGAATTTACTTTATCACTCAAAATCCAATGGACGTACCAAGTGGGATACTAGCCCAATTAGGCCTTAAAATCCAACACGCGCTTAGAGCTTTTACTGCCAAAGACAGACAAGCCATCAAGCAAACTGCTGATAATTACCCGAGTTCTGAATTTTACAACACCAGCGAAATACTAACTAGTCTTGGAATTGGAGAAGCCTTAGTAACCGCTTTAAACGAAAAAGGAATTCCAACACCATTAGCAGCAACAATGCTCAGAGCCCCAATGAGTAGAATGGATGTTTTAACCGAAAGTGAAATTCAAGAAATTAACACTAAATCTAAACTGGTTAAAAAATACAGCGAAAACATTGATCGCGAAAGTGCTTATGAAATACTGAACAAAAAAATTGCACATATTGAAGAAGAAAACATCAAAGAAGAGGAAAAAAAAGCAACAAAAACTTCTGCCAAAAAAGAAACTAGCACTACCGAAGTTGTTGGGAAATCAGTCTTAAAAGTACTTACAAGTGCTACTTTTATCCGGGGTGCTTTTGGGATTCTTTCTAAAATTCTAAGAAAAAAATAAAGACTAAACAAGAAAGACTGTTCGAAAAGTACACTTCAAACTAGCTTTTTAAATGTTCAATATTGAAATTAAATAAATTATTTTAAAAGTTTTGTAACTTTTTTCAACTGTACACGTATAATCATTTGTACACTATAAAAATTGGGACAACATTATCATGAGACAACTTAAAATCACCAAGCAGGTTACTAATCGTGAAACTGCATCATTAGACAAATATTTACAAGAAATTGGAAAAGTTGACCTTATTACTGCTGACGAAGAAGTAGAATTAGCGCAACGCATCAAAGCTGGAGATCAGAGAGCTCTTGAAAAATTGACGAAAGCCAATTTACGTTTCGTTGTTTCGGTAGCAAAACAATATCAAAATCAAGGATTAACCCTTCCTGATTTAATTAACGAAGGAAACTTAGGTTTAATTAAAGCGGCTCAACGTTTTGATGAAACTCGTGGTTTCAAATTCATCTCTTACGCTGTATGGTGGATTCGTCAATCGATTTTGCAAGCTTTAGCTGAACAATCTCGTATTGTACGTTTGCCTTTAAATAAAATTGGTTCTATCAATAAAATCAACAAAATGTATGCGTTATTAGAGCAATCTAATGAGCGTCCACCTTCTGCTGAGGAAATCGCAAAAGAACTAGACATGACAGTAAATGATGTAAAAGAGTCTATGAAAAACTCTGGTCGTCACCTATCTATGGATGCACCTCTTGTTGAAGGAGAAGACTCTAACCTATATGATGTATTGCGTTCAGGTGAATCTCCAAATCCAGATAGAGAATTAATCCATGAATCATTGCGCACTGAAATCGAGCGTTCATTAGAAACATTAACTCCTCGTGAAGCTGATGTAGTTCGTTTGTATTTTGGCCTTGGCGATCAACACCCAATGACTTTAGAAGAAATTGGAGAAACTTTCGACTTAACTCGTGAGCGAGTTCGCCAAATTAAAGAAAAAGCAATCCGTAGATTAAAACATACTTCTAGAAGTAAAATATTAAAAACATATTTAGGTTAATCCTAAAATTAATATCACAAAAACTCCAGCTAAACACTGGAGTTTTTTTTGCACTAATCATAACGCCCCCTTTTTAGTCATGCAAAAAAACTGCTCAATCAAGAAAACATAATTTCTAATTTGATTTTGTACCTTTGCAAAAAATCATACACAACACAACCATAATGAAAAACACACTTATTGCCCCTTCAGTTTTAGCAGCTGATTTTGCTAATCTAGAACGTGACATCAAAATGATTAATGCTAGTGAGGCAGACTGGTTTCACATTGACATCATGGATGGTGTTTTTGTTCCTAATATTTCTTTTGGAATGCCGGTTTTAGAAGCAATTAAAAGACACGCTACAAAAACTATCGACGTACACTTGATGATTGTTGACCCAGACAGATATATTAGCACTTTTAAAAAACTAGGAGCTGATGTACTTACGGTTCACCTGGAAGCAACAACTCACTTACACAGAACTCTACAAGCGATTAAGGCCGAAGGAATGAAAGCAGGAGTGGCATTAAATCCGCATACCAATGTAGATTTGTTAGAAGATGTAATCAATGATATTGACCTAGTTTGCATCATGAGTGTGAATCCTGGTTTTGGAGGACAATCATTTATTGAAAACACATACGATAAAATCAGAAAACTAAAAGCTTTGATTAATAAAAAAGGAGCTTCAACACTTATCGAAATTGACGGTGGCGTTACTAATAAAAATGCTGCTCAACTCGTAGAAGCAGGTGCTGACGTTCTTGTAGCAGGAAGTTACGTTTTTGGCGCTGCTGATCCTATTGCAACAGTAGCCGATCTGAAGAAAATCACCACATTATAAAACTAGAAAAGTCCCTTAATTGGGACTTTCTTATTTTTAAACCCTTTCTTCAAAATTAATCATCTTTACGATAATTTTAAATAGTTCCGGATGCTGCTTTTTAAAAATAGCTGGCGTCTCAAAAAAATGCTCAAGGATTACAGCTAAAAATTCGAATTGGTTTTGATAAGCATATAACCTGAAATAGCCCTTAGAACGTAGTTCATTATTCAGAAATTCATCTTTATAATATCGCATACTTTTATTAAACTCATCATAAAAGATAACTGCACTAGGGTCATTACTCTTCAAACAATGAAAATGCAGTGCATGAGCAAATTCATGCAATCCTAAATTAATATTATCATTGGAAATCTCATTCCCTAAAATATAATCTTCCCATGAAAAAACAACTGATTTCATTCCAAGATTAAATTCTCCTTTATGATACGCATCATTTGAAGACGAATAATAACTGGACGGATAAACAACTATTCTTGAAAATAATTCAATCAAATATTTCCTTAATCCAAAAGTTAACATAACATACGTTCCAGCAATAAGTATTTTCATGAATTCGGTAATTTCTATATCCTTACCCTCAAACTCATATTTACTTATAAATTCTTTTACTCTATGTTCAAAATACCTTTTCTTTTTTAAATTAAGCCGATTGTAAAAAGGGAAATGATTTTTTAAAATCACTTTTTGCTCATCATTCAACTTTTTCAACAAAGGATAAATATGCAAAAACAACGGTTTTTTAAAGATTAAAACATAAGTTGGTTCAATAATCCTAAATACAATCAACAGAAGAGCAAGTATTCCAAAAACAAGAAGCACAAAAAGATGAAATAATATATTGAACTCCATTAAATTGATTTTATAATTGGACACAATTTAAAATAAAAAGCCTCAAAAACAACCAATCTCACTTGATTATTTTTGAGGCTATTTATTTTGTGACCGAGACAGGGTTCGAACCTGCAACCCTCAGAGTCGAAATCTGATATTCTATCCAGTTGAACTACTCAGTCATTTGATTGTTGATTTTAGATTAACGATTGCTGATTTTAGATTTAAAAATCACTCAACCAATATCTCAAACTAACAATCTATTTTATTAAACTAATAATTTTTTTACGATTGTTGAAATAGTTTTTCCTTCAGCAGTCCCTCCTAGTTGAGCCGAAGCTAATCCCATTACTTTTCCCATAGATGCAATTCCAGATGCTCCTGTTTCGGCAATGATTTTTGCAATTATAGCTTCAATTTCTTCTTCACTTAATTGAGCTGGTAAGAATTTCTCAATTACTGCAACTTGAGCTAATTCTGGCTCTACTAAATCAGGACGGTTTTGTTCTGCAAAAATCCTAGCACTTTCTTTACGAGTTTTCACCAAACGTTGTAACAATTTAACCTCTTCATCTTCTGAAATTTCTTCTTTAGAACCTGATGCAGTTTGTGCTAAAAGTAATTCTGATTTTATGGCTCTTAAAGCTTCTAATGCAACGGTATCTTTGGCTTTCATGGCTGTTTTCATTTCATCCATGATTTGTGTTGATAAACTCATTTGTATTTTTTTATTAAAAAGCAATAACTGCTTTGTTTGATGTTGTTTTGAATAAATCGAATTTGATAAGATAGAAATACTTTTTAAAAGCATTTCCTTTGACTTAAACCCCATGCGAAGGTAAAAAAAATAACCCGAAAATTAAATGCAATTTTCGGGTTATTCTCTAAAAAGTTAAGTTCACTAATCTACATTATCATGCAAATAAGAATTATTAGAACGCAATTGTAAATCGTTATTACTATCTGTTCCCACTGAAATTCTTGAGTTAGCATTGTTAGTTTGATTGTTAGAAATATCGATGCCTAATCTTTTGTAAGCAGGTTCTTTTTCGTACTCATCAATTTTAGAAACGTTGTTATGAAACTTATAATTAAATTCTTTTAATTTTTTTCTTCTTTCATCGGCTCTTAAACGCAAAGTTTCTTCAATTGTCATCTCAATAGGAGAAATATCTTCGGCATTTGAAAAATTTTCTGGAGCCATTTCTACTTTTTTCATTGTAATGTTTAACTCCTCTGGAATTACTTCTTCTGCCACTTTTGAAACTGGTTTAGAAGCTAATAATTCATTTTCTGCATCCATATATTCTTCAAGAGAATACTTGATAACTCCTTTGTCGGATAATTCAGTAACTGGCACAAATTGAACCGCTTGATTTACTTTTATCTCTTTAGTTTCATTTGTTAATTCGAAAAATACTTTTTCTTCTTTTTCCTGAACTGGTTCTGCTTTAAACAAAGGCATATCAAAAGAAATAGAAGTTTGTTCTTGTTTTTCGAATGCTTTTGGTTGTTCAATAATTAGTTGTTGTTTTACTTCTTCTACTTTTGGTGTAGAAAAAGTAAATTCTTCTTCTTTAATTGGTGAAACTATTTCGAAAGTAACATCTATATTTTTAATAAATTCAGACATTGCCATCAATTGTTCGTTTCCCTCAACTGGAACGATTGGAGTTGGAGCAAAAGCAACCACTTCATCTTCATCTATTAAATCAAATACTACTCTATCTTCGGTTTTATTTACTGGTTTGTCAATATTTAAATCAAAACCTGCAACTGTATTATTACTTAAATTATGAACACTTCTTTGCTCATCTTCCAGCGTGTGTATGATTTTTTTTGGTTCTGTATTTACAATTCCGTTTTGTTGTTCAATATCAAATCCAGTTGCAATGATTGTTACAGCAACTGCATCACCTAATGTATCATCTTCACCAACTCCCATGATGATATTAGCGTTATAACCCGCTTCACTTTGAATGTGGTCATTAATTTCACCAATTTCATCTAAGGTAATTTCGTTAGACCCAGAAACGATGAGCAACAATACGTTTTTGGCCCCTGTAATTTTATTATCATTTAATAACGGAGAATCTAAAGCCGCAATTATAGCTTCTTTAGCTCTGTTTTCACCTGAAGCTACAGATGAACCCATGATAGCTGTTCCGCTATTTGCTAATACGGTTTTAGCATCACGTAAATCGATATTTTGAGTATAGTGATGTGTAATTACTTCGGCAATTCCTCTAGAGGCTGTTGCCAAAACTTCGTCTGCTTTTGAGAATCCTGCTTTAAAACCAAGATTTCCATATACTTCTCTTAATTTGTTATTATTGATAACAATTAAAGAATCTACTTGTTTACGCAATTTTTCAATTCCAATAAGCGCTTGTTCCTGACGCACTTTTCCTTCGAAAGTAAACGGTAAGGTTACAATACCTACAGTAAGAATTTCTCTTTCTTTAGCCAGTTGAGCAATTACAGGGGCTGCACCAGTTCCGGTACCACCACCCATTCCAGCTGTAATAAAAACCATTTTAGTTCCACGATCTAACATCTTTTCGATATCGGCAATGCTTTCTATAGCTGATTGTTGTCCCACATCTGGATTTGCTCCAGCACCAAGACCTTCTGTTAGATTAACTCCTAATTGAATTTTATTAGGAACTGAACTATTTTGTAATGCTTGTGAATCCGTGTTACAAACAATAAAATCAACTCCTTTGATTCCTTGCTTGAACATGTGATTAATTGCATTACTTCCGCCTCCACCTACACCTATTACTTTTATAACATTGGATTGATTTTTGGGTAAATCAAATGAAATGCTTCCAAATTCTGAGTTGCTCGTCATATTATTTGGTATTTGATATTAATTTATTATGTCTTTAATCGTTTTATCTTACTACTCTGCGTTATCTAAAAAATCTTTAATCTTATCAACATACCGATCAAAAAAGGAACGTTTAATTTTTTCTCCTGTTGATTCTTCTTTTTTAGAATAACTTTGTGTTTCTAACTGTTCTACTTCATGCTCATATCGTTCTACAGTTTCAACAACTGGTTCGCGATAATAAACCGCTCTTTGGGCAACAACCTCTTCTTTTCTAATAGCACTTTGTGTATTATTACAAATGCTATTCATTACTAATCCCACTGCTGTTGCATATAAAGGACTAGAAAATTCTTCATCTGAATTTCCTGCTAAATGCTCATTAGGATATCCTATTCTGGTATCCATTCCTGTGATGTATTCTACTAATTGTTTGATGTGTTTCAATTGAGCTCCACCTCCAGTAAGTACAATTCCAGCAATTAATTTTTTTCTTGGATCTTCGTGACCATACGCTTTTACTTCTGTAAAAACCTGCTCGATTATTTCTACTACACGAGCATGAATAATTTTTGATAGGTTTTTTAACGAAATCTCCTTTGGTTCTCTTCCTCTTAATCCTGGAATAGATACAATCTCGTTGTCTTTATTTTCTCCTGGCCAAGCTGAACCAAATTTTACTTTCAACAATTCCGCCTGTTTTTCTATAATAGAACAGCCTTCTTTGATATCATCAGTAATTACATTTCCTCCAAAAGGAATTACTGCCGTATGACGAATAATTCCATCTTTAAAAATAGCCAAATCAGTTGTTCCACCACCAATGTCAATTAGTGCTACTCCTGCTTCTTTTTCTTCTTGACTCAAAACTGCATCAGACGAAGCTAATGGCTCTAAAGTCAAACCTGATAATTCGATACCAGAACTTTGAATACAACGTCCTACATTACGTATAGACGATGCCTGACCAACAACAACGTGAAAACTAGATTCTAGTCGTCCACCATACATTCCGATTGGTTCTTTTATTTCCGATTGTCCATCTATTTTAAATTCCTGAGGTAAAACATGAATAATTTCCTCACCCGGTAACATGGCCAATTTATTTACCTGATCAATCAATAATTGAATGTCATTTCCACCGATTACTTCTTCTGGATTACTTCTACTAATGTAATCAGTATGTTGAATACTACGAATGTGCTGACCTGCAATCCCTACAACAACATCTTTAATTTTATAACCTGAATTTGTTTCTGCTTCATTAATTGCTTGCTGAATAGACTGAATGGTTTGTGTAATATTATTAACCACACCTCTAGCCACACCTAGACTTTTGGATTTTCCAACTCCCAAAATCTCTAACTTACCATACTCATTTTTCTTGCCTATCATGGCAACGATTTTGGTTGTCCCTATATCTAGACCTACTGCAATATTCTCTTTTTCCATTTCCTATTATTTAGTGCAAACTACTTGTTTTGTAAACCTGAGGTCAATCTTCTTATATTTATACAATGTACTATCTAAAACTGCTTTTTGAAAAAAAGCTTTATAGTTCTTAAATTTTGTTTCAAAATCCATCATACTGCCAAACTCAATTTGGTAATGGTAATTTCTATTGAACATTTTTAAGCTAGCATTGGGCATAACCTGAATTGCAATGATGTTTTTTTTCAAAAAATCATCTTCATGAATTACCCGAAACAATTGTGCTAATTTTTCTGCATTTTGAGTATTTACATTACCCGAAACGAGAGGAACTCTAGCTGTAAAATTATCCGATAACGGCATCTTACCTCCCTTATAATCAATATAAAAAGAATCAAAATCATCAACCACTCTGGCTACAGGAGTTTTTTGCTTCACCACCGCTTTTAGAACACCATCAATACTTACAAAAACATCCGATTTATCAATCATCGCATTTGAATTGAGTTTTCTTTCCAGCTTATTCAAATCTAATTTATCTTTTTCAATACCTAAGGGGTTACTCTTATTTTCTATTAACAATTTATTAACCGTTTCCGATTTAATAAAAAGATTGTTTTCTCCTACAAAAACAACATCAATTTTACTTATTTTACGTTTTTCATTTCGCTTTGAAGTGAATGAAAAAAGAAAAACCATTAGCCCTAGCATTAGGATTAGTCTGATGTTTGTCCAATTAAATATTTTTTTCATCTAAAGCTATTTTAATTGCTCCTACCATTTCACCTATATCGCCCGCACCAATTGTTACTACAACTGGAGCGTCACTTTTCAACATTGTTGCTATTAAATCTTCTTTCGAAACTATTTTTTTATTCTCGTTATCCATTTTAGACAACAACCATTCCGAAGTTACTCCTTCCATAGGTAATTCTCTAGCTGGATAAATATCCATCAACAACACTTCATCAAATTGCGAAAGACTTTTTGCAAAATCTTCTGCAAAATCTTTTGTTCTACTAAACAAATGCGGTTGAAAAATAGCCAATACTTTTTTATTTGGATACAATTCCCTCACCGCTTGATGCACTGCATTTATTTCAGTAGGATGATGAGCGTAATCATCAATATAAACAAAATTTTCAGTTCTAATTTGGTATGAAAAACGTCTTCTTATTCCTTTGAATGAAGCCAAGGCTTTTGCAATCGCATCGGTTGGGGTACCGAAATTTACAGCCATCGCAAGAGCCATTAAAGCATTCATCAAATTATGTCTTCCTGGTAAACCAAAACGGAAATCTTTTAAAATAGCATTAGGTGTTTGTACATCAAAAACATAACTACCATTTTCTATTCTGATATTAAAAGCATTATATACAGCTTCTTCATTAACTCCTACTGAAACTCCCGAAAGAGGCAAATCAGTAGTAATAAACAGCCTTCTTTTATCTTCTACTTTATTAGCAAATTCAGTAAACGATTCTTTAATAGCATCACTAGTACCATAAATATCCAAATGATCGGCATCCATAGAAGTCACACAAGCAATATCCGGATGCAAATGCAAAAACGAACGATCAAATTCATCTGCTTCAACAACCGTAACGGTTTTTCCACTTCCTATTAAATTCGAATTGTAATTCTCTACAATTCCACCAATAAAAGCCGTAACATCAGCACCACTTTCATGTAAAATATGTCCTAAAATACTAGATGTAGTCGTTTTCCCGTGTGTTCCTGCCACTGCAAAACAGAAAGTATCCTTGGTAATTATTCCTAAAACTTCTGCTCTTTTTTTGACCTGATAATCACGCTCTAAAAAGAAATTCCATTCGGCATGTGTTTTTGGAACTGCAGGCGTAATAATAACTAAGGTATTTTCGATAAAATAATCTTTGGGAATTAAACTAATATCATCATCAAAATGAATATCAATTCCACTTTCAATTAACTCATTCGTTAAAATTGTTGGTGTTTTATCATAACCAGAAACTTGTTTTCCAATATACTTAAAATAGCGCGCCAAAGCACTCATACCAATACCACCGATACCGATAAAATAGACGTTATGTATTTGGTTTAAGTTCATAATTATTAAATGTATTTCTGATTATTTATTTCTAATTAATTTCACAATTTCGTCAGCAATTTGCTTTGTTGCTTCAGGCAAAGCGAGTTCTTTTATATTTTCGCTCAACTGCTTTTGTTTTTCCGGATCTTTCAGCAAAGCTTCAAAAACCAAAATAAATTCAGATTCCAATTCGGATTCTTTAATTAAAAGTGCTCCTTTTTTATCGACAATAGCTTTAGCATTTTTTGTTTGATGATCTTCGGCCACATTAGGCGATGGAATAAAAATTACTGGTTTCCCCACAATACATAATTCCGATACCGAAGAAGCTCCTGCACGCGAAATAATAACATCAGCAGCAGCATAAACAAAATCCATTTTTTCAATAAAAGCTACTACCTGAACATTTTCTGAATTGTATTTTTTATACTCTTCAAAATACAATTTTCCACATTGCCAGATAATTTGAACATTTTGATCCTGAATATTTTTTAGTTCTTTTTCAATTAACTGATTTACTCTTCTGGCACCTAGACTTCCACCAAGAACCAAAAGCGTTTTTTTATTGGCATCCAAATTAAAATATGCTATTGCTTCTGCTCTTTTGCTTTCAATAGCAATTAAATCCTGACGAACAGGATTTCCTGTCAAAATCATTTTCCCTTTTGGAAAAAATCGTTCTAGATTTTCATAGGCCACACAAATAGTGTGTGCTTTTTTACTCAACAATTTATTAGTAATTCCTGGAAAAGAATTTTGCTCCTGAATTAGCGTTGGAATCCCAAGCGTATTGGCCATTTGCAACAAAGGACCACTTGCAAAACCTCCTGTACCGATAACGACATCGGGCTTGAATTGTTTGATTATCTTTCTCGATTTCTGTAAACTATCAAAGAGTTTAACCGGGAACAATAAATTTTGCAAAGTTAATTTTCTTTGCAAACCAACAATCCATAAACCTTTAATAGCATATCCTGCTTGCGGTACTTTTTGCATTTCCATCTTATCTTCAGCTCCCACAAAAAGAAATTCCGCATCCGGAAATCGCGATTTTAATTCATTGGCAATTGCAATTGCAGGATAGATATGTCCACCTGTTCCTCCGCCGCTTAATATGAATTTATACTGTTTCATTGCTATCAATCTATTTATTTAAAACGGCATTCATCGGATTAGCCATTTTATCTTCTATCGAATAAGACTCTTTTTGTTGTTCTTCTAATGCAATTTCAGCATCAATTAATCGTTGCAATGCTTCTTCTCTTTTCGCTGCATCTTTTTGTTCCTGTTCTATTTCTTCTTCTTTTTTGGTTACACCAATGATAATTCCCAATGCAATACAAGTCATCCAGATTGAAGTTCCTCCACTACTAATTAAAGGTAAGGTTTGTCCCGTAACAGGTAATAATTCTACAGCCACAGCCATATTAATCATAGCCTGAAAAATCATTGGAAAACCGAGTCCTATGACGACTAATTTCCCAAAAAGTGTATTGGCCTTATGCGAAGCTATTACGAATCTAAAAAGCAACAACAAATACAAAAACAACACTCCTAAACCTCCAATCAAACCATATTCTTCAACAATAATGGCATAAATAAAATCGGAAGAAGATTGTGGCAAAAAGTTTTTCTGAACGCTTTTCCCTGGTCCTAATCCATATATTTTACCTGATGCAATAGCAATTTTAGCTTTCTCTATTTGGTAATCGTCTTCATCTGGTTTATCTGTACTGAAATTTTCAATTCGGCTTTCCCAGGTTCTAACCCTACTAAAAAATTTAGCATCTGGAAACGCTTTGGAAACCAAAACAAAAAAGGTTAGAAATATAATTCCAGAACCTACAATAATTCCGATGTACTTCATGGGATATTTCCCAATGAAGACCAACATTAAAACCATAGAAAAAATTAATGCAGTAGTAGAAAAATTCGAAGGAAGAATAAATATCAAAGTGATAAAAACGGGCAACCAAAGTTCTCTCAACGATTCTAAGAAATCAATAGGTGCTGTTCTTGTTTTTGATAAATAACGTGCTACAAATACAAACAAAACCAAAGCCGCAAAAGCTGATGGCTGAAATGAAATCCCCACAAACGGAATTTGGAGCCACCTACTAGCATTAGCTCCGCCAATTACCGTTCCTTTTATCATGGTAATGGCTAGAACTACCCAAACTATAGGCAACAACCATTTAGATATAGAACGGAAATAATGATACGGTATTTTATGAATGTAATAAATAATGGCAAAACCACAGCCAATATGCGCCAAATGTTTCAACAAATACCCTAAAGTATTTCCCGTTCCATGACCCAAATAAGCCAAATTACTACTGGCACTAAAAACAGGCATAAAGGAAAACAAGGCTAATAAGGCCACGAATGACCAAATCCCTTTATCTCCTTTTAATCTGCTAATTAGTTGTTTCATCGTTTTTAAGTTATGTGTTGTCAGTTATAAGTTATGGGGTTGGGTTATTAGAAAAAACTTTCAATAAATGGAGGACTTCTAACTCCTAACCTCTAACTCCTAACTTTTTTTACAAATTATGTACTGCATCTTTAAACTGACGACCTCTGTCTTCATAGTTTTCAAACAAATCAAAACTAGCACAAGCTGGCGACAACAAAACCGTATCTCCTTTTTCAGTTAAACGTTGTGCCATAATAACGGCTTCACGCATATTTTGTACTTCAATCATCATATCAACTACATTTCCAAAAGCATCGATAATTTTTTTATTATCTACTCCAAGGCAAATAATAGCTTTTACTTTCTCACGAACTAAAGCCATCAATTCATTGTAATCATTTCCTTTATCAACACCACCCACAATCCAGACTGTTGGCGTATTCATGCTATCTAAAGCAAAAAAAGTAGCATTTACATTTGTTGCTTTCGAATCATTGATGTATTGTACATTTTGGATTTTCAATACTTTCTCAAGACGGTGTTCAACACCTTGAAAATTAGATAGACTTTCGCGAATTGTTGCTTTTCTAATTTGCATCAATTTAGCTACAGAAGTTGCTGCCATTGCATTTTTTAAATTATGTTTTCCTTCCAAGGCAATTGATTCTGTTTCCATTTTAAATTCCTCTTGATTGATTGTTGCTTCCATTGTATTGTTTTTTATAAAGGCTCCTTCTTCAAATGTTTTTGTCAGTGAGAAAGGAATTAATTTTGCTCTTGTTTTGTTCTTTTGTAACCATTCTGAAATCGCTTCATCATCTGCATCATAAATGAGATAATCCTCTTCAGTTTGATTCATGGTAATTCTAAATTTCGAAGCGATATAATTCTCATATTTATAATCGTATCGGTCTAAATGATCTGGACTAATATTCGTTATAATAGCTATGTGCGGCTTATAATTTATGATTCCGTCCAACTGAAAACTACTCAGCTCTAACACATAACTATCGTACTTGTCTTCGGCAACTTGTTCTGCAAAACTTTTTCCGATATTCCCTGCCAAGCCTACATTCAACCCCGCTGATTTTAGCAAATGATAGGTTAACATTGTTGTGGTTGTCTTTCCGTTACTTCCTGTTATTCCTATCGTAATGGCTTTAGTAAAAGGAGCTGCAAATTCTATTTCAGAAATTACTGGAATTCCCTTTTCGACTAATTTTTTTACTATGGGTACTTTCTCTGGAATCCCAGGGCTTTTCATCACCACATCAGCATTTAAGATAAGAGATTCTGTATGTTTTTCATCCTCCCAATCGATACCATTTTTTATAAGAACTTCTTTGTAACTTTCTTTTATTTTTCCAAAATCAGATACAAAAACATCGTATCCTTTTTCCTTTCCCAGAATGGCTGTCCCTACTCCGCTTTCGCCTCCACCTAATACTACTAATCTCTTCATTTAATTAAAAATTACGAATTAAAAATCATGAATTACATTACGCACATTCACTTACTGATTCATAAATTTATTTTTTATTGTTATCTGAATTTTTGCTAATATTTTACAAATTTCTTCCGCTTCGTTAAAAATACTTTCAAATTCATTTTTTGAAATATATTCAGTCTCTTTAAGTAGTTTTAACCAATAAATTGTCTCTCTTGCTTCTTTATATGATATACTCAACTTAGATAAAAAATCTTTTTCAGATTGACCTCCAATGGATTCCTCAATATTAGCTCCTATCGATGTACCTGACCTTAATAATTGTTTACTTAATACAAATTCCTTCTTTTCAGAAACCAAATATTTATATAAATTAACAATCCTTACTGCGAATAAAAATGATTTCTGTTGAATTATATTCTCCTTCATTTGTGATCTATTTTTAATTCGTAATTCGCAATTTTTAATTACACTATCTATCTTAATTTTAAGGTAACAATGGAAAGTATAGCTAACATGATGGCCACAATCCAAAATCGGGTAACAATCTTACTTTCGTGGTAGCCTTTCTTTTGATAATGATGATGCAACGGCGACATCAGAAAAATTCTTCGGCCTTCGCCAAAACGTTTCTTGGTATATTTAAAATAAGCCACTTGCAAAACGACTGAGAAATTTTCGACCAGGAAAATTCCGCATAATAAAGGAATCAATAATTCTTTTCGAACAGCTATTGCTAAAACTGCGATAATTCCTCCAATAGTTAAACTTCCAGTATCTCCCATAAAAACTGATGCGGGATATGAATTATACCATAAAAACCCAATGAGAGATCCCACAAATGCGGCAATAAAAACCGTCATTTCTCCCGAATTAGGGATATACATAATATTGAGATAATTAGAGAAAATAATATTTCCAGAAACGAAAGTAAAAATCGCTAATGCCAGTACTGAAATAGCTGAAGTTCCCGCGGCGAGTCCGTCAATTCCATCGGTTAAATTAGCTCCATTTGAAACTGCTGTAATAATGAAAATTACTACCGGAATAAAGATGATCCAAGCCCATTTTTCATAGCCGTCTCCCATAAACGAAAGTATTTCAGCATAATCAAACTCATTATTTTTGAAAAAAGGAATTGTAGTTGCTGTGGATTTTTCTTCAACAGCAGCTGGAGTGATAACAGTTTCGGTGGTTTGTTTAAAAATATTTATTTTTCCTGTATCGGTTCGAACCGTAACCTGCGGATTAAAATACAATACGCTTCCCACAATTAATCCTAATCCTACCTGACCAAACACTTTAAAGATTCCTTTAAGACCTTGTTTGTCTTTTTTAAATATTTTGATATAATCATCCACAAAACCAATAGTTCCCATCCATAAAGTAGTTACAATTAGTAAAACGATATAAATATTTTGCAATTTGGCAAACAGAAAAACAGGAATTAAAGTAGCAAAAATAATAATCAAACCTCCCATAGTAGGCGTACCTGCTTTTTCATTTTGACCAGCTAATCCAAGTTCACGGACCGTTTCGCCAACTTGCTGCCTTTGTAAAAAATGAATTACTCTTTTTCCGTAAATTGTAGATAACAACAATGAGAGAATAAAAGCCAATGCCGATCTAAAAGTGATGTATTGAAATACTCCCGTTCCAGAAAGATTCAATGTTTTGTTGAAATAATCAAATAAATAATACAGCATATTTTTACTATTTATGAAGTTGGTCTAAAATTTCTTTTACAATTTTCATATCATCAAAAACAGTACGAATACCTTTGATTTCCTGATACGTTTCATGTCCTTTTCCTGCAATTAAAATAATATCGTTGGGCTGAGCCAATTGACAAGCAATTTTTATAGCTTGCTTTCTATCAGTAACAGCAAAAACTTTTTTGTGATTGTGCGGCAACACTCCTGCTTCCATTTCGCTAATAATAACATCTGGATCTTCGTCTCTGGGATTATCTGATGTTAAAATGGTTTTGTTACTCAAATCAGATGCAATTCCACCCATAATTGGTCGCTTAGCCTTATCTCTATTTCCACCACAACCAACAATTGTGATTAATTGTTCGTTTTTAGTACGTACTTCATTGATGGTTTTTAATACATTTTCTAAAGCGTCCGGAGTATGTGCATAATCAACTATTGCAGTAATATTCGAATCCGAAACAATATATTGGAATCTTCCTGAAACACTTTCTAATTCGGATAATAAACGAAGCGTTTCTAAAGAATCCATACCCAGTTCGATAGCGGTTCCGTAAATAGCTAATAAATTGTAAGCATTAAAAACACCTATTAATTTCACCCAAACTTCATTGCCTTCAATTTTCAGTAATAAGCCTGACAACAAATTCTCTAAAATTTGCGCTTTATAATCCGCATAGGATTTTAGTGCATAAGTCCTTTTTTGAGCTATTGTATTTTGCAACATTACCGCTCCATTTTTATCATCAATGTTAGAAATAGCAAAAGCAGTTTTTGGCAAATTGTCAAAAAATGATTTTTTAACATCTCTGTATTCTGCAAAAGTGGGATGATAATCTAAATGATCGTGAGATAAATTAGTAAAAACGCCACCTCTAAAATGCAAGGCTTCGGTACGTTTTTGATGAATTCCATGCGAACTCACTTCCATAAAACAGTATTCTACGCCTGCATTAATCATCTCATTCAAAAAATGATTGATTGTAATAGAATCAGGTGTGGTATGAGTTGCCTTGTACTCTACATCATCAACCAAAATTTTTACAGTAGAAAGCAAGCCTACTTTGAATCCTGCTTTTTTAAATAATTGATATAATAAAGAAGCAATTGTCGTTTTTCCGTTAGTACCTGTTATTCCTATTAACTTTAATTTTTCAGAAGGATTTCCGAAATAATTAGCCGCCATAAAAGCAAGCGCTTTGTTAGTGTCGCTTACTTGAACATAAGTTATTTCACTAACAAATTGTTCTGGAAAAGTATCACAAATAATGGCTTTAGCACCTAAATCGATAGCTTTTTGAATATAATCATGTCCGTCTGAAATCGAACCACGAATGGCAATAAACACATCATTAGCTTCGATTTTTCTAGAATCGAAATCTAATTTACCGATAGCAATATCAGTCGAACCATGAACGGCTTCGATTGCTACTCTATATAATATGTCTTTTAATAATTTATTCATTTTTTTTATTTTTCCGCTCTCGTGTGGAGAGGTTGGGTGAGCTACAACAATTCTAATGTTATAGTGGTGTTTTTTATAATATTTTGACCCGCCTGTAGCGATTGATTTTTTACTTTTCCAATACCTTTTATTCTAACATTCATTCCTAAGTTTTCCAATAAAGCAATGGCATCCATCCCTGGCATTCCCTTAACATTAGGAATCAATTGTTGCGATTTTTGAAGCTTTACAAAATATTCGTTGTAACTTTTCTCTTGCTTTGGAATCTTTTTATCTAGTTTTTTGATTTCGTTTGTCGAAGGAACTTCGGTAAAAATCTTTTGTGCAATTCGTTTAAAAACTGGACCAGCAACATCGGCTCCGTAATAGTTGTTTTTTGCTGTATTAGGCTTATGCACTACTACAATACAAGAATATTTAGGATGATCAGCTGGAAAATAACCCACAAAAGAAGAAGCATAATACAAGCTTGAGCCATCGCTTTTTCCATAATTTACCTGAGCTGTTCCTGTTTTTCCTGCCATAGAAAAATCCTTAGAATATAATTTAGAACCTGTTCCTCTTTTAACCACATTTTTCAGAACCTCTTTCAATTTTAAAAGTGTTTCTTGTGAACAAATTCTAGGATTAATCACTTCAGGTTCCATTTTTTTGATGGTTTTGTTCCATTCTTTAATTTCGGAAACAAATTGTGGTTTTACCATGACACCATTATTTGCAACAGCATTGTAATACGCTAAGGTTTGCATTGGCGTAACCGAAACTCCATATCCAAAAGCCATCCATGGCAATGAGATATTAGACCAGTTTTTATCTGTAGGTTGCGGAATAAACGGTCGTCCTTCTCCTTTAAAATCCATATTCAATCGCTTGTTCAAACCATAGGAATTAACGCGATTAACAAACTTAGAAGGATTGTTTTTATAATTTTCATACACCGCTTGAACTAAAACCGTGTTTGATGACAATTCAAAACCTCTCGCTAAAGAAATTTTTCCATAACCTCCTTCATGTGAATCCCTAACCGCCTTACCTGAATATCTAATTATCCCTCCTTTTGTATCATAAACGGTACTGGTATCAGCTACTTTATCTTCTAGGATAGTCATTAAATCAACTAATTTAAAAGTAGAACCTGGCTCGTGAGATTCGGCTACTGCATAATTAGTAGTTTCATAATACGTACCATCGCTAGCTCTCCCTAAATTAGAAATTGCTTTAACTTGACCCGTATGCGTTTCCATTACTACCACACAACCATGATCGGCTTCGTAATCTTGCAATTGTTTCAACAGAGCGTGGTGGGCAATATCTTGAATGTAAACATCAATAGTCGAAATGACATCGTATCCATCCTGAGGATCCACTTCGTTTATATCTCGAATAGGCTTCCACTGTCCTTTAGCAATTTTTTGTTTTAGAATTCTACCATCCTTACCATTTAAATAATCTTTGTAAGCCCATTCGATTCCTTTTCCATCCGAATGTCCTTCTTGATATTTTCGTTCGTAACCAATAGTTCTCTCTGCAATTTTTCCAATAGGATGTTCGCGCACTGTTTTTTGATCTACAATAATTCCACCTTTGTAAGGACCTAATCCAAATAAAGGGAAACTCTTTATTTTCATATAATCAGTATAGCTCAAATCTCTGGCAACTAAAAAATATCGGTTATTATTCGCTCTTGCTTTTCTTAATTCGTTTTGATAATAGCCTGCTGATTTTTCTAAAATAGTCGCTAATGAATCGGCTAAAGCATTCACATTTTGCTCAAAAGCTTCTTTTTTTGGAGCCAAAGCATCAAAACGAATAATGTATTTTGGTATCGAAGTGGCAAGCAAACTTCCATCAGAAGAATAAATATTTCCTTTATTAGCAGGAATAACAAAGTTTCTAACCGTTCTTTCCTTAGCTAATTCTCTATAATAATCTCCTTCAACCCATTGAATATTGGTCAACTTAACAGCAATTGCAATTGCCATTAAAAAAATAGCAAATGCAACTAGATAAATTCGGTACGATATGTATTTATCATCTACTGCCATAATTTCTTTAGGAAACTTTTTTCTTCTACTTTTTTTACTTTTATCTTCACTGGAGGCACTGTTGATGGAAAAATTTCTTTTTCTAACATTTTTTCAGAAACCGTAGATTCCATTCGTAGTTTCATCAATTCCGAACGTCTGTCTACAAACTCCGAACGCATTTCTTTTACTTCTGAAGTTAATTCGGCTATTTTAAATACTTTTTGCTCGTAACGCTGTGTATTGGCAATCATAACGATTGCCAAAACAATCAAAAAAACAATAAAACGCCAATTCTTTATCGCATCATCATCGATTAAAAATCTTGCTTTTAATAAATTATAGACACTTGCTTTCATTTATTTCTCTCCCCCAACCCTCTCCAAAGTAGAGGAAAACTGGGCGTTAATTTGTTATCTTTATTTTTTTTCGGCAATTCTTAACTTGGCACTTCTTGCTCTATTATTGATCTTAATTTCTTCGTTATCCGGAACAATTAATTTTCCAATTGTTTTGAATGGAACTGAAAAATTTCCAAAAAAATCGCGTTCTGGTTCTCCTTCAAACATGCCGTTTTTCATAAATCTTTTTACCAAACGATCTTCCAGAGAATGATACGAAATCACACTTAATCTTCCTTGTGGATTCAAAATCTCTAATGATTGCTCTAAAAATTCTTTTAAAACATCCATTTCTTGATTTACCTCAATACGAATGGCTTGATAGATTTGGGCTAAAATTTTATTTCGAACGCGTTCTGGTAAATATTTCGCCAACACATCTTTCAGTTCATCGGTAGTTTTTATTGGTCGATTTTCTCTGGCTTCTATAATTGTTCTTGATAAAGCTGGTGCATTTTTCAACTCACCATAATCATAGAAAACTCTTCTCAAATTAGCGTCATCGTATTCATTAACTACCTTATAAGCATTCAAATCGTTTTTCTGACTCATTCTCATATCCAATTCGGCATCAAATCGAGTTGAAAAACCTCTTTCCGGCACATCAAACTGATGAGAAGAAACTCCTAAATCGCCTAAAATCCCATCAACATTTCTTGCGCCGTAAAATCGCAAGAATCGTTTTATATGTCTAAAATTCTCATTAATCAATACAAATCGCTCATCAGGAAGCGCATTTGCTAAAGCATCTTCATCTTGATCAAAAGCGAATAATTTTCCATTTGGACCTAATCGTCTTAAAATTTCTTTCGAATGACCACCACCACCAAAAGTCACATCTACATACACTCCATCAGGCTTAATATTTAAACCATCTACTGTTTCTTTAAGCAAAACTGGATTATGATACTCCATTGTTCTCGTCATTTATATTACCCATTACCTCTTCGGCCAAATCTGCAAAATCAACTCCATCATCTATTGACTGCTCATACAAATCTTTATCCCAGATTTCCACAATATTCACCGCAGACGAAAAAACAACATCTTTAGCAATACTGGCAAAATTCACCAAATCCTTAGGCACTAATAAACGCCCCAAAGCATCAATCTCAACTACCTTAACACCAGCAGTAAACTTGCGAATAAAGTCATTGTTCTTCTTTACAAATCGATTGAGTTTGTTGATTTTTTGCATCATCAAATTCCACTCTTCCATTGGATACAACTCTAAACAAGGCTGAAACAAAGAACGCTTCAAGACAAAACCGTCTTGAAGAGAGGCCGCCAATTGCTTCTTTAAAGGAGCAGGCAACAAAACCCTTCCTTTAGCATCGACTTTACACTCATATGTTCCTACAATTGTATTCAAAAGAATCGCTTTAATGATATAGAGCAAAAATATAAAAAATTTCACCACCTTTTACCACTTTCTACCACTTTGTTGATAAGTTTACCCACTTCTACCACAAAACCCTTAATTTTTAGACTATCAGAACATTAGCTATTTCACTTTTCTAGTAGACAACACAATTCAATTCAAAAAAGCAAGTGGCTGCTACAAGCTTTTATCAGGCATAAAACAGAACTTAATTTTCTAAAAAAGCATTAAAAATTCGAAACCATAACCAAACCCGTTATTTACAAGCACAAGTAAATTCTATAATATTTTCCTCAAAAAAAGTATTCAGAAACTCATTTTAACTGATTATATCCTATATTTGTCGAAATTGAAATTCGCATTCAAAAGCATGGAAAAAAACTATAAAAAAGAAGGAAGATATAGCTATTACGAGGCAGGAGAAGGAACCCCTATTGTCATTTTACATGGATTAATGGGAGGCTTAAGCAACTTTGATGGCGTAGCTCGTTACTTCTCTGACAAAGGATACAAAATTATTATACCCGATTTACCCATATATACACAAAGCTTACTAAAAACTAACGTAAAAGCATTCGCTAAATACGTAAAAGACTTTATCACTTTCAAAGGTTTTGAAAGAGTTATTCTTTTAGGTAATTCACTAGGAGGACACATTGCATTGTATCATACTAAAATGTATCCTGAAAAAGTAGCAGGACTTGTAATAACAGGAAGCTCAGGACTTTACGAAAGCGCCATGGGCGACAGCTACCCTAAAAGAGGAGACTACGAATACATTAAGAAAAAAGCTGAAGACGTATTTTACGACCCAAAAATTGCTACTCCAGAATTGATTGACGAAGTATATGCAACGGTAAATGACCGTATCAAATTAATCAAAACGTTAACCATTGCTAAAAGTGCCATTCGTCATAATATGGCCAAAGATTTACCAAAAATGCACGTTCAAACTTGCATTATATGGGGAAAAAATGATAAAGTTACCCCTCCGGAAGTAGCAACAGAATTCAATAAATTATTACCAAATTCTTCTTTGTACTGGATCGACCAGTGTGGCCATGCTGCCATGATGGAACGCCCAGATGAATTCAATAATCTACTAGAAGAATGGCTAACAAAAACTAATTTAAAAGTTCCTACACTATAATTTAGAGCTTTTTTACATCAAAAAATATGAAAATCAACACCGCCGAATTCGTAATTAGCAACTCAGACGTAAGCAAATGTCCTAAAGACTTTTTGCCCGAATATGCTTTTATAGGCAGGTCGAATGTAGGAAAGTCTTCATTAATAAACATGTTGACTAACCAAAAAAAATTAGCCAAAACATCTGGAAGACCAGGAAAAACACAATTGATTAATCATTTTTTAATAAATAACAATTGGTTTTTAGTCGATTTGCCGGGATATGGTTACGCTAAAGTTTCAAAAAAAACAAAATCAGTTTTCCAACAATTCATTACCGATTATTTTGAAAAAAGAGAACAACTAGCTTGCGCTTTTGTACTGATTGATATTCGTCATGACGCACAAGCCATCGATATTGAATTTATGAGCTATATGGGCGAAAGCGAAATTCCTTTTTGCATTATTTTTACCAAAGCTGACAAAATCAGTAGAGTAAAAATCGACGCGCACGTTGCTGCCTACAAAAAACAAATGTTTGCTAACCATTGGGCCGAAATGCCACCTTATTTCGTAACCTCGTCAACTGAAGGAACAGGAAAAGAAGATTTATTAAGCTATATTGACGAAGTAAATCAAGAAATCTTCAAGAACAACAGCGGATTTTAGATAAAAACACCCAATATAAAAAATCCCAAATTCCAAGTTTAACAATTGGAATTTGGGATTTTTGTATTGGATTTTTCAAAACTTATTTAGTCAACTCTAATTTTTCTGCAAAATACTCACAAAAATCTTTCATTGTAGCCGCCATTTTTTCATCGCCAGTAGCACGATGAAACGTATCAGACATTGCTACTAAAGTTTGGTGAAAGAAAATCTTCATTTCATCCACTGGCATATCCTTTGTCCACAAATCAATACGCATGCTTTCTTTCACTTTACTATCCCAAACAGACAACATTATCGCTTTTGATTCCTCTAATTCTATTCCGCCATCTTTTGCTGTCCAATACAATTTTTCCGGAATGCGGTTTTCATCTAATTCTACTAGAAAATTAATTTCTGATCTATTTTTATCTGACATTACTTTTTAGGTTTATATTTTGATTTTTCAAAGATTTCTTTAGCACTAGTGTGCATTAATTGCGGCAAAGATACTTCATTATTTTTCATATATGAGCGAACAATTTGCCAACCTATCCATGTTCCCACTCTACCCGGCGACTCATTATCAATCTCTAAATAAAATTTAGAAAAAGGTGCTGGACTAATGAATCGTGGAATTAATTTAGGATCATCATTATACAACAATTGGTCTTCAATAAAATAACGCCACATGTAACTTTCATTTTCTTCACACCATTGCAATTGTTGTGGCGTATAGCCTATTTTGTCGGAATCTTTATAATCAGGCAAAAGCCTATCTTTACTATATAATTCTTTTCCAACATAAATCATCGCAGCTAAAAAACTTTTTTCTTTTGAAGGTGGAATTTGACTTTTAGCAAAACTTTCTACCACATCAGGTAAAAGTTGTTGGTCTTCAAAATTTTGTTTAATATAATTAGGAAACTGATAGAATTTATGTTCCTTACCCAAATACATTTCAAGGGAAATAATCAATAAACTATCTGCATAAATTACCTTATTATTATAATCCATTTCGGAAATAACAGTATACACTTTTGGCGTTTTTGTTTTTGGAAAATAATGCTGTATGTTCTGGAAAGTAGTTTCCAATTGGGCTTTATACGAATCAAAATTAGAAAACTTCTTTTGAACTTCGGTATACAATTCTCTCCATAGCGGATTTTGCATTTTCTCTAACCAAACAGCATCATCATTTCCAGCTGGAAAGAAAAAAGGAAACTCTTTTTTAACTTTTACTAAATCCTGAGGTTCTGTTTCGAAAAATATTTTATCAAAGCGAATCACTTCTAATACTACTGGAAATACCTCTGTAGAATTCTCCGTTTTATTTTTAGTATTGCATGACAAAAAAAAGAACGAGAGAACTAAGAAAATTACACAAGTTTTCATTTTATTTTTGTTAAATTTGCATCATTAAATTAGGATAACCAGTATGTTATCAAAATATCACGCAAAGATACGTTGCTGAAAGCTAAAATATGAACTATTATGTCTAAAAAAACTACGATAAATGTTGATCAAGTGAACAATCAGATTGTCAACTGGTTAAAGTCTTATGCCGAAACTGCAAAAGTCAACGGTTTTGTGGTAGGGATTTCTGGTGGTGTAGATTCAGCAGTAACCTCAACATTATGTGCACAAACTGGACTTCAAGTTTTGTGCGTAGAAATGCCCATTCATCAACATGCGAGCCACGTTAGTCGGGCTCAAGAACATATAGAGCAACTCAAAAAACGATTTGACAATGTAAGCAGCGTGCATACTGATTTGACTCCTGTATTTGAAACTTTTAAAAGTCAAGTACCTACTGATTTTGAAGAAAACAAAGTAAATTTAACCTTAGCTAATACTCGCGCCAGATTAAGAATGACTACTTTATACTATTACGCGGGAATTCACGGGCTTTTAGTTGCAGGCACAGGTAACAAAGTAGAAGATTTTGGCGTTGGTTTTTTTACTAAATATGGAGATGGTGGAGTGGATGTGAGTCCGATTGCTGATTTAATGAAATCGGATGTTTTTGTATTAGCCAAATATTTACAAGTTCCGCATTCCATTTTAGTAGCACAACCTTCAGATGGTTTATTTGGAGATGAAAAAACAGACGAGCAACAATTAGGTGCCTCTTATGACGAATTAGAATGGGCAATGATTGAGGATCAACACAATAACCACACAACGAATTACACGGAAAGAGAAAAAAAGGTGTTTGAGATTTACAAAAAACTCAACAAAATCAATCAACACAAGATGAATCCAATACCCGTTTGTGTTATTAAACGGGTTTAATACGATTTTATCCATAATAAATAGCACAATTCCTTTTTTTTTCCTAATTTTATATATACATTTCACACAAATACAACCCTAAAAAAAAAAATCATGATTAAAGTTTGTCTAGCCGATAATTTTCCGGTAGTACATTTTGGAGTAAAATCGTACTTCAAAGACCATGCAGAAATATCAATGACTGCCAATGTTGGTAGTTTTTTGATGATTAGAGATATTCTTTTAACTAAAGAAATTGACGTATTGGTCTTAGACTTAGAGTTAGAAGGTCTTTCGAGTATTTTTGAAGTAAAAGCGCTTCTAAAAAGTTTTCCTAAAACAAAAATTATTATTTTTAGTGGACTTTCTGAACAAATTTATGCTCCTAATGCTATAAAAGCAGGAGTTTCAGGATATGTTCATAAGAAAGAAAAATTAGAGACTTTAGGACAATCAATAATCAAAGTTCATCAAGGTAAAATTATCATGAATGAAACGGTTAAGAAAAACCTAGCTTTAATTGCTAAACAAAGTAAAAGCGAACGCTTGTATCGTAAACTTTCTAACCGTGAGGTTGAAGTTTTACGCTACTTAAGTGGAGGAAAGAAAAACCACGAGA
Organism: Flavobacterium zubiriense; assembly: GCF_041729725.1. NCBI lineage: Bacteria > Pseudomonadati > Bacteroidota > Flavobacteriia > Flavobacteriales > Flavobacteriaceae > Flavobacterium > Flavobacterium zubiriense. Next base: position 186,637 of record NZ_JBCFQL010000005.1, on the reverse strand, counting down.
TTGCAGAAATCTTAGGTTTAAATGAAAAAACGATTAGTACTTACAAATTGCGTTTGTTAACAAAACTAAATGTAACTAACTTAGTTGATTTAGTAAATAAAGCTAAAAGTTTAGAGATCGTTTAATTAAAAACGAGACATGACTCTACCCAGCTTTTTTGAAAAAGCTCGAGTAAGTTCATTATAATCTCTAATCATCATTAAAGACTCCATATTATCCTGGTCAGGAGATATGGAGTTTTTTAATTCATCTATAATTTTCCCCACTAAATACCATCTCAAGGTTAAAATTGTCTCAGACACATTTTGACTTATAGTATCCTGTTTTGATTTGGGAAAAATATTCTGTCCCTCCCAGTCATGCAATACTAATCGCTCGTCTTCCATCAAAATATCAGTCACCTCTTGTGCATATTCTGAGGGTAAATGCATCAAGTATTGTTCTAAACTGAACGTATCATTTTGAAGATAGTGGTTAATCAAATCAGTAAAAATGGCGCGGAACAAAGGATTAGCTAATTCAACTTCATCTTCTTGCAAACTCAAATAAACACGTTGAAATACTTTATAGGATTTCTTTTCTGAGACATTAACAATTTCTCCATCATCATTTGTTTTCATCAAAACATCTTCAAATTCTTCCGTTTTATTTCCGTACAAAAGTAAAATTTCAATTATTTTTCGCTCTAAACGATATAGAACATCTACTTTTTCTGTAGGCGCGCTTTGATATTCGGATTCTCCCGGATAATCCTCTGGTGGTCCAAACCTAGGATCTTCTGGATCACCTCCTGAATACCCAGTGTTTATTTGTTTTTGGTTTCTATAAACTTCAAAAGGTTTTTGTTCCTGTTTTTGTTTTTTAGCAACTTCAGCAGCATCTTTTTGAATCATTTGAGCTAAAGTACTAATAAGCACCTGCTCGGAGATATCCATAATTCGGGAACATTCCTGAATATAAACTTCACGCTGAATACGATCTGGAATTTTAGAAATACTTTGCACCATATCCCGAATCAAATCGGCTTTCTTAATAGGATCATTCTTGGCTTCATCCATTAACAACGAAGCTTTAAACTGAATAAAATCCTTAGCATTGTTTTCTAAATAAGCCACCAAATCATCATGTGCTGTTTTTTTGGCAAAACTATCCGGATCATCTCCATCAGGAAAAGTACAAACTTTCACATTCATTCCTTCCTCCAAAATCAGATCGATTCCTCGAATAGAAGCCCGAAGTCCAGCAGCATCACCATCAAAAAGAACGGTAATATTTTTAGTCAATCGATTAACAAGTCTAATTTGATCTGGAGTCAAAGCCGTTCCTGAAGAAGCCACCACATTTTCAATTCCCGCTTGATTAAACTGAATCACATCCGTATAACCTTCAACCAAAAAACAATTATTTAATTTGGCTATAGATTGTTTGGCTTGAAAAATACCATACAAAACTTTACTCTTATGGTAAATTTCACTTTCCGGAGAATTAAGGTATTTAGCCGCTTTCTTATCATTAGTCAAAATTCGACCACCAAAACCTAAAATCCTTCCAGACATACTCTGGATAGGAAACATTACACGCCCTTTAAATCGATCAAAAGGACGATCCTCTCTTGGAATGGTCAAACCTGTGCTTTCCAGAAATTCCAGTTTATAACCTTTGCCCAGCGCTTTTTTGGTGAAAGCATCCCAGGTTTCAGGCGAATATCCTAAACTAAACTTCTTAATCGTTTCGGTAGTAAATCCTCTTTCTTTAAAATACGAAAGTCCAATAGCCTGCCCTTCTTCGGTATTTAAAAGTGTTTTATGGAAATAATCTTTTGCAAATTCAGAGACCAAATACATACTTTCTCGTGCATCGGTATTGGCTTTTTCGGCATCAGTTTGTTCTGTTTCCTCAATTTCGATATTGTATTTTTTAGCCAAATATCGAATGGCTTCTGGATACGTGAAATGCGAGTGTTCCATTAGGAAAGCCACCGCATTTCCGCCTTTTCCTGAGCTAAAATCTTTCCAGATTCCTTTAGCCGGCGACACCATAAAGGATGGTGAACGCTCATCAGAAAATGGACTTAATCCTTTAAAATTACTTCCTGCTCGTTTTAATTGCACAAAATCGCCAATAACCTCCTCTACTCGAGCAGTTTCGAAAACAGTATCTATGGTCGCTTTTGAAATCAATTTTTAAGGTATAAAGTTGGAAAGATCAAAGATACAATATCAATGGCAATTTTCAATTTCAATGACAAAAATCAATCTCCATTTAAAATTGAAATTGATTTTTTGATATTGATATTGTCTTTGTTTATTTTTTTCTTTCGATAACATAATTCACCATCAAAGTCAAAGCGTCTTTGAATTCTGAATTAGGATAATGGTCTAAAAGCTGTAGTGCTTCCTGCTGGAATTCGACCATTTTATTTTCGGCATAAGTCAAGCCGTTATTATCTTTCACAAAAGAAATTACTTCTTTAACTCGTTTCTTGTCTTTGTTGTGGTTTTTTATGGAATTAATCAACCAACTTTTTTCTTTAGAAGTACAATTATTCAAAACATGAATAAGTGGCAAAGTCATTTTTTGCTCTTTTATGTCAATACCGGTTGGTTTTCCTATGGCATCATCGGTATAATCAAACAAATCATCTTTTATCTGAAAAGCCATTCCTATGAGTTCTCCAAACTTACGCATATTCTCTACCTCAACCTCATCTTCAATAACTGATTTCGCCCCAAGAGCACAACAAGCAGCAATAAGAGTAGCCGTTTTTTTTCGAATGATTTCGTAGTAAATTCCTTCGGTAATATCAAGTCTTCGGGCTTTTTCAATTTGGAGTAATTCGCCTTCACTCATTTCACGAACGGCAACTGAGATAATTTTCAATAAATCGAAATCACCATTATCTATAGAAAGCAACAATCCTTTGGACAATAAATAATCTCCAACTAGAACTGCAATTTTATTTTTCCAAAGTGCATTAATCGAGAAAAAACCTCTTCGACGATTACTATCATCAACCACATCATCATGCACCAAAGTAGCGGTATGAATCAACTCAATAACCGATGCGCCACGATAGGTTCTTTCGTTTACAATTCCAGCTGAAACCATTTTGGCAGTTAGAAAAACAAACATCGGACGCATTTGTTTTCCCTTTCGATTAACTATGTAATAAGTGATTCTGTTTAACAAAGCCACCTGCGAAGTCATCGATTCATAGAACTTTTTTTCAAAAAGTTCCATTTCTTTCAGGATGGGCTGTTTTATTTGAGAAGTAATATTCATTCGAGTCCAAATATACTGCTTTCCGAGTAAAAAAACAGCACTTTTTTGAACTGAAAGTCGTTTTTTTATGCTTCTTTATTGGCCAATTGTCCGCAAGCAGCGTCAATGTCTTTTCCGCGGCTTCTTCTCACCTTAACTACTATTCCTGTAGCCTCAAGTGCTTTGATGTAAGCATTGATGGATTCTTCAGATGCTTGTTGGAATTCGCCATCATCAATTGGGTTGTATTCTATCAAATTGACCTTGCAAGGCACATATTTACAGAATTTAACTAGTGCATCAATAGATTTTTTATCATCATTAATTCCTTTCCAAACCACATATTCATAAGAAATCTTACTTTTGGTTTTTCGGTACCAATATTCCAATGCTTCACGCAAATCAGCCAAAGGGAAATTTTTACTAAAAGGCATAATTCTGGCTCGAATTTCATCAATTGCCGAATGCAGCGAAACGGCCAGTTTGAATCTCACTTCATCATCGGCCATTTTCTTAATCATTTTTGGAATTCCCGAAGTCGAAACCATAATTCGTTTTGGAGACATCCCTAATCCTTCTTCAGAAGTAATCATTTCTATGGCTTTCAATACATTATTGTAATTCATGAGTGGCTCGCCCATTCCCATAAAAACAATATTCGACAAAGGATGGTTATAATACAAACGACTTTCTCGGTCTATAGCAATAACCTGATCATAAATTTCGGCTGGTTCTAGATTTCGCATTCTTTTTAATCGCGCTGTAGCACAAAAATTACAATCTAAACTACAACCCACCTGGCTAGAAACACAAGCAGTAGTGCGTGTTTGCGTAGGAATCAAAACCGATTCTACCACCAAGCCATCATGCAAACGAACCGCGTTTTTGACCGTTCCGTCTTCCGAACGCTGCATCGTATCTACTTTGATGTGATTGATGACAAAGTTATTTTCGAGTATATTACGAGTCGCTTTCGCCACATTAGTCATGTCTTCAAAACTATGAGCACCTTTGCTCCACAGCCATTCATAAACTTGGTTTCCTCGAAAAGATTTATCACCATTGGCAACAAAAAAATTGCGTAATTCTTCTTTAGATAAGGCTCGTATGTCTTTTTTCTCAATCATACTGCAAAGTTAATTACAATTTTGAATTATAATCAATTTTTCTGACCTACAAAATTATATTTTGTAACTTTGTTTTGTAAAACAATAAGTTATGGGACTTCTAGAATTAAAACATAAAATTCAAATGCAAATTGAAAATGCCGATGAACGTTTATTGCGTATTGTTTCATCTGTTTGTGATAGTTATTTAAATGAAGATAAATCAAATGACACTATCCCAAATCAATCTATTTTACTAGAAAAAAAAGCAATTGACGAAGCACTTATTCAAGTTGAAAACAATCAAACTATTTCACATGAATTAGTAATGGAGGAAACTAAAGAAAGATATTCCAAATATTTCAAGAATGAAAATTGAATGGACATTACTTGCTAGAGAGGATTATTGGAAAAACATTGAATACTTAGAAAATAATTGGACAGAAAAGGAGGTTTTGAATTTTATTAACGAAGTTGATTATTCTCTCAATTTATTAGCAAAAGGAAATGTTATTTTCATACAATCTGATTATCTCAATGTTTACAAAATAGTAATTATAAAACAAATTACTCTTTATTATTCTATCAAAAACGAAACCGTTTACTTATTGCGATTTTGGAACAACTACCAAGATTTAAGTAATTTTAAATTAAAATAATGCATTTCATTTCCCAAGAATTAGAAGACTACATCGAACAGCATTCTGAAAAAGAACCTGAATTATTAGCTGCGTTAAACAAAGAAACCTATCAAAAAATTCTTTTGCCTCGAATGCTTAGCGGACATTTTCAAGGACGTGTTTTGAGCATGTTATCTAAATTAATTTGTCCTGTAAATATTCTTGAAATTGGTACTTACACTGGTTATTCCGCTTTGTGTTTATGTGAAGGAATGCAAGAAAACGGACAACTTCACACCATAGACATCAAAGAAGAATTAATTGATTTCCAAAGGAAACATTTTGACAAATCACCTTGGGGAAAACAAATCAGACAACATCTTGGTGAAGCAGTAGCTATTATTCCAACATTAGATGTGAAATTTGATTTGGTTTTTATTGATGCCGATAAAGAAAACTACATCAACTATTTTGAATTAATTGTTCCAAAAATGAATAAAGGCGGCATTATACTTTCGGATAATGTATTATGGAGCGGAAAAATTCTTGAACCACTAAACCCAAAGGATGTTAGCACTAAAATATTACTCGAATACAATAAACTCTTAAAAGAAGATCCAAGAGTAGAAACGGTATTGCTTCCTATTCGTGATGGATTAACAGTAAGCAGAGTACTTTAAGTTCAACTTAAAATCCTAAAAACACAAACCGCATATTCGAAATTAATATAGATTTCGGATATGCGGTTTGTGTTTACAATCAGGCTTTAAAAAATTAAAGCGGAAAATATTTTATTTGTGTAAACTGATAAATTCTATAAATAAATAATCCTGTCATCATTCCAAAAAGATATCCAGACAGAATATCCAATGGATAATGCAATCCCAGATAAATACGGCTGTATGCAAAAATTAACGGCCATAAAAACAATAAAAATGTGTATTTAAAATACGGCTTGACTAAAAGATATATAAACATTGCTGACGCCATACTATTAGATGCATGACCTGAGAAAAAACTAAATGATTTTGAGCTTTTAACAATTCTAATAATCGAATCAATATCTGGATTATTGCAAGGACGCAATCGTTGAACTCCATACTTAACCAAGTTAGTAGTTTGGTCTGTGATTAGTATCAATAGAGAGATAAACAATAAAACATATAAAGTTTGTTTAGCACCTATTTTTTTATAAATAATATAGAGTAAAATTAAGAAAAGGGGAATCCAATTGGTTTGCTTAGTTATAAAAAGCCATAATCCATCGTAAGATTCCGATCCTAGTCCGTTTAAGTAAACCAGAAGTTGAACATCTAATGAAAGGAGTTTGTCTAACATTATCGGCTACGTTTTACTGGACCTGCAATATCTTCAATATCTTCTTTAATTTTATTAGCTTGAACGACGCTATCTCCAAGAAGATCTTCTTTTACTTTATTAATTTGTGCATTGAAACCACCTGTCATTTCTGTCAAGGATTTAGGATCAAGACCATTTTCTTCGGCTCCTCTTTGAATTTCACTCTTTATATCATTCGTTGCATTTTTCAATTGCGCCATGGCTTTACCCATAGTACGAGCCACTTCTGGTATTTTATCAGAACCAAAAAGCAACAACACAACAAACATTATAAAGACTAGTTCTCCTCCTCCAATACCAAACATATTCTATATTTTTTTATATGCAAATATACCAAAATTAAAAAAGCCTACTTTTAATTTTTTCATAAAATAAAAACAGAAGTAATATTTAACAATAGACTTTGCTTTCTTAAATGAGACCTTAGTGTTTAGTGATTTTTTTATACTCTTTATTCTTATTTACAAGAAAATCCATTAGCCTGAATTCTTCGGTTGGTTGCATTAATTCTCTAGATTTAGAATCATTTTCACAAAACATTAAAAACAATTTAATCTCATCGTCTTTTAAGTGCAATGTATTAGAAAAAAAGGAGTAATTCACCTTGTGCAATGCAAATTCTGAAAAACTTGTTTCTTTATAAAAATCAGATTTTTGAGGATTATTCTTTCTTAAAACACCTAAAACATCTTTATAAATTCGAACAAAATCCATCCCGTTTTCAATACCACCCACTGGAGGCAACGTTCTGTTTTTAGGTGATGATTTTTCGTCATCAAAATATTTCATATCTACATACTTTTGAGAATTTCCTTCAATCGGACTCAATTCTTTTTTAGCACGAATAAGAACTTCGGCTAATTCATTTGTAAAAACATCCATTTTTACAATTAATTTAGCCATAATAAAATCTGCTTCGCTTAGAATAATTTTTTTAGATTTAAAAGACAAACTTGAAAAAACTAAGGTGTCATTAACTTTAGCTTCAACTTCAAATGAACCAAATTGATCTACCACAATTCCTTCATTCGCATTCACATTAAAAACAATTACGTTTTCTACTGGAACCAAATCATTTCGAACCTGTCCTTTTAAAGTTTTACGAGCTGTTCCCACTTGACAAAAAGAAAATTGAGCTAAGAGAAGAAAAAAGACAATCGTAATTTTAGTTTTCATATACTGTTATTTTATTATAGTTTTTAGCCAAAGTAATAATATAAAACTTTGACAGAGTTTTGTTTTTTGATTTCAATGAAGATGCAAAATCATCGTTTTCTATGCAATACAATTGAAAATCTCTAATGTAATCTTTATTGATTTTTAAAGTCTCAATATAAAAAATTTCTTCGAAAAGATACTCTAATTTTGCTAATAATTGTTCTTTTTCAGAAACTACTAATTCTTTCCTTAGTTGAGCAGTCCTTCCGGACATCCAATTTAAAGGCCGATCCAACAAACCAGATCTTGCGGTATACAATCTTCTTTCGGCTACAGTATATTTTTTTTGACCATAAGGAATAATCCCTAAGCTTTCGGCAGTAATTTTAGATTCTTCTTTGATAATTACTTCATCAAGAGGAATACTTTCTGTTTCTAATTGAATTTCTAAAACCTTGTTATCTAAATCAGAAGAGAATATCTTTTTACGTAATGTTTTGAGGTTTACAGCAGAAAACACTAGAACATCTCCTTCCTTTAAAAGAAGAATAAATTTTCCATCGCGATTACTTGAAGTCGCTTTTTGAGTAGTTTCATTTACAATATTAACTCCTTCTACTAAAACAGAATTAACACTAATAAATCCGTGAATTTCTCTTCTATCATTATTTTGACAAAAAACAACTTGACACAGTAAAAGCAATATAAAAAAATAAGTATTATTCGTTTTCACAAGCTATTATCTCTTTATATTTTGGAGCTAATTCTGCAAGCAAAAACTCAATTGTTGTCTTATTTTTCATTTCTAGTATTTTTGTGAATTTTTGATTATCCACCACATAATATTCAAAGCCTTTTATATAGTTTAAAGGTAATTGCAATCTAGTAATAAAATGATCTTTATCGAACATTTTTTCTAAAAGCATCATATAAGCTTCTTTTTTCTCAACTTCTAATTCTTTTTTCAACATTGCAGTTCTTCCAGAAATTAAATTAATCAAAGGATCGAAAGCCACTGAACCGCCCGCAAGACCACCCGCACTTGCTGAAGGATCTAAATCAGTAGCTGATTTTAATTTCCTTTCGGCTGCCGTATATGATTTTTGATTAGAAGGAATAATTCCAAGTGAAACAGCATTAATAGTACTGTAATTTCGAATAACAACTTCATTCAGCTCATTAAAAATAGCGCCCAAATGTACTTTAAAACTTTTATTCTCAAAATCTTCAGCACACAACACCACTTCTTTCCGCTTGAACTGCATTCCCGAAAAAACTAAAACATCGCCAACATTAGCTTTAATAGCAAAATTTCCGTTTTCATCTGTAAAAACCGTTTCTTCCGATTGCAAATTGATGACATATATTCCTTCCAAATTAGAAATATAAGCACTTACTTGCCCTTTCACTTCCAGTAAATCATTTGATTGACCAAAGAAAGTAGCAGTAAGTAAAACAAAAAAAGCAATTAAAATTTTATTCATTTATGATTATTCCAAGACAGTAAAAATAAACTAAGGCTTTGCCAATTTGCTACTAAAAAGCTGGTAAAAATTTGTTAATAAAACCCACTATTTACCCAACTGATTTATACCTTTAAACTCTAAAAAAGAAGAAAATGAAAAATTTACTTTTAGCAAGTACTTCAACCTTACACGGAAGCGACTATCTAGACTATTTACTTCCTGAATTAAAGATACATTTTAAGAATTGCAAAACAGTATTATTCATTCCGTACGCCAGACCCAGCGGAATTTCTCATGAAGAATACACTCAAAAAACAGCTTTGGCTTTCGCCAAAATAAATATTACCATAAAAGGAATTCATGAATTTGAAGATCCAGCATTAGCCGTTCAAAATGCAGAAGGAATTTATACCGGCGGAGGAAACACTTTTCTATTAGTGAGTCAATTATACTATTACAAAATCATGATTATACTAAAAGAAACTCTTGAAAAAGGAACTCCTTATCTAGGAACTAGCGCAGGAAGCAACATTGCAGGACTCAGCATGCAAACCACAAACGACATGCCTATTGTTTATCCGCCCAGCTTTAAAACCTTGGGATTAATTCCGTTTAATTTAAATGTACATTTTTTAGATATTGATTCGCAATCGACACACATGGGAGAATCACGTGAAACCAGAATCAACGAATTCCTGCAATTCAACAATTTTCCTGTTTTAGGATTAAAAGAAGGGAGTTGGCTCGAAATAAAAAAGGGCAAAACAACTTTAAAAGGGAACTTATCCGCTAAATTATTTAGAAAAAATCAGACTCCATTAGAAATAGCAGCAGAAACAGAATTGAGTTATATCCAATAAAGTTCAATCAAATGGATCAATGCTAAATGTTGTGGAAAAACACAAAAACCCTACGCTCTAATTATTTTTTACCGCAAAGAACGCAAAGATTTTAACGAAGAATACTTCTAAAAGCACAAAGTTCGCAAACATAAATCAATAGAAAGATTTGCGAACTTTTGCCTTTTTATAAAAGCTAAGGGTAATCAAATCCCAAATTTTAAAAATTCCAAGATTCCAAACATTTAGAATTTTGAAAATTATTCGCAACCAGCCTAAAACAAAAAAAACCGAAACTGTTAAGTTTCGGTTTCAAAGAGCGAAAGACGAGGCTCGAACTCGCGACAACCAGCTTGGAAGGCTGGAGCTCTACCAACTGAGCTACTTTCGCATTAATATTTTTAGAACTCTAGCAAACTATTCTTGCTTTTAGAGCGAAAGACGAGGCTCGAACTCGCGACAACCAGCTTGGAAGGCTGGAGCTCTACCAACTGAGCTACTTTCGCATAACGGCTGCAAATATAAAGAATAAGTTAAGTTTAAAACAAATTTTTTAAGTAGAATTTTTGTTTAAAACTAAAATTAATTGCTAACTTTTTTAAAACTAAATTGTTACAGTCTTACTTTTTTAAAAGTACATTATTCCAAAACCTTACTTTTATAATTCCTCCGTCTATTTCTTACCGCTAAATTAATTTAGAAATGCGCTTGTAGGACTCAGAAGGAAAATAAATAAACAAACAAGACTTATCTTTTATAATACGAATCAACTCATCTGTAATTTCAACTGGAACCGCTGGACAACCAAGACTTCTTCCCAATCGTTTATTATTTTTAACAAAGGATTCCGAGACATAATTAGCTCCATGAACCACTACTGCTCTATTGCGCGCATTATCATTAATCCCAGGTTCTAAACCATCTAACTTTAATGACTTACCATGCTTTCCATTATAAATTTCTCCTGTGCTATAAAACCCTAAACTACTTTTGTAAGATTCGGCAGCGTTAGAAAAGTTATTAGCATATTCCTGACCCGTATTTCTTCCATGAGCAACTAGAGAATGTAATAGAATAGTTTGAGTATCCAAATCAATTACCCAAAGTCTCTTAGTATTTGCTGATAAACTAAAATCTATCAGCGTCAAAATATTTTTAGTAACCAAACCTCGGGATTTTAGTTTATAAAAACCTTCCAAAGCTTCCTTAAAACTTTCTATTTTGGGTAAATTAAAATTAGCCGAATGCAACTTCTTATATACTTCCTCTACACTTGAATCTTCATTGGCTTTCAATACATTTGTTTTTAAAACCAAGGTGTTCGAACTAGCTTTAGAAAAAAATACATTCGAAGACATTAATAAAAAAACTAACACCAAAAAGAAAACATACTTCTTATAAATCATTGACTATTATTTAATTAGATTACAAATAATTGGTTGCCAAAAATATACAAAAAAGACGCTAAAAAAAACTCCAAACAACACTATAAGACGCATTTAACTCGTTAGTAGTTTTTTAATTACAAAATGAGTTGTTAAAAAATTGTTAATCCCGCTAATTTTATTATTTTTGCTCCACATATTATTTCTTCATGGTGTTATTTCGATTATCCATTTATTGCTTTCTCTCGCTGTTAAACCTAAGTGTTTTTGCTCAAAAAAAAATTATTTTAGCAAAACAAAAAGGTGGAAACATTACTATTGACGGGAAAATTGAAGAAGACGAATGGCACAATAACACTCATATTGCTTCAGATTTTGTAATGTTCATTCCGGACAACGGCAAAATAATCAGTGATGATAAAAAAACAGACGTAAAAATCCTTTACGACAACGAAGCCATCTATATTTCGGCAATAATGAATGATAACGAACCTAAAAAAATACAACGTGAACTTACCCAAAGAGATGTTTTTGGTGTAGCCGATCATTTTGCAGTTTATATCAATGGCTTTAACGACGGACAACAAGATTATCGCTTTTTTGTAAGTGCTTCAGGAACACAAATGGATTGTTTAGCCACCGAAGAAACGGAAGATTTTACATGGGATGCTATTTGGCAAAGCAGCGTAGAAATAACCTCAACAGGCTGGACGGTAGAAATGAAAATTCCGTATGCTGCTTTTCGTTTTCCAAAAAACAAAAAACAAAGCTGGGGAATTAATTTCATGCGAGAAATTAAAAGACAAAATCAAAAATACACCTGGAATTATGTAGATGCTAAAATTGGTGCTGTCTTAACGCAATCTGGAGAATTAAAAGGAATAGAAAATATCAATCCGCCCACTCGCCTTTTCTTTATTCCTTATACCTCAGCTTACTATCAAAAAGATCCTTTAAATACGGACAAAACATTTAAGGCTGGATTAGATATTAAATACGGAATTAATGATGCTTTTACCTTAGATGCAATTTTAGTTCCTGATTTTGGACAAACTAAATTTGACAATGCCATATTAAACTTAGAACCTTTTGAACAAGAGCTCAATGAGAACCGACCTTTTTTTACCGAAGGAACTAATCTTTTTAATATTGGAAATCTTTTTTATTCAAGACGAATTGGCGGAACTCCTATTGTTGAAAAACAAGTCTTAGAAGAAGAACTAAAGCAAAATGAAGACATTACACAATTTCCTAGCACAGTAGACCTTATTAATGCGGTTAAAATATCAGGAAGAACTAAAAACGGATTAGGAATTGGTTTTCTAAACGCAATTACTGAGAAAACGTATGCAACAGTAGAAAACACAGATACCAACACTAGCCAAAAAGAAATCATTAATCCATTAACTAATTACAACATCTTAGTATTTGATCAGCGATTTAGACAAAATTCATCTGTTTCCTTCATCAATTTGAACACCACTCGAAATGGAAATTTTAGAGATGCTAATGTAGCAGGATTGATTTTCGATTTGAATACAAAAGCAAACACTTATAAACTTTCGGGAGATTTCAAATACAGTAATATTAATGACATTGAGGACTACGACGGCTTTAAAACCTATCTTAATTTTGCCAAAACAAGTGGAAAATACCGATACATTTTTTCAGGAAAATACATTTCAGGAAATTATGATGTAAACGATCTAGGTCTTATTTTCTATACCAATTATCATAGTATCTACGCTAATACTAGCTATCGGATACTAAATCCAACAAAATATTTCAATACCTTTAATGCTGAACAAGAAATTAATGTAGAAATTCAAAATACCACTGGAAAACTACAAGAGTCTTGGTATAAAACAATACTAAAAGCCACTACTTTAAAAAATCATTATTTAGAATTTGGGTTTATTATAAGTCCATTTGAGAACTTTGATTTTTACGAACCGAGAAGCTCCGGCAGATATGTTTATATTCCAAGTGCTTCAGAAAGCTATATAGGATTTGAATCAAACAGAAACAACAATCTTAATTTTGACATCTATCTCTCTGGAATTAAATACAACGAAAAAGGTCGGTCGACCTATAATATATATGCTGGGCCAAAATACCGTTTTAATAACAAACTCTCTGTAGCTTATTACATTGATTACACTCGTCAAATGAATGATTTAGGATGGGTTGGGACTGATAATTCGGATATTATTTTTGCCAAACGAAATACCGAGACCTTTCAAAACGATTTTACAGGAAAATATTCCATCACCGATAAAATGACAATTAACCTAACTGCCCGTTATTACTGGTCTTATTCATCAAACAAAAGCTTTTACACATTAAATGATGATGGTCATGTTACGCCAAACGATAGTTTCAATACAAATAAGAATCGAAATTTTAATTCTTGGAATTTTGATTTATCCTATTCATGGTGGTTTGCTCCTGGAAGTCAATTATCTATATTATATAGAAACTATGCGCAAGAAGAAACCAATTTGATCGAAAGAAACCTAAACAGAAACCTTGATACCATATTTAAAGCGAATATGACCAATATTTTCTCTATCAGTTTACGGTACTTTATTGACTACAATGCAATAAAAAACAAATTTTAAAGTGCATTAATTTTAACAAAACAGCGCTTAAGCAATAAAATTATCAATTTTACTACAGCAAAATTCTCTAATATATAATAGTAGTTTTATTCATAACGAAGATTTTAGAAATAATTTATCTTTGTTGAAAATTAAAAAATAATGAACAAAAAAGTAATCCTAATGATTTTAGATGGTTGGGGAAAATCTCCTGACCCTAAAGTATCTGCAATTGATAATGCAAATGTTCCTTTTATAAATAGTCTTTATAAAAAATACCCTAGCGCACAACTTAGGACAGACGGTTTACATGTAGGTTTACCAGAAGGTCAAATGGGAAATAGCGAAGTTGGGCACATGAATCTTGGTGCTGGTAGAATTGTTTACCAAGATTTAGCTAAGATTAATTTGGCTGTAGCCAATAAAACTTTAGCACAAGAACAAGTACTCAAAGATGCTTTTCAATATGCAAAAGACAACAATAAAAAAGTGCATTTCCTGGGATTAGTTTCTGATGGAGGTGTTCATTCCCATACTTCTCACTTACGCGGATTAATTGATGCTACTCAGGATTATGGTTTAAACCAAGTTTTTATACACGCTTTTACTGACGGTAGAGATGTGGATCCAAAATCAGGAAAAAAATACATCCAGGATTTAGAAAACTATATTGCTACTACGCCTGTAAAAATCGCTTCGGTAATTGGTCGTTATTACGCAATGGATCGTGACAAACGTTGGGAAAGAGTAAAACTTGCTTACGATTTAGTTGTTAATGGAATTGGAACACCAACACAAGATATTGTAACTTCTATTGCTACAAGCTACGGAAATGATGTTACGGATGAATTCATTCAACCCCTAGTGGCTGTAGATTCTAATGAAAAACCATTAGCCACTATTCAAGATGATGATGTGGTTATATTCTTCAACTTTAGAACCGACAGAGGTCGTGAATTGACTGAGGCACTTTCGCAACAAGATTTCCACGAACAAAACATGCATAAATTGAATTTGTACTATGTTACATTGACCAATTATGATGAAACGTACCAAAATGTAAAAGTTGTTTACAACAAAGACAACATTACAGAAACATTAGGTGAGGTTTTAGAAAAAGCGGGTAAAAAACAAATTCGTATTGCTGAAACGGAAAAATACCCACACGTGACATTTTTCTTTTCAGGAGGAAGAGAAGAACCCTTTATTGGCGAAAGTCGAATTCTTAAAAACTCTCCAAAAGTAGCTACTTACGATCTACAACCTGAAATGAGTGCTTATGAATTAACCGATGCTTTAGTTCCCGAAATCGAAAAAGGAGAAGTTGATTTTGTTTGTCTTAATTTTGCTAATGGTGATATGGTAGGACACACTGGAATTATGGAAGCTGCCATCAGAGCTTGTGAAGCCGTTGATGTTTGTGTGCAAAGAGTAATTGATGCAGCATTAAAAAATGGGTATGCTACTATTGTAATTGCCGATCACGGAAATTGCGAAACTATGATTAATCCTGACGGCAGCCCTAATACAGCTCACACTACTAATCCTGTTCCTTTTATATTAGTGGACAATGACCAGATTGCTATACAGGATGGAGTTTTAGGTGATATTGCACCAACCATTTTAGATTTAATGGGAGTACAACAACCCATTGTAATGTCTAGTCATTCTTTGTTAATAAAATAAATTTAACTCAGTGTAAATTCAAAATGTCCCTAACGGTGTAAACTATTTAGGGACATTTTTATTGAGAGACAAACACCTCATTAATACCTTTCGTACCAACTAAATTTTTCCTGAATAATTTTATCTTTTTCCTGTCTTAAAAAATTCAAGTAAGCTAAAGCTACAGGAGAAAGTTTCTTCCCTTTTAACCAAATCAAACTCCACACTGTTTTAATTGGAAGGCCTTTTACAGGAATGATCTGTAATTCATGATTTTGCAATTCATTTTTTATACCTATTAAAGGCATTATTGAATAACCAAAATCAGCCAATATAGCCTGCTTAACAGCTTCATTTGAAGTAAGAGTCAACTTTTTTAATACAGGAACTGCATTTTTTTTAATAAATTCTTCCATCGTTTGTCTTGTTCCTGAACCTTTTTCTCTAAAAATTAATGGCAATTCATAAAAAACATTCTTTGTATATTCTTTACTCTTATATTTTTCGTTGTTATTCCCAACAAGAAATAATTTATTTTGCAACAAATCCAACTTTTCAAGAGGAATTGTTGTAGGTAGTATTGATACCAATGCAAAGTCTACTTCATTATTTTCCAAACTTCTAATCACTTTATTTTTATTAGTCACATCCATAAGTAACTCTATTTCTGGATTGGATTTTATAAAATCAGAAAGAAAAAAAGGCATTACATATTTAGCTGTTGAAACTACCGAAATTTTCAATCTTCCAGACATAAGTCCTTTGTAAGATTGTGTTTTGTAATTAATAGCATAAACTTGATTGATTATATTCTCTGCCGCCTCAGCTATTTCAAATCCAAAATCAGTGATGAAAATTTTCCTTCCAATAATTTCAGTCAATGGAATATCAAACTGATTTTGAAAATTCCTAAGTTGAATGGATACAGCAGGTTGGGTTAAATTCAAATCTTCAGAAGCTTTAGTAACGCTTCTCGTTTCAACTATTTTTAAAAAAATCTGGAGTTGATTTAAAGTATAATTCATAAAATATTTTTATGCGTTTCATTACAAATATAAATAAAAATATATGAGTTAAAACTCAGAATTTTGCAAAATCAAATATTCTACAAATCCTTAAAACGAATCAAATGCAAAAATTAAAATTAATTGAAGGTGAATTTACATCGGAAGAATTCAAAGAAGTATTAAGTAATCTTTTTTCAAACAAAATAAAATTCTATGAAAGAAAGGATTTTAGTTCATTAATCAGATCTGGTAAAAATGATCTAATGGCAATAAAAAAAATAGACGAATTAAATCAAAGTGTCAAACAATTTTTGGAAATATTTTCAAGAGCTGAAGCGGACAATCAAAAACTAATTGTTTTATCGGAAGTACAAATTATTTTTAAAAATCCTGAGACTTTTAACAAAAAAAACATTTGAGATAATTAAAAAAACACGCCCTTTTACTCCATTAATAAAAAATAACATAACAATAAATCAAAAACTGAAATGAATTTTAATTTACTAATTGAAAACCTTACAAACCCTGCCTTACTTTTTTTTGTTCTTGGTATAATTGCAGTATATTTAAAAAGTGATTTAGAAATCCCTCAAAACTCTTCTAAATTTATTTCACTCTATTTATTATTTGCCATTGGTTTTAGAGGAGGACAAGAATTATCGCATGAAACCTTTACTAGTGAAATAGCATGGTCAATGATATTTGGAATCTGCATTTCGCTATTTATCCCATTATATACATTTTTCATTTTAAAGAAAAAACTAAATATATTTGATTCGGGAGCAATAGCAGCAGCCTATGGTTCAGTTAGCGCAGTAACATTTGTAACTGCAGTTTCTTTTCTCGAAGCACAACAATTAAACCTTCATGGACACATGGTTGCAATAATGGCACTAATGGAGTCACCTGCAATAATAATAGGATTAGTTTTAATATCTATTTTCAACAAAAAAGAGTCTAAATCTATTAAAAAAAGCTCCATACTAAAACACTCTTTAACTAATGGTAGTGTACTACTAATACTTGGAAGTTTAGCTATAGGCTTTATGGCTAGTGACAAACAAGCAGAGGGCATTGCTCCATTTACTAATGATCTTTTTAAAGGATTTTTGGCCATATTCCTTCTAGACATGGGAATTACAAGTGGTAAAAAATTACAATCATTTTTCTCTTTTGGTCTATTCCCTACCCTATTTGCCATATTTATACCATTATTCAATGGTTGTTTGTTTGCAGTATTAAGTTCCTTAGTTACTGATGACATCAGTAATAGATTTATGTTTGCAATATTAGCTGCTAGTGCTTCATATATTGCTGTGCCAGCAGCTATGAAAATAACTGTACCCAAAGCAAATCCTGGACTTTTTTTGCCCATGGCACTTGCAGTAACCTTTCCCGTAAACATAACAATAGGAATGCCAATATATTTCTTAATTATAAAGACATTCTAAATCAGAATACAATTTTAGATTTTAAGAGCCTATTTTAATTAGCATGTTATTTATACAATTATTTTTCTATTGATGAGCAAATTTTAAAAAGAATAATAGACTTATTTTTGAGTAAATTTACCGAAAACTCTAGAAAATAATCGGCTAAAAATAATTGGCTAAAATTTAAATAGGCTCTAACATGAAACGAATGTGAGGCAAGCTAACCTTGGCCGTTATCTAAAAAAAACTAAAGATTCTCCAACATTAGAATAACATTAGAATTACTGTTTTTTTCATATAATAAAATGTTAAAAACTCACAACTAACAGTATTACTATTAAATTTGCACAAAAAACACTGACAATGGATTTGTCCGAAAATTTAAAAATAAAAGTCAATGAAAAACTGTATATTAAAGATCCTGAAACCTCTATTCTGGGAAAGAAAATTATTCAGGAAAGCATCATATTAATAGACGAAATTGGGTTTGACCATTTTACATTTAAAAAGTTAGGAGAGAAAATCAAATCAAATGAAAGTTCCATTTATCGTTATTTTGAAAACAAACATAAATTATTAGTTTATCTCTCTTCTTGGTATTGGAGTTGGATGGAATACAAATTAATTCTGGCAACAGCAAACAGTACCAATTCGAAAGAAAAATTAAAAAAAGCTATCACTGTTGTAACTGAAAAAGTAACAGTTGACACTAAAATCGAACATATTAATGAGTTAATATTAAATAAAATCATCATTGCCGAATTTACAAAAACACTTCAAACTAAAGAAGTAGACCAGGAAAACAAAGAAGGTTTTTTTCAAATATACAAAAGAGTAATTAACACCATTGCCAATATTGTCAATGAAGTAAACCCAAGTTATCCGTATGCTAAATCCTTAGTCTCAACAATAGTAGAGGGCAATTTACATCAACACTTCTTAAACGAACATTTGAAAACTATTACAGATTGTAATGAACCTGATAGCACGACGCAATTTTATTTGAATATTGCTGATAATGTCCTTAGATAAACAATATATTAAAAAACAAAAATAGCCACTATGACTCCCTTAAAACGTTTTTATAACTTACTTAAATTAGACAAAAGAGATGTTTCACAAATATTCTTTTACGCCATCTTTGCTGGATTAATTAGTTTGTCTTTACCACTTGGAATTCAAGCCATCACAAACCTTATACAGTCTGGAAGAGTTAGTGCCTCATGGATTGCTCTAATTATTTTAGTAGTTGTTGGGGTTATATTAGTTGGAATTTTATCATTAATGCAATTGCGTATCACTGAAAATTTACAACAAAAAATATTTGTTCGCTCCTCGTTTGATTTTGGAGCAAGATTACCTAAAATAAAAACAAACCAACTTTATAACAGCTATCCACCAGAATTAGCCAATCGTTTTTTTGACACTATAGCCATACAAAAAGGTGCTTCAAAACTATTAATTGATTTCTCGGCAGCATTATTACAAATCATTTTTGGAGTCATTTTATTGTCTTTGTACCATCCGTATTTTATTATTTTAGGAATTTTACTAATAGTCGCTTTATATTCTATCTTTAAATTCTCATATTTTACAGGAATAGAAACTAGTTTAAAAGAGTCTAAATTCAAATACAAAGTAGCAAGTTGGCTGCAAGAAATAGCTCGAAATAGTTACAGTTTTAAAAAAGAACTCCATTATAATTTTGGGTTACAAAAAAACAACAACCTAGTTGCTAGCTACCTAAACTACAGAGAAAAACATTTTGATGTAATTAAAAGGCAATTTATTCAATTAATTATTTTTAAAGTATCGATAACAGCCTGTTTATTATTAATTGGAGGATTTCTAGTTTTGTCACAAGAAATGAATATTGGGCAATTTGTTGCAGCAGAAATCATTATCTTATTAGTCATTAATTCATCCGAAAAAATAATATTTGGAATCGAAACATTCTATGATGTTTTAACTTCTATTGAAAAAATAGGACAAGTTACTGACTTAGAAATAGAAGAAGAAAGTCCATTTGAGAGCGATACATGCTACACTAATATTACAATAGAAACCGAGAATCTTGCTTTTAAATTCCCTGATTCTGAAACCGAAATATTAAGTTCAATTTCCTTAAAAATTGAACAAGGAGAAAAAATAGTAATTGATGGTGAAAATGGTTCAGGCAAAACTACTTTGATTCGAATTTTATCCGGTTTATTACAAAAAACATCTGGATCGTTTTATATCAATGATGACACTTTTAAAAAAATAAACTTAAAACAATACCGCTCTCAAATAGGAAGTATTATCCATGACGAAACACCTTTTGAAGGAACATTATTAGAAAACATTACTTTTAACGATAAATATATAACAACCGAAGACCTAAAATGGGCGCTTGATGGCGTACAACTTTCATCAGTAATAAAATCTTTACCAAAAGGTCTGGAAACACGTATTTTTCCTGAAGGAAGACAGTTATCTTCCTCTAATGCTCAAAAACTATTATTAGCAAGAAGTATTATTCATAAACCCAAAATATTATTTTATGAAGACCCAACCGATATGATGGATGAAAATGTAGCTAATGAAATTATTGACTTTATCACTTCAGAAAAAAACAAATGGACAATAATTGTTTCTTCAAAAAATCCATATTGGAAAACCAAATGTAATCGAAGAATAATTATGCAAAATGGAGCTATTCAACTTGATATTAAAAATAATTAAGCATGTTAAACATATCTAACAACAATACAAAACTGCAGTCGCTAGAACGCTACGAAACAGTAAGAAACTTAAAAGACAGACCCCATTATAAAATTTTAAACAGAATCATTGCAGGAGTTTCATTGCTTGCAATAGCGGCACTTTTTTTACCATGGACACAAACCATTTCAGGAATCGGGAGTGTAACCACATTAAAACCAAACCAAAGACCACAATCAATACAAAGTGTTATTTCTGGTCGATTAGAAAAATGGTACGTTCAGGAAGGTGATTTTGTTAAAAAAGGTGACACCATCTTATTTATCTCTGAGATAAAAGAAGACTATATGGATCCCAATTTAGTTGAAAACACTAAAAACCAAATGAATGCAAAACAGCAATCTTTGAATTCCTATAGTTCAAAAGTAGATATGCTTTTAAACCAAATTGAGGCTATTGAACGAGAGAAAGTTTTAAAACTACAACAAGCTGAAAATAAAATTAAGCAAGCTTTCTTGAAAATAGAAAGCGACAGTATGGATCTTGCTGCCGTAAAAACACAGTTAAGAATAGCTAACACCCAGTACAATCGATCTGTTCAGCTAAATAAAGAAGGTCTAAAACCGCTTACAGATATCGAAGAGAAAAGATTAAAATTGCAAGAAGTTGAAGCTAAAATTATTACACAGGAAAACAAATATCTAACTAGTAAAAATGAATTAATAAACGCTAAAGTAGAAATAAATAGAATTACCGCAGAATATGCCGAAAAAGTTTCGAAAGCTAATAGTGATAAATTCACAGCATTAAGCAGTCAATACGACACTGATGCACAGGTAAACAAACTCCAAAATCAATACACAAATTACAGCATTCGTAACGGCATGTATTATATCAAGGCATCGCAAAGCGGATATATCAATAGAGCATTGCAGTCCGGTATTGGCGAAACTATAAAAGAAGGGACTCCTATTGCAACCATAATGCCATCAGAATATGACATAGCGGTTGAAACTTTTGTAAATCCTATCGATTTACCATTAATAACCAGAGGAGAAAAAGTAAGAGTTTGGTTTGATGGATGGCCAACCATTGTATTTTCTGGATGGCCTAATATGTCCTACGGAACTTTTGGTGGAGAAATTGTTGCCATAGAAAACTTCATTAGCGATAATGGTAAATACAGAGTTTTGATTGCTCCAGATAAAAACGAAGATAAGTGGCCAGAACAATTAAGCATTGGAGCTGGAGCTCAAACAATAGCCTTATTAGAGAACGTATCCGTGTGGTTTGAATTATGGAGAGTTCTAAACGGATTTCCTCCTAATTATTATAAACCAGCAACTAAAACCACAAAAGAAAAGAAATAATGAAACATGTATTTTTAGCATTTTTATTCTTTGGTTTTTCTATAACTGCCCAAGAAATTCCTTCAAAGGAATTGACTTACAACGAGTTTTTGGGTTATGTAAAAAAGTATCATCCATTAGTTAAAAATGCCAACTTAGAAATCAGCAAAGCACAAGCTAATTTAATGATGGCTAGAGGCGGATTTGATCCAAAAATAGAAGTCGATTTCAGTAAAAAACAATTCAAAGACAAGGAATATTATTCTATTTTAAATAGTAGTTTTAAAATACCTACTTGGTATGGAATCGAAATTAAAGCAGGCTTTGACAATAATGAAGGCATGTACTTAAATCCACAAAACACAGTTCCTAATCAAGGATTAACTTCATTAGGAATTACAGTCCCGCTTGGACAAGGTTTGTTTATCAATCAAAGAATGGCCGATTTGCAAAAAGCAAAAATGCAAATGCAATTAAGTCAATCCGAGAGAAAACTAGAAGCGATTGCTATTTTGTATGATGCCTCAGTGGCTTATTTTAATTGGAAAAAAAGCTTTAACGAAGTAGCATTGTATGATGAATACAATACTAATGCAAAAATTAGATTTAAAGGAATTCAGTCCTTAATTGAGCAAGGTGACAAACCCGCTATTGACAGTGTCGAAGCTGGAATGGTTGTAAAAAACCGAACTTTAAATTTAATAGACTCCCAACTAAAATTGGCTAAAGCCAAATTAGAACTTTCTAATTTCCTCTGGCTAGAAAACAATATACCACTAGAATTAGCTGACGATTTAGTTCCAGAAGCACAATTAGAATTTACAATTCAGGAAAGCTTAAGAACCAATGACTTACTAAATCCTGATTTTTCGATTACTAATCATCCAAAAATCAATGCGTTGCAAAGCAAAATTGACATGCTTAATGTGGAAAGAAAATTAAAAGCCAATATGCTGTTGCCAAAAATTGACGTGGGTTATTCCTATTTATCAGAACCCAGTTATATTGACAATTATCAATTTGAAGATTACAAAATAGGATTGAACTTTTATTTTCCATTATTTCTGAGAAAAGAACGTGGAAGTTTAAAATTAGCAAAGTACAAAGTACAGGAAACTGAGTACACAATGGATTTAGAGAAAGTGCAATTGAACAATAAAATCAATGCACAAAAAATGGAAATTGAATCCTTAATAAAGCAAAAGGAATTAATTAAAAGTTTAGTTCAGGACAATATGATGATGTTAAATTCCGAAGAAAGATTGTTTTCTTTTGGCGAAAGTTCCTTATTTTTAATCAATACACGCGAGAATAATTTAGTTAGTGCACAACTATCAAAAATAGCTTTGGAAAACCGTTTTTTCATATCAAATTCAGAGCTTTTTAAAATAATGGCTAATCCGGATTAAATAATTTATAAAATTGTACTTTTGCCAACTGAAAATACGAAATATGATTATAGTAAAATCACGTGAAGAAATAGAATTAATGCGCGAAAGTGCCTTAATCGTATCCAAAACATTAGGAATGTTGGCTTCCGAAGTAAAAGAAGGAGTAACTACTTTACACCTTGATAAATTAGCCGAAACATTTATTAGAGATCATGGCGCTGTCCCAAGTTTCCTTGGTTTATATGGTTTTCCAAATTCCCTTTGCATGAGTCCAAACGCTCAAGTTGTACACGGGATTCCAAACAACACTCCCTTAGTTAGCGGAGACATCATCTCTATTGATTGTGGCGCTTTTAAAAATGGTTTTCACGGTGATCACGCTTATACTTTTGAAGTGGGCGAAGTAGCTCCTGAAACCAAAAAATTATTACAAGTTACCAAAGAATCATTATACGTTGGAATTCGTGAATTCAAAGCAGGAAACCGTGTAGAAGATGTGGGGAATGCAATCCAAAAATATACTGAATCACATGGCTATGGTGTTGTACGTGAATTAGTTGGTCACGGTCTTGGTCAAAAAATGCACGAAGACCCTGAAATGCCGAATTATGGTAAAAAAGGTCGCGGAAAACTTTTTGTTGAAGGAATGGTCGTTGCACTAGAACCAATGATCAATCAAGGAACACGCAATATCAAACAACTAAAAGACGGCTGGACAATTCTTACTGCCGATGGAAAACCATCTGCTCATTTTGAACATGACGTAGCTCTTGTGGATGGCAAACCAGAATTACTTTCCACCTTTGCTTATATCTACAAAGCATTAGGAATTGAGAGTAATGAAGAAGATGAATTTAGAAAAGTGCCTTTAGTGGTTTAATTTTACACAAATTTCACGAATTAACACGAATGAAAAATGTATAAAAATTTCACCAACAATAATTAATATGGATATCATTTATTTAAAAGAAGAATCATATAAAATTATTGGAATCTGTATGGAAGTACATAAGATTCTTGGAAAAGGACATAGCGAAGTAGTTTATAAAGATGCTTTAGAATACGAATTTAAAATAAATTCAATCCCTTTCGAAAGAGAGAAAATTTATGAAATTAAGTATAAAGACATTATTTTACCTCGAAAATACATTGCTGATTTTGTTGTTTACAATGAAATAATATTTGAAGTAAAAGCAATTTCACAATTAACAAATAGTGATATCAAGCAGACATTAAATTATTTAGCATCATCCAAAAACAAGCTTGGTTTATTAGCTAATTTTGGAGAAGATAGTCTGAAATACAAAAGAATTATTTTATAATCTCAAATTAGTGAAATTCATATTAGACATAAATAATTTGTGCTAATTCGTGAAATTCGTGTTCAAATTTTTATCCAATGAAATCTGTGTTCAAACTCGTCCTAAACACTATTCCTCGACCATTATTAATTCGTTTGAGTTATGTGGCTCGTCCTGTTATTGCTTTTTCGTTAAAAGGAAATAATTTCACTGATCCTATTGATGGAAAAAGCTTCAAATCGATGTTGCCATACGGATACGAAAAACAAAGAAACAATGTGCTTTCGCCAAGTACACTTTCGCTCGAAAGACACCGTTTGTTATGGCTGTATTTAAATGAAGAAACTGATTTTTTTCAATCTGAACCAGATTCAGATTCTTCTATCACAAATACTAAAAGAATAAAATTAAGAGATGCTGAAACCAATTCAGCATTAAAAGTATTACACTTTGCACCAGAACAAGCTTTTTACAAAAGGTTTAGAAAACAACAAAATCTAGATTACACCACAACCGATTTGTTTTCGCCATTGGCAGATGTAAAAGCTGATATTTGTAATCTTCCGTTTGAAGACAATCAATACGATGTAATTCTTTGCAATCACGTTTTAGAACACATTCCTGACGATACTAAAGCCATGCAGGAATTGTATCGCGTATTAAAACCGGGTGGAATGGCGATTTTACAAATTCCACAAGATTTAAATCGAGACGTTACTTTTGCAGACGATAGTATTACTGACCAAAAGGAACGCACTAAGATTTTCGGGCAATACGATCACGTACGCATTTACGGTCGTGATTATTTTGATAAATTAAGAAGCATCGGTTTTAAAGTAATTGAAGAAGATTATACTAATAAAATCAGCCCGAATTTAGTAGAAAAATATTGTTTGGCTAAAGGAGAAATTATTCCCGTATGTTTTAAATAAACTCAAAAGAGCCATTAAGACAACTGCTATTTTATTGCTTAATTTGTTATATTTACACAAAAGCAATTCTAAAATCATGTCTAAATCTCTTCTTTTTAAAATTATATTTTTGTTTGTTTTTGCTTCAGCAACTGCTCAAGTACAAAACGAAATAATTCCTCCATACCACATAAAAACCGTTTCTTTTGTTCAAAATAACCAAAATGCAGTACCCATTTTTGAATTAGGAAGCAGTTTTCAGTTTCAATTTGATGATCTTTTTGGGAATGAAGCCAATTATTATTACGAAATTATTCATTGTGATTACAACTGGATTCCTTCAAACATTCCAAAAAACGAATATTTACAAGGATTTGACAATCAAAGAATTCAAAACTACTTGAATTCCTTCAACACCTTACAGATCTATTCACATTACACCTTAAGTCTGCCAAATCAATTTACCGAACAATTACGACTGAGCGGAAACTACATACTTAAAATCCTGAATGACAGCAAAGAAGTAGTCTTTTCCAGAAAATTTATTCTTCATGAAAATGGCGCAACCGTTCCTTTACAAGTAAAAAGAGCCAGAAATATTAGTGTTGTCGAATACATGAACAACTTGGATTTTTCGATAAAATCAACTACTATCAATTTTCAAAATGCTTTGAAAAATATAAAAGTAAGTCTACTTCAAAATGGAGATTTTAATACCGAGATAAAAAACATCAAACCCCAATACACCATTGGAAATGATTTAATTTACAAATACGATACAGAAACTCAATTTTGGGCAGGCAATGAATTTCTTTATTTCGAAAACAGAGACATTCGAGTAGCAAGCAACAACATTGCCCATGTAGATTCAAGCACAGACATTTATAATTGCTTATTACACACCAATAGTGCCAGAAGAAATTCACCTTACACCTTATTTGAAGACATCAATGGTAATTTTGTTGTAAAAAACACAAATGCTACAGATAACGACATTGAAGCCGATTACGCCTGGATTTATTTTAGCCTTTCTGCTCCAACGTATCGATTAGACAAAGGCATTTACATTAGCGGAATGTTTAATAATTATAGCCTATCTCCTGAATATAAAATGGATTACAACGAAAAAAAGGGGATTTATGAAAAAGCCATACTAATTAAGCAAGGTTTTACCAACTTCAAATATGTTATTGCAGACAGCAAAGGAAAGATCGATAATGAAAACGCCATAGACGGAAATTTCTATCAAACTGAAAACGAATACACTGTTTTAGTTTACTACAGAGAAAACACAGGACGCTACGATAGAGTCATTGGAAAAGGAACGGCTAATTCGCTGAACATCATTAATTAAAAAAAGATTTAAAAATCAACAAAAGCAAATGAAAATTTTGTAATTTTGCCCCTATTAAACACAGATTTAATACTTTAATATGGTTTCTCAAATAACAAGAGGCATAAAAATCACGGTTTTGACTAGTTTTGAAGGTACCTACTTCAAAAACTACAAAATCCACTTTGCCTTTAGTTACCATATCACAATTGAAAATCATAGTAAGGATTCGGTACAATTAACTTCTCGTCACTGGGAAATTTTTGATTCTCTAAATAATATCGAAATTGTAGATGGGGAAGGCATCATTGGTAAGAAACCAGTTTTAAAACCTGGAGAAAACCATACCTACAGTTCTGGATGCTTGCTTTCCTCTCCTTATGGAGCTATGAAAGGGCATTTCAATATGATTAATTTTACCAATACTAAGACTTTCAAAGTAATCATCCCTACTTTTAGATTGTGTGCTCCATTTGCGCTGAATTAATACTCATTTTACAATTTTATAACTTATTATAATTTTATTATAAAAGTTTTAAATTCTCCTTTTGTACTTTTGTTAGCATACTGATTATTCAAACTTTGAATACATTTTTCTAACCTTATCTAAATATCTTTAGATAAATAAAAATTATATCATGCTAAAAGGATTTTTTAAAGTACCCAAAGCTATCAACGAGCCCGTAAAAAACTACACTCCTAATTCTCCTGAAAAAGAAGCTGTTTTAGCCGCTTACAAAAAAATGTGGAATACTAAAATAGAGGTACCATTATACATTGGAAAAGAAGAAATTAGAACGGGAAATACTAAAAACATCACGCCACCTCACGATCACAAACACATTGTAGGTAACTACCATCTTGCTGAAAAAACACATATTGAAAGCGCTATTGCAAATGCATTAGAATCGAGACAAGCTTGGGCAAATATGGCTTGGGAACAACGTGCCGCTATTTTCCTGAAAGCTGCCGAGTTAATTGCAGGTCCTTACAGAGCCCGAATTAATGCTGCAACTATGATTGGTCAATCTAAAAATATTCATCAAGCTGAAATTGATGCTTCTTGCGAATTAATTGACTTTTTACGTTTCAACGTCGAATTCATGACGCAAATTTATGCTGACCAACCTACTTCGGACTCCGCTATCTGGAATCGCGTAGAATACCGTCCGCTAGAAGGTTTTGTGTACGCTATTACTCCTTTTAATTTTACTGCTATTGCTGCTAATCTTCCGGCTAGTGCGGCTATGATGGGAAATGTGGTAGTTTGGAAACCAAGTGACAGCCAGGTTTTTTCGGCAAAAATTATTATCGAAATTTTCAAAGAAGCTGGACTTCCTGATGGTGTTATCAACGTCGTTTTTGGAGATGCAGCCATGATTACCGACACTATTTTAGCAAGTCGTGATTTTGCCGGATTGCATTTTACAGGTTCTACTCATGTGTTTAAAGAGCTTTGGAAACAAATTGGAAACAACATTCATCATTACAAAACCTATCCTAGAATTGTAGGCGAAACGGGCGGGAAAGATTTTGTTATGGTACATCCAAGTGCGAATGTAAAACAAGCCGTTACAGGAATTATACGTGGCGCCTTCGAATTTCAAGGTCAAAAATGTTCGGCTGCCTCGAGAGTTTATATTCCACAAAGTTTGTGGTCCCCTATTAAAGAACAACTTACCACTGATATCAAATCGATGAAAATGGGTTCGCCAGAAGATTTCGGCAACTTTATTACTGCAGTTATTCATGAAGGTTCTTTTGACAAATTAGCTTCTTATATTGACCGAGCCAAAAAAGATAGTGATGCTGAAATTATCATTGGAGGAAATTACGATAAATCAATTGGTTATTTTATTGAGCCTACGGTTATTCTGACTACAAATCCAAAATATGTTACAATGGAAACCGAATTATTTGGTCCTGTTTTAACTATTTTTGTTTACGAGGATACCAAATGGCTTGAAACATTAGAATTGATAGACCAAACTTCGGAATATGCACTTACGGGAGCTATTTTTAGCCAAGACCGTTATGCTATTGAAGAAGCGACTGTGAAGCTACAAAATGCATCTGGAAACTTATACATCAACGATAAACCGACGGGAGCAGTTGTAGGACAACAGCCTTTTGGTGGTGCCAGAGCTTCTGGAACGAATGACAAAGCAGGTTCAGCAATGAATTTATTGCGTTGGGCTTCTCCAAGAACAATCAAAGAAGTTTTTGTTTCTCCAGAAGATTACAGATATCCGTTTTTAGGAGAATAGACTAAAGCTGGAAGTGAGAAGTTAGGAGTTGGAAGTACTAAATGATAATCAAAAACCCACCAGGAATTCATGTAATTTGAATTGCTGGTGGGTTTTAATTTTTTAAATCTGAGAAATCTAAAAAGGCAAACTATTAAAAATCATAATTTGAAATTGAGCTCTACTATTGTTAGCTAACATTTGCGACATAATACCCGCCTCTACTTTGAAATTTTGATTAAAACAATAACCAATTCCGCCATAAAGACGATTTCGGTCAAACTGATTCTGCTCCGTATTGATAAAAATTTCATTGTATGCAGAAGCATAAATGGCATTTTTATCCATTGTTTTTTTATTAACTGGAACATTCAAAGAAAGAAAATAACGCAAACGCAATTTGAAATCATCCTTCAGGAATCGCTCTTCTACTCGATAACGGTGCTGAATATGAACTCTACCAAATTGTTGTTTACTAATAAATTGCTGAAATATTCGATGTTCATCGGTTTCTAATTTGTCATCAGTTCCAGCAACATAAGGTTCTGAATGGATGTAAGCGTAACCTAACAATAGGTTATTGTTGTTTTCAGATAAATTGTAACCAATTCCAGTTCTCAACAATAATTGTTCAAGATCTCCAGCGAAATTAAAGTTTCGATATTGCACTTCATTATGCCAATTCCATCGATTATTTATTTTTTGATTGCCAAAATAAAGAAACCAATTTCCAGTGTCTGTTTTTTGCGCATTTACATTGGCTGTCAAAAATAAAACTAACAAAAAGCAGAACGATTGTAATTTGTTTACCATTATAATTTTGAAATTTAAAGTTAAAAAGCTTTATTGCTCACAAATTTTAGACCACAAATTTCAACGGCAAATGCACTACTTTTTTGGTTTCAAAAAACTCATCTTTAAAAAAATCGGCTAAATCATATTGGGTTGCTTTTGGAAAATCGGCTAATTCTTCGGTTAAATCTCCTCCTTTTAGATACAGAATTCCGTTTTTCAACTCATGTTTGTGCTGTTTCTTGATTTTGGTTTTCACCCAAGAAACAAAATCAGGCATATTAGTCACGGCTCGGCTCACGATAAAATCGAAATCGCCTTTTACATTTTCGGCACGAATTTGCTCAGCTTTTACATTTTTCAATCCTAAAGCATCAGCAACGCCTTGCACTACTTTTATTTTTTTAGCAATTACATCAATCAAATAAAAACGGGTTTCGGGAAATAAAATTGCCAATGGAATTCCAGGAAATCCACCGCCAGTTCCTACATCTAAGACATAACTTCCCGGTTCAAATTTCATGATTTTAGCAATTCCTAAAGAATGCAAAACGTGTTTAGTGTATAAGGAATCAATGTCTTTTCTAGAGATAACATTTATTTTTTCGTTCCAATCGTGGTATAAAAAATCCAGTTTTTGAAATTGTTCTTTTTGAATATCGGTTAAATCCGGAAAATAGCTCAATATTTCGTCCATCGTTATATTTTTTTAACAAAAGTACTATTTTTAACTTTGAAATATTTAACTGAATTTTGCTGAGTTAAAATTTATAAATAATTATCTTTGAAAACTATTTTTGAATTATATGAATACTACTGCACCTACATTCGCAAAACAAGATAAACTAAAGTTCTTTAGAACACTTAACTCGCGGGTAAACAATTACTTCAAGGAAAATAACATTTCCAAAGCAGGTAATTGGAAATTACACTTAAAGGCGGTGATACTTTTCACTGTTTTTCTAGTCCCTTATTTCCTGATTCTTACACTAAATATGCCGTTTTGGGCTCACTTACTTTTAACCATCGTTATGGGAATTGGTATGGCTGGATTAGGAATGAATGTGATGCACGATGGCAATCACGGTTCGTTTTCTAATAAAAGATGGGTGAACAAAATTATGGGTGGCACCATTTATATTCTGGCTGGAAATGTGTACAACTGGCAAGTGCAACATAATGTTTTGCATCATACTTACACTAATATTCCGGGACATGATGAAGATTTAGATGCGGGACGAATTATCCGTTTTACTAAAAGTGCTGAATGGCATAGTTTTCATCGTTTTCAACATTATTACTCTGTTTTTCTATATGGATTATTAACTTTCAATTGGGCAATTACAACTGATTTCAAGCAAATGAGAAGTTACCTTAAAAGAAAATTATCGTATGGCGAACCTAAAAGTCCTAAAATATTATGGACTACTTTAATTATCACTAAAATAATTTACATTTCCATTTGGATCGTATTGCCTATTGTAATTGGAATTACTTGGTGGAAAGTATTAATAGGTTTCTTTATCATGCATTATACTGCTGGATTGATTTTAAGCATTGTTTTCCAATTGGCTCACGTGGTGGAAGAAACAGAGAATCCTTCGCCTAATGAATTAGGAGAAATGGAAAACACCTGGGCAATTCACCAATTATTTACTACTACTAATTTTGCTCCAAAAAACTGGTTGGTAAACTGGTACACTGGCGGATTGAACCACCAAATTGAACATCATATTTTTCCAAATATAAGTCACGTTCATTATGGTAAAATTGCAAAAATTGTTCGCGAAACAGCACAAGAATGCAACCTGCCTTACTACGAATACAAAACGATGAGAAGTGCTATAATTGCACATTTCAAGCATTTAAAAGAATTAGGAATGAAACCAGAAATGGCTTAAAATAATGAAGTACTTTAGTGCTTTTCAACAATAATTAATTAAAATAAATAATTAACCGCCCTGTTTTCAAAAAAAATTTAGGGCTATCAACACTTTATTAATGAGTAATCCACTTTCAGACAGAATTAACAATCTTGCTACATCACAAACACTAGCAATGGCAGCTTTGGCTAGAGAATTAAAAGCACAAGGTAAAGACATTATCAGTTTAAGTTTAGGAGAACCTGACTTTAACACGCCTGATTTCATCAAAGAAGCCGCTAAAAAAGCGATTGACGAAAACTACAGCACTTATTCTCCAGTTGATGGATATGCTGAATTGAAAGATGCAATTTGCAGAAAATTTAAAAGAGACAACGATTTAGATTACAAACCATCTCAAATTGTAGTTTCTACAGGAGCTAAACAATCTTTATACAACATTGCACAAGTAATGTTAAACGATGGTGACGAAGTAATCTTACCAGCACCTTACTGGGTTTCTTACTTCGAAATCGTAAAATTATCAGGTGGAGTTCCTGTAGAAGTTCCAACTTCTGTAGAAACTGATTTTAAAATCACACCAGAACAATTAGAAGCAGCTATCACACCAAAAACAAAAATGATGTGGTTTTCTTCTCCTTGTAATCCATCAGGA
This sequence comes from Flavobacterium zubiriense, assembly GCF_041729725.1. Classification (NCBI taxonomy): domain Bacteria; kingdom Pseudomonadati; phylum Bacteroidota; class Flavobacteriia; order Flavobacteriales; family Flavobacteriaceae; genus Flavobacterium; species Flavobacterium zubiriense. The sequence continues at coordinate 154,174 of NZ_JBCFQL010000005.1, read as the reverse complement.
TCGGTGTACAACAGAGAAGAACTTACCGCTTTAGCTAAAGTTTTAGAGAAATATCCAAACGTATATGTAGTTGCTGACGAAATCTACGAGCACATTAATTTCTCAGGAACTTTTTGTAGTATCGCTTCTATCCCAGGAATGTTTGAAAAAACCATTACTGTAAACGGAGTAGCAAAAGCTTTTGCTATGACAGGATACAGAATTGGATATATTGGAGCACCAGAATTCATTGCAAAAGCATGTACTAAAATTCAAGGACAAGTAACATCAGGAGCTAATTCTCCAGCACAACGTGCTACAATTACTGCTTTAGATGCTGATCCATCAGTATTGAACCACATGGTTCAGGCTTTCCATTCTCGTAGAGATTTAGTTGTTGGATTATTGAAAGAAATTCCAGGAGTAAAAATCAACGTTCCAGAAGGTGCATTCTACGTATTCCCAGACGTTTCTTCTTTCTTTGGAAAAACACTAAAAGGAACTGAAATTAAAGATGCGAACGATGTTTCGATGTATCTTTTGGCCGAAGCCAATGTAGCAACCGTAACAGGTGACGCTTTTGGTAACCCTAATTGTATCCGTTTCTCTTATGCAACTAGTGACGAATTGTTGAAAGAAGCATTAAAAAGAATCAAAGACGCTTTGGCGGGATAAGCTAAAGTTAGAAATCAGAAGTTAGAAGTTAGAACACTAACTAAATTTATATAAATTGCCCCAAGGAAACTTGGGGCTTTTTTTGGCACTAATTTTGTGATTATTGGGCAGAAATCAACCAACCCTATAACCAACATTATGAATAAAAAAACTACTTCGAATTTATTAAAAAAAATACCGTTTCTTCTCTTGCTGCTATTTGGAATTAGTTCTCAAATACAGGCGCAACGTACTGTTGAAAAACTCAATCGAGGACTCGTGGCTATGCGTTTAAATGCTGACCAAGTCTACATCAATTGGCGAATGCTAGGAACCGAACCTACTAATGTAAGCTACAATTTGTATTGCAATGACAAAAAAGTAGCCGGAAGCCCATTTACTACAACTACTAATTTTACACATGAAACAACTACCGATGGTAACTATTGCATTCGAGCCATTATTAATGGTGTCGAAGAAACCACTTCAGAAACGGTTACTGTTTGGGAAAATCAATATTTAGATATTCCTATGCAAATTCCCGCTGGCGGGACTACTCCAGATGGACGTGCCTACAGTTACAGTGTAGGCGATTCCAGCGTGGGCGATGTAGATGGAGACGGACAATATGAAATCTTTGTAAAATGGGACCCTTCTAATGCTCATGATAATTCTCACAAAGGCTATACCGGAAATGTATTTATTGATTGTTATCGCTTAGATGGAACTTTGCTTTGGAGAATTGACTTAGGGAAAAACATTCGTGCTGGAGCGCATTACACCCAATTTATGGTGTATGATTTAGATTCTGATGGTAAAGCCGAAATTGCCTGCAAAACTGCCGATGGAACTGTCGATGGAACAGGCGTAGTAATTGGATCAGATAGTGCCGATTATAGAAATGCGAATGGTTTTATTTTATCAGGCCCGGAATTCTTAACTGTTTTTAATGGATTAACAGGAAAAGCAATGGCTACTACTGATTACCTTCCTGCACGTGGTGGAGATGGTATGGGCTGGGGAGACAATCACGGAAATCGTGTGGATCGTTTTATTGCTGCTATTGCTTATCTGGATGGAAAAAATCCAAGCTTGATAATGGGACGCGGTTATTACACCAGACTTGTTCGTGTGGCTTGGGATTGGAGAAATAACACCCTTTCTAAACGATGGATTTTTGATAGTGACGATGCCGAAAACAGAGATGCTCGCGGACAAGGCAATCACCAAATGACTGTTGGTGATGTCGATGGAGATGGAAAAGATGAAGTATGCAATGGTAGTAATGCCATTGACGACGAAGGGACAAAATTATATTCTAATGGTTTAGGGCACGGCGATTCCTTACACATGACCGATATGGATCCCGATCGTCCCGGACAGGAAGTATGGCAATGTCATGAAAGTCCCAGAAGTTACAAAAATTACGGACTCGAATTTAGAGATGCTAAAACAGGTGAACCATTATGGGGCGTTAACGGAGAAGGAATTGATGTAGGTCGCGGACTTGCTTCCGACATTGATCCTCGCTATAAAGGTTACGAATTATGGGGATCAGTAGGTAATTTATATGATTGTAAAGGAAACCAAATTGGAACTGCTAAACCTTCGATGAATTTTGCCATTTGGTGGGATGGCGATTTGAGCAGAGAATTACTAAATTCAAATAAAATTGACAAATGGGATTTTACCAATGCCAAAAGTATCAATTTGCTGACTGCCACAGACTATAAGTCTAATAATGGGACGAAAGCAACACCTTGTTTAAGTGCGGATCTTTTTGGCGATTGGCGTGAAGAGGTTATCTTCCGAAAAGCAGATAATACTTCAATTCGAATTTACACCACCAATATTCCAACTACACATAAATTATATACTTTAATGCACGATACGCAATACAGAGTAGCAATAGCCTGGCAAAACTCATCTTACAATCAGCCACCTCATCCCAGTTTCTATTTAGGAACTGACATGAAACCACAAACAAAACCCAATGTAGTTACAACTAAATAATTTTCGAATAAAACCATAAAAGTCTCAAGGAAACTTGGGGCTTTTTCTAATAAAAACAGTTGTTCCCATGAAATTCCACCTATAATTATTTACTCTTGATGAGTCTCACAACGAATTATTTCATTGTATTCCAATGCCAATTTCGTCATCAAAAACTCGATATTAGTTTTGTTTTTCGATTCTAAAACACTGGTGTTTTTCTCATCTTCCACACAATAGTATTGAAAACCTCTGATGTATTCTTTGGGGATATTTAGCTTTTTTGTATAAAACTCTTCTTCAAAAAGGAACTCTATTTGATTCAATATACTAGATTTCTTTTCGATTTTAATCATATGTTTGATAGCCTTAGTTCGACCATTTATAGCATTTAGAATAGGATCAACTTCTAAACCTCCTCCTAAAAGTGTTAATAAATGTATTGGTTTAAAATCACCTGCTGTATACAACTTTCTTTCCATCTGCGTGAGATGTTTTACTTTTTTAGAAACAATTCCCATTGAAACGGCATTTATTTCGGGATGTTTATTGACAATTACTTCATCAAGCGGATTGATTTTATCCAACATTTCTATGGTTAGAAATGATGATTTCAAATCTTCATCTTCAATAAGTTTACGATGAATTTCTAAATTTAAAGAAGAGAAAACCAATAAATCTTCGGCTTTTGCCAGTATATAAAATTCGCCTTTACTGTCACTTACCGTAGCTATTTCGTTTACTAAATTAACAACGGTCACTCCTTCAACATTTCCTGAAGCAGCTACTATTTTTCCATAAATTACTTTTCCATCTGGAGTTTGTCCAAAACCAACTTGAGATAAAGAGAACATCAGCAATGATACAAATCCTTTCATGTATAAAATAAATTATTTCTTACTCATAAAAGTATTGCAAAAGCTATATCACTCAGTGTTAAAAACTTGGTAAATTTTTATTAAAAGAAAAATACATCACGCACAATTATCATAACCATTGGGCATCGGTCGATACACATAATACTGCAAGACTTCTTCAATGGCAAAAACCAGCGCTTGATTGATGGGCAGAATTAGGTTTCCTAATTTAAAATCGATCTGAGAAAGATTCATGTAATAATCGGTAAAAACAGGAATGACTAGTCCGTTATTGATGGCTATTGTGGTCTTTTCAAAAGCTTCTTTTTGGTTGTCTTTGATGATTTTGCAAGTCGCCATTCGGTATTGTCCGTATTTGTCTTTATTGGCTCCAAAACCAAACAATCTGCAAATTAAACCTCGGTAAGGGTAATCACTACAATTGCCTTTGTTTTTATCTACTAACGAAAGTGGATTGTAAATATAACAGCTGCTTTTACTGCTGGTTTTTAAAGCGAATAGTACATTTTCAGCTTCTCCATTTAAGAAAAGATGAAACGCCCAGGGTAAAAATTCGAGTGGAGAAGCATCTATTTCAGGATTAGTGCAACACTTTCCGCAGCCTGCCACACAACCTAGGGTGGAACGTTCTTGAAAAAGAACAATTTCTATATCTAATTTAGCAAACAAAGCTTCCACAAGAATGACACGATGAGCTATAGACATGGATTTTTACACAAGGTAAGCTTTATAAGCTCGAATACGGATAGAATACAAAAAAAGTCAAATAACTAACCAAATATAAATTAGTATCTTTGAAAAAAGACTCTTTTTACAAAGAAAAAAACAAAAGCAATCGGATTATTTTTTGAAAAAGTCCACAAAAACATCCCACCAAAATGAAAGTAACCACATTATTTAAAGAATTTTTTGACAGTGAAAAATCAAGCGGAATTGCCTTAATAGCCTGTACTTTAGCATCATTATTCCTAGCCAATTCAACCTTTGGAGACAGTTACCAACATTTATTTCAAATTAAATTAGGCTCGCACAGCATTGGTCATTGGATTAACGATGGTTTAATGACTATTTTCTTCTTACTCATTGGTTTAGAATTAGAAAGAGAAATCTACCAGGGCGAACTTTCTAATATAAAAAACGCCATGTTACCCATTTTTGCCGCAGTTGGTGGAATTGTATTTCCTGCTGGACTCTATCTACTATTTAATTATGGAACTCTTACACAATCTGGAGCTGGAATTCCCATGGCAACCGACATAGCATTTGCCTTAGGTATTTTATCGCTTTTGGGTAACCGTGTACCCATTATGCTCAAAATATTTCTAACCGCATTGGCCGTAATCGATGATTTAGGTGCTATTATAATCATTGCTATTTTCTATACAAAAACCCTAATTTTAACCAACTTATTTATTGCTTTAGGAATTTTCGCCTTGCTTTTAGTCTTCAACCGATTGAAGGTAAGAAACCTCATTCCCTACCTTATTGGCGGTGTGATTATGTGGTATTTTATGCTTAATTCTGGCATTCATGCTACCATTACAGGAGTTTTGCTAGCCTTTGCTATTCCGTTTGGCAATGGAGATAAAAATTCTACTTCGTATATCTTACAGCATTTTTTACACAAACCAGTGGCATTTATCATATTACCCCTTTTTGCATTGGCCAATACCGCCATCGTTTTTAGCGGAAACATTCAAGAAACATTAGCCGAAAATTACAGTATTGGAATCCTAATGGGACTTATAGTTGGTAAACCTTTGGGTATTTTTATACTGTCCTTTGCAGCAGTTGCTTTGGGCTTTTGCAAATTACCACCGGGTCTTACCTGGAAATCTATTTTCGGGGTCGGTCTTTTGGCAGGAATAGGTTTCACCATGTCTATTTTCATTACTTTACTTGCCTTTGAGGACGAAATCATCATCAACAATGCCAAATTGGTTATTTTAATTTCTTCACTAATAGCCGGAGGATTAGGTTTCTTGGTACTAAAACAGACGCTGAAAGCAGACCTTCTAAAATCATAAATTACAAAATAGCCAAACGCTTTTTAGTAAGCAAAAGGTTTTACCAAACCGCAGCCTATCAATCGCTTCTTGTACAGAAGCGATTTTTTTTTTTTTGCAGCAATACAAAAAGTACAAAAAATATGGGTTTTAACGAATTAAGTTAGGTTTTATACCTAACTCATAAGGTTGTTTTAACCAAGTAATTTAGCTTTTATAACCAACTAAGTTCTATTTTACAACCAACTTATTTTGTTATTTTAACTAACTAAGTCATGTATTATAACCAACTTACTTGGTTGTTTTAACCAACTAACTTAGGTTTTATACCCTTTTTTGTAATAACAAACAGCCATTAACGTAGCACAAAGCATTCTTTCATAGCAAACAAAAAGCACAAGATGATGGCTAAGAAAAACAAAAAAGAATAGCAACAGCCTGCCGGTCTATCTACAAGCAAAATGAACCAGAGATAAGTTAAGATGTAAGAATTATTTATATATTTGAGAAAATAATTTAAACATAATGCCGAATACAAACCAATAGACGCAATAGGGTTGCGGATGTTTAGGGGTTGTGGGCAAATAAACCCCGAAATAATGAGTAAAATTTTGACACCAGAAGAAATTGAATTCCAAAGAGAAACATATAAAATTGGTTTAGAAACATTTACACTTTACCTAAAACAAAACACATTTGATGATTCAATTGGAGAACTTATAAAAAAACTACAAAATGAATTAAATGAAGAAATTGAAAATTACATTGAAATTCAATATGATTCGAAAAATGCTGGTCAAGTATATTCATTAGACATTGAATATTTAGAAGATAGATTGCTCGCACTGACAGAAATGAATATTGTTTATGTTCATAAAGATTTTGAAATTAACCTAAAAAAACTAATAAAAGCGTCTTACAATGTTAATACTAAAGAGTTTTATAAATGGGAAAACGTTATTAACTTTTTGAAATCAAAAAACATAAAATATGCTGAATTAACTGGATATAAAGAAATAAATGAATTACGAATTGTAAATAATAGCATAAAACATTCAACTTCATTGATAGATGAGAAAGTCAAAAAAATTACTGAATTTAAAGAATTGAAATATATGAGTCATAATGAGCTAATTTGGTTTTTCAAAAGAGTTAAAGACTTTCCTTATAAATTCATCTCGGAATTATCTTCAGAAATATACAAAGACCTTTATCAATTTGACGAAAACAGATTGGATAAAATTGCAGAATTGTATGCATTAAGAATGGATAAAAAAAATGCAGAAAGATTTAAAGAATTATTAAAACTGAAATACTAGTTAAATTATTTACAAAAAACAGCTAGGAATTCGTTAGGTACGCAACACAAACAATAAAACCCTATCTCTTCCTGAAATAACTTTACCATTTGATACTTAACACTAAATAGATTTACAACTCCTTTTGCTGAAATAGTTTTTGACAAAAAACAAGTTTCACTTTAAGGCAACCTTTTCATGTGTTCCCAGGCTGGTAGTCGTTGCCATAAATAGTTTAAAATTTGAAGCGACAAAACTCCAAATTTTAAACTATTTTTGTTTTCGAAATATTGAGGCTTTCTAGCACTAATTATCAATTTGTCACAGATTTAAAGTATTGTACAAATTAATCTTTATAATCCATGTAATCAGTGGCTAAACAACTATAACCTTCATGGTTTTAAAAAATATAAAATGGCAAAAATCCTTCTTCTCGGCTCCGGCGAACTCGGTAAAGAATTTGTAATCGCGGCACAACGCATCGGGCAAACCGTAATTGCGGTGGACAGTTATCAAAATGCTCCTGCTATGCAAGTCGCTCATGCTTTTGAAGTGATTAATATGCTTGACGGCAATGCTCTAGATACAATTGTTGCCAAACACAATCCGGATTTTATCGTTCCTGAAATAGAAGCCATTAGAACCGAACGTTTTTACGATTACGAAAAACAAGGCATTACTGTAGTACCATCGGCTAAGGCTGCCAACTTTACGATGAATCGCAAAGCCATTCGGGATTTGGCTGCCAAAGAATTAGGATTAAAAACGGCCAATTACCGATATGCCACAACCACAGAGGAATTGCGAAAAGGCGTTCTCGAAGTTGGAATTCCTTGTGTGGTAAAACCCTTAATGTCTTCGTCTGGAAAGGGACAATCGACCATAAAAGGCGACACTTCGGCAGAGCTTAGTGCAAGTATTGAAAAAGCCTGGGAATATGCGGTGGCTGGTTCGCGTGGCGATGTGGTGGAAGTAATTGTGGAAGCTTTTGTGAAATTCAATTCGGAGATTACCTTATTGACTGTAACACAAAACAACAATCGTACTTTGTTTTGTGCGCCAATTGGACATAGACAAGAGCGTGGGGATTATCAGGAAAGCTGGCAACCTGCTAAAATTTCAGACAAGGATTTATACGAAGCCCAAGACATGGCCGAAAAAGTAACCGAAGCCTTAGGTGGCGCAGGACTTTTTGGTGTGGAATTTTTTATCGCCGATGATGGCGTTTATTTCTCTGAATTATCCCCTCGCCCGCATGATACCGGAATGGTAACTTTAGCAGGAACACAAAATTTTAATGAATTCGAATTGCATCTTAGAGCGATTTTGAGTTTGCCTATTTTCGAAATTACCTTAGAAAAAACAGGCGCCAGTGCAGTGATTTTAGCTTCGGAAGACAGTTCGAATCCAACCTATACCGGAATAGAAAAAGTCGCTGCATTACCCAAAACTGATTTCAGAATCTTTGGCAAACCCTCTTCAAGACCCTACCGACGCATGGGCGTGGCTTTGGTAAACGACACACTAGAAACGCCAATTGAAGACGTGGTAGAAAAGGCAATAAAAGCGGCGAGTTTAGTAACTGTGAAGTAATTGGAGGGAATTTGTGCAATTTGCGGTTAAAAAAACCATTTCACAAAAGAATAGTTCCTAGTGTTTTTTTAATAATCGAAAATTCGTTGGTGTTATAGCGGTATGTTTTTTAAACAAACGGGTAAAATACGAATAGTCGTCATACCCCAACTCGATGGCAATTTCGTTTACGGTCCAGTTTTTGTCGAGTAACATGCGTTTGGCTTCTAAAAGAACACGATCCACAATCACTTCGGTGGTTGTTTTTTTTAGGATTTCATTACAAATTCGGTTTAGGTGTTTCAAACTAACATTCAATGCCGATGCATAGAACGCCGCCGATTTTTCTTCTTTGAATTTTTGTTCTAAAAGTTGCTCCAGACTTTTGATTTTCACATTATACGAATGAGCTTCATGAATGTAAATTTCGCTATACTTTCGAGCGAGTTCAATGTGAATTATATCCAATAGATTCATTATTTTATCTCGCTTGAATACTTTATTGGTTTGCATTTCGGCAATCAAATTTTCGAAATAAGGTAAAATGGATTTTATTTCTTCTTTTTCCAATACAATTTCGGGGCTATTTTGTACCGAAAAATAAAACGGATAATCTTCAATAGTCTTATTTCCAAAATACAAATTGTACATTTCGGCTGTATAAAAAGCAATAAAACCTTCAATATCTTCGGATAAAATCCAATGATGCATTTGCCCGGGTTGCAAGACAAAAACACTTCCCGGACGAATATCAAAACGATCAAAATCAACTTCATGAATTCCTGAACCATTGGTAAAAAAAACCAACAAATAAAAATTATGGCGATGGGGTTTTTCTATAAAACTATGATTTATCAAATGATTTTTAAACGTATTAATATACAAATCACTCGTTACCGAATTGCAATTGAATTGTTCTATGCTATAAATGGGATATTTTTTCATCCTAAAAATGTCTTTTTTGTCCTATATTAAGCGAATATAGAAAATAGCTAGCAGATGGATAATAAATACCTTTGAAAAAAATAGAAATCATGTCTAATACACTTATCCATATTCTAAAAAATGATTGTCCACATTGTCATCAAGGGAAAATTTTTAAAGAAAACAGCATTTTTTTTAAATTCAGTTTTCCCAAAATGAATGAATATTGTCTGCATTGTCATTATAAATTTCAAAAAGAACCCGGTTATTTTTTTGGTGCTATGTATGTCAATTATGGATTAACAGTGGCGCAAGGAATCATGACTTATGTGATAGCTAGTTTCTTTTTTAAGGAAACATTTGACTTAAGAATTATCCCCATCATTATGGTTGTTATCATAGTAATGTCACCATTAAACATCCGATTATCAAGGTTATTATGGATTTATATGTTTAAAAATTATTCGAAATAACAAAAAAACAAATACATCAAAATTGCTATATTGCAGAGTCAATTTTTAAAAAAGAACAATGGCTCTGATTCTAAACAATATAGAAAAACACGTTCAACTTACTGTCGAAGAAAAGGAACTTTTTCTAAGTAAAACTGAAATTCATCAGTACAAAGCCAAAACCATTTTGCTCAATTCAGGACAAATTTGCAAACACTCTTATTTTGTAAACTCGGGTATTTTAAGAAGTTTCAATATCAATGATAATATTGTAGAACACGTTTTGAGTTTTGCCTGCGAAGGCTGGTGGATGGGCGACATGTACAGCTTGATTTCGCAAAAACCAGGTAATCTTTTTATTGAAGTTTTAGAAGATGCTGAGCTGGTGTTACTTTCTAAAGAAAATCAGGAACAACTATACACTGAAATACCTAAATTAGAACGCTTTTTTAGAATACTAACCCAAAATTCATTGGTGGCTAACCAAGAACGGTTAATGGATAATTTAAGTCTATCTGCCGAAGAACGATTTGATAAGTTCAACAAAAGATATGCTAATTTGGTTCACAAAATCCCTCAAAAACAAATTGCTTCTTATATAGGTGTAACACCAGAATTTTTTAGTAAAATGAAAGCTAAATTATTGAAGCGTAATTAGTTATTAGTCCTTAGTTATTTTATTAGTTATTAGTTATTAGTTATTAGTCCTTAGTCCTTAGTTATTAGCCCAAGTACCATAGTGCATATCACTAATCATAACTCACTCATCACTCATTACTTATCACTATTTACTAAGGACTATTCACAAATCGCTCATTACTAAGGACTACGTACTAAGGACTAAGGACTATAAAACTTCTTAATCTAGGTTAAGTGCAAAACGCTTGTGATGGTTGTACATTTGTAATGTAATAATCAATACACGAAAATAACATGGCAACTACAGTTTTACATAAAGCAGATACAAGAGGACATGCCGATCACGGATGGTTAAATGCCTACCACAGTTTTAGTTTCGCAAGTTGGTATAATCCAGATAGAGTACAATTTGGTACACTTCGCGTTTTGAATGACGATACTATTGCTCCAGGAATGGGTTTTGGAACACATCCTCACGACAATATGGAAATCATTACTATTCCACTTGAAGGTGATTTAGCACACAAAGACAGCATGGGAAATGCCGCCACTATAAAAACAGGTGATGTTCAGGTAATGAGTGCCGGAACAGGAATTCAACACAGTGAATTCAACCCAAATGCAGATCAAAGAACTAAATTATTCCAAATTTGGTTGTTTCCAAAAACTAGAAATGTAACTCCGCGTTACCAACAAATCACGTTAGACACAGCAGAACAAAAAAATAATTTTGCTCAAATATTATCTCCAAATGCAGATGATGCTGGAGTGTGGATTCACCAAGATGCTTGGTTTCATTTGGCTGACTTTGACAAAAATTTTTCTAAAACCTATGAAATTAAAAAAGATGGAAACGGAATGTATGTTTTTGTAATTTCAGGAACTATTACTGTTGATGGTCAAGAATTAGAAACTCGAGATGGATTAGGAATTACTGATTTTAAAGCATTAGACATCAAAGCTACAGCTGACGCTAAATTTTTATTAATGGAAATCCCTATGATTCATTAAAAAAAACCAAATAAAACCAGCAATCTAATTTTTAATAATATCCATGAAAATGACTAAAAAAATTATCACTTTTGGAGCTTCATCAAGCACAAATTCTATTAATAAACAATTTGCAGTTTATACAGCTTCACAATTTGAAAATGCCATAACCGAAATTTTAGATTTAAATGATTACGAAATGCCAATTTTTTCTTTAGACAAAGAGTTAAAAAACGGCATTCCTGAATTAGCTCAAAGTTTTTATAATAAACTGGGAACTGCCGATTTAATTGTTATTTCGCTTGCCGAACATAATGGAGCTTATTCTACAGCTTTCAAGAATATTTTTGACTGGACTTCTAGAATCAATTCTAAATTTTTTCAGGAAAAACAAACCCTAATTCTATCCACTTCTCCTGGACCTAGAGGAGGTCTTACCGTTTTAGAGATTGCAAAAAATCGTTTTCCTTTTCAAGGTGCAGTGATTAAAGGAAGTTTTTCATTGCCAAGCTTCAATGACAATTTCAATAGCAGTGAAGGAATTACAAATGAAAAACTAAAAAGCGATTTGCTTGAAATTATACAGTCAATCGAACTTTAACAATAATTCAAACCCTTTTTTGAAGGCGTCGCATTTTGTGACGCTTTTTCTTTTAAAGCATCGAAAAAACAAGAGAATCGCATTCGAAATATACAAACTGAAAATATAAAACCAAATTTTGCATAATTTTAAGAAGACAATATATATTTTTGATGAAGTATAAAAAATAATTTTATGAAACTACTCATTGTTGAAGACGAACCCAACCTTCTATCCATTATACGAAAAGGACTTTCGGAAAAAAACAATGATGTAAGTGTTGCTCTTGACGGGACAACAGCATTAGAAATGATTATAAATTACAATTTTGATGTTGTTATTTTAGACATCATGCTCCCTGATATTAACGGAATCGAAATTTGTAGACGATTAAGAGCAGCTAAAAACTATGTCCCTATTTTACTCTTAACTGCTTTAGGAACAACCGAAAACATTGTTACAGGATTGAATTCTGGTGCCGATGATTATTTGGTAAAACCCTTTAAATTTTCGGAATTAGAAGCTAGAATAGCAGCGCTTTCCCGAAGATCTAACCAAGAACACAAACCGAATGACTTGATTCAAATTGAGGATTTAGAAATTGACAGCAACGCAAAATCAGTAAAAAGAAACGGAGAACTCATACAATTGACTGCCAAAGAATTTAAATTATTGCATTATTTGGCTCGCAATGCCAAAACTATTTTATCCAGAGAAAAAATTCTAGATAATGTATGGGATATCAATTTTGATATGAATACTAATGTAGTTGATGTGTACATCAATTATTTAAGAAACAAAATAGACAAACCTTATCAGGTTAAACTAATCCATACTATTAAAGGCTTGGGCTACATTATAAAATCATAATTTATGCAAATTAGAAAAAAAATAACCATCACTTATATTGCGCTTTCGTGTTTTAGCACTTCGCTGCTGTGCATTGTTATTTTTTCTCTGTTCAAACAAAACAACGAATATTATTTTATAAAAAGACTTCAAGACAGAGCTAAGATTGCCTCTTCAGCCTATTCTCAAAACACACCAGAGAAGAAAAATTATTTTAAAGAATTTAAAAAAGACGGACTAGAAGAACTCATCGAAGAAAAAGAATATGTATTAAAAGTAAAAGGAAAAAACACTTTTGAATACAATACTGATTTGAACCTTCCTCCCGAATTTTACAATGATATAATGACAAAGGGATCCAGCTGGTTTGAAGAGAATTACCGCTATTATTATGGTCAAATTTTTAATACTGGAGGGCAAAAACACATTGTAATTGTAACGGCTAAAGATCGTCGTGGCAATACCAGTGCCATTTACATTCTACAAATTTTGCTCTTTGGAGGAATTGGTTTTTTTATTCTAGCCTACTTCTTTGGTCATTTTTTTGCTCGAAGAGTAATCAATCCTATTGCACGGATTACAAAGGAAGTCCACCGGATTAGTGCTTCTAATCTTCACAATCGACTAGCCGATACCAATGGGAAAGATGAGATTTCAGACCTTACCAAAACCTTCAATGACATGCTGGATCGATTAGAAACCTCTTTCGAAATCCAGGCCAACTTTATCAATAATGCTTCGCATGAACTAAAAACGCCAATTACTACTATTATTGCCGAAACCGAAATCATGCTTTTAAAAGACAGAGAAAAAGATGAATACATTCATTCGATGGAAAACATCAATAAACAGGCATCAAAACTGGGAAATCTTACCGAAAGTCTTTTAAAATTAACCCAAACCGGTTATGATGGAACGAAACAAGTGTTAGATATTGCTCGAATTGATGAAATCCTTTTAGAAGTTAAAGCATCGATAGATACACTACTTCCTAATAATCGCGTTAATATTAAATTAAAATCAATTCCTGAAGATGAATCACTATTAAACCTTCCTTGCAACCGACCACTGTTAGAATTAGCATTGAATAATATTATTTCAAACGGCGTGAAATATTCTGATAACGACGAAGTATTTGTGACCATTACCGCTGATAAGTCCAAAATTAAAATTGCAATTACAGATATTGGAATTGGAATTCCTCCTGAAGACATTCCATATTTGTACGAACCCTTCTTTAGAGGGAAAATTGCTTCTAAATATAATGGGTATGGGTTAGGACTACCTTTGGCCATGAAAATCATCCGAATGCACAACGGGGAACTTCAAATTCAATCAGAAACAGGAAAGGGAACTGTAGTCAATATCACTTTCGAAAAAAATCAACATTAGAGATTTTAATCCTAATTCTTAGGGAATTTTAATATTAATCAAAGAAAAACCTAATGTTCAAGCCCTTATTTTGTATGTATACTTAAATAATACATATGAAAAATCTATTAATACCTTCCAATTTAGAATCGGATACAATTAACGCCATCAAAATGGCAATCCAACATTCTAACGGTCAAAACTGCACTATATACCTGGCTTTAGTTAGCGAAATACCAGACACCGATTCTTCAGCAACATTTTTAAGAAGTATGAAAAGCGAAATGACTGTCTCGCAAAAAAATGTACTGGATCAATGTAGAGAATTAATTACTATTTCTCAAAATTGTACCTTAAAAATACATCATCAATATGGGATTTCGGCACCTTTAATGAAGAACCTAATAGAACATCTGGATATTGAATTAACCATCCTTACCCCTTCTATTAGAAATACTCAAAAAAAAATTCACAATCAATTTGTACAAATATTGAGCAACACTAAATGTGCCATTTTACACCTAAGTGCAAATTTTAAAGAGCAAGTATTAACTAAAGCAATGTATTTAGAACAAACCATGTCTAGGCTTCAAGTGGAAGATTTAGAAGATTTGATTCCTACACATTTCAAATTTAAAATTGTAAGCCAAGCTAAAATTTTTAACGATCAAGATCCTGAAGAGTTTCAGTATTTATTAGCCGAAGCCATCACAAAAAACAACATTAATCTTTTAATCGAAACTAGAAAACCTAAAAAGATTAAAATCAAAAAACAAAACCCAAGCACATCTCAAAGTCTTGGCTTACCAATTTTGTCGCTGTACGAAGAAATTGCATAATCATCTAAAACAATTATTGAAAACATAAAAAATCCAAATGAAATGTGTTCTGCGCTAAATTTGTCATACACCCTTAAAGACAACAGCGGATTGTCTATAAATTTTTATTAAATAAAATCCGCTTCCTCTTTTGTAATGATAAGGTATAACTGTAAAATTGCTAAATTTAGAAACCAGATGGTAGAAAGCTAGTATCTGGTTTTTTAATTTCTTAATCTAGGTTAAGCGATAAGCATAAGTGAATACCATAATTTTGTTCTTATCAAAATGAAGTAACAATTTAAAAAATAAAACTATGGCAACTACAAAATGGACAATCGACTCGACACATTCAGAAATTGGATTTAAAGTAAAACACATGATGTTTACAAACGTTTCAGGAAAATTTGATTCTTATGAAGCAACAATTATTACAGACGAAGATAATTTCGAAAATGCTAGTATCGAATTCTCTGCTGATATCAATTCGATTAACACTAATAATGGAGACAGAGATAATCATTTAAAAAGTGGCGATTTTTTTGATGCAGAAAACCATCCAAAACTGACTTTCAAAGCGACTTCTTTCACTAAAGATGGTGATGATTATGAACTAGTAGGCGATTTGAGTTTGAGAGGAGTAACAAAATCGGTAAAACTCGCAACTGAATTCAGCGGTTTAATGAAAGATCCTTGGGGAAATACTAAAGCAGGATTGAATATTTCTGGTAAAATAAACCGTAAAGACTGGGGATTAAACTGGAACTCAGCTTTAGAAGCAGGCGGTGTTTTAGTTGGCGAAGAAGTTCGTTTAAACATCGAATTACAATTAATCAAAGCATAAGGAATTTCAACCCCTGATTTTCATAAACAAACGGCTAAACTTCGACTGGAAGTTTAGCCGTTTTTATCTTTACTGATAAATCCTAAAAAAATACTATTTTTGCATCCCGATTGATTAATTTTTCAATCTTTAAATATTTCAATTTTTAAATTAAAAAAACATGAAGGCATACGTATTTCCAGGTCAAGGAGCACAGTTTACAGGAATGGGCAAAGACTTATATGAAAACGCTCCATTAGCCAAAGAATTATTCGAAAAAGCAAACGAAATATTAGGTTTCCGCATTACAGATATCATGTTTGAAGGAACTGCCGAAGAATTAAAAGAAACTAAAGTAACGCAACCAGCAGTATTTTTACATTCCGTAATTTTAGCAAAAACCTTAGAAGATTTCAAACCAGAAATGGTAGCAGGACATTCTTTAGGCGAATTTTCAGCTTTAGTTGCTAACGGTGTTTTGTCTTTTGAAGACGGATTAAAATTAGTTTCTCAAAGAGCTTTGGCTATGCAAAAAGCCTGCGAAATCACTCCTTCAACTATGGCAGCCGTTTTAGGATTAGCTGACAATGTTGTAGAAGAGGTTTGCGCTTCTATTGACGGAGTTGTTGTAGCTGCAAACTATAATTGCCCTGGACAATTAGTGATTTCTGGCGAATTTAAAGCGGTAGAATTAGCTTGCGAAAAAATGAAAGAAGCAGGGGCAAAACGTGCTTTGTTATTGCCTGTTGGTGGTGCTTTTCACTCACCAATGATGGAACCTGCAAGAGAAGAACTAGCAGCCGCAATTGAAGCGACTACTTTCTCAACACCAATTTGCCCAGTGTACCAAAACGTAACGGCTAGCGCAGTCTCGTCTGCAGACGAGATCAAGAAAAACTTAATTATACAATTGACTGCTCCAGTAAAATGGACACAATCTGTACAACAAATGATTGCTGATGGAGCAACTTTGTTTACTGAAGTAGGTCCTGGAAAAGTATTAGCTGGATTAATTGGAAAAATCAATAAAGAAGCGGCTACTGCAAATGCTTAATTAGTATTCTGTAAGCAGCTTTTAGTGATCAGTTGTTACAAACAAGAATCCTCTTAAACTTAGGTTTAGGGGGATATTTTGTTTTGAAAAAGAAATTGGGCTATTTCGAAATAATAAACGGTATTAACTATCTTTGTTTTTAAGAATATCTTCTTATGAATTTAAATTTACGAACAGTAAACGTCACTCGATACATTACTCCGCTTCGGGAAGGTGGCTCTTTACCTGCTTTGGCAGAAGCCGATGATGATTTTAAATATGTATTAAAATTTAGAGGAGCTGGTCACGGAGTAAAAGCTTTAATTGCTGAATTTTTAGGTGGTCAAATAGCCAAACAATTGGGATTACCTGTTCCAGAATTAGTTTTTGCACAATTAGACGAAGCCTTTGGAAGAACAGAAGCTGATGAAGAAATTCAGGATTTATTAAAGTTTAGTCAGGGTTTAAACCTAGGATTACACTATTTATCCGGAGCTATTACGTATGATGCTGCCGCAAATGATTGCGAAGCTTTACTGGCTTCAAAAATCGTTTGGTTAGATGCTTTTATTACCAATGTGGATCGTACTTTCAAAAATACGAATCTTTTAATTTGGAAAAAAGAACTTTGGTTAATCGATCACGGAGCCTCTTTTTATTTTCATCATTCCTGGGTGAATTGGGAGAAAACAGCCATCACTCCATTTGCATTAATTAAAGATCATGTTTTATTACCAAAGGCATCAAAACTAGAAGAAGCCCATCAAGAATCTATTGCAATGTTAAATGATTCGATTCTAAAAGAAATGGTAAATCAAATTCCAGAAGATTGGTTGCAATGGGAAGACCAAACAATAACTGCCGACGAAATTAAAGCAATCTATTTTCAGTTTTTAAGCTCACGCTTGAAAAATGCTGATGTATTTTTAAAACAAGCTCAAGATGCACGAACAACACTTGTATGATTATGCTGTCATTCGTGTCGTACCAAGAGTAGAACGCGAAGAATTTATAAATGTAGGTTTGATGCTTTATTGCAAGCGCCAGAAATATTTACGTATTCAATATCAAATTCCTACAGCTAAAATCAGTTTATTTTGTAGCGAATTTGATTTGGACCAACTCAAAGTCAATTTAGATTCATTTGTAGCGATTTGCCAGGGTAAAAAAGATGCTGGACCGATTGCATTATTCGAAAAAGACGAACGCTTTAGATGGTTAACAGCTATTAAAAGCTCAAGTATTCAAACTTCAAGACCGCATTCAGGATTTAGCACTGATTTAGACAAAACTTTTGAGAAATTGTATCTTGAATTAGTATTGTAATAAATCCTTCGCTTCTTCGCAATGGTTATTGATTATTCCAGTAATCAAATAATTGTGATTCTTTTTTTCGAAGAAAATATACCAAGTAGTTCTTTTATTGGATTTATAAAAAACATAACTAGAACCTTGATACTGAAGTGATTTTGGAGTTGACTTATGAATATTTAATTTAATATTTTCATCAATAGCATCATAAATCTTTATCACATAACCTTCTGCCGATTCTATAAATCCAAAATATTCTTCTTTATATAATATTCGAACTAAATCATCCAGATAATCAATAACTTTTGGAGTAATAATTACTTTTACTTTCCCCACCATTCTCTAATACGTCTTATTGACTCTGCTTTTGCTTGTTCAGGTGTATAACCTTTTTCAAATTCGGCGTCAAAGTCAAATGTAGCATGATCAATGCCTTGTTTTGTTTTAGATAACTCATAAGCAGCAGCAGTTTCCTCTACTTTATCTATTTTAGATTTTTTTCCTTTAGCATTCATAATCACTGCATTTAATTTCTAACGAAATTACAACTAATACTTTAAAACAAAAAATCCCAAACTATCAATTTCGATAATTTGGGATTCTTGCTTATTATAGCTTTTCTTATTGTGGCAATTTAAAAGCTTGTCTGGCCACAACAACCCATTTTCCTTTTTGTTTTTGCCAAACTAATACGTTTCCAATTTTTATATCTTTTTCAACACCACTATCTTTAGTATGTGCTGCCAAATTATGTCTTACTATGGCAACATCTCCTGTAATTTGAATGGTTTGATTTTGGAATTCTATGGTCACAAAATCAGATTCTTTGTTAAGCAATTTTTCAATAAATACTTCTTGATTTTGAAGCACACCACTAGAATGCCCGTAACTTAAATCTTTTGACGTTAATTCTTTTAGTTGATTTGTTTCTGGATCAATTAATGCTTTTCTAAATGCTTCCACTCTATTTGCAACCACTGTCACTTCTTTCGAAACTGATTTTGTTTGCGCCCAATTTGAAAATGAAATCAAAATCAAACCTAAAATCAAATACTTTTTCATAATTATTTGCTTAAAAATTCTAAAATGCTCTCAGAAATAAATTGGACTTGTTCATCCTCTAATTCAGTGTGCATCGGTAATGCAATAACCTCTTCACACAATTGATTGGTTACAGGAAAATCTTGCTCTTGGTACCTAACATCGGCATACGCTTTTTGCCTGTGCAAAGGTATTGGATAATAGATAGCACAAGGTATTGCTTTACTTTGTAAATGAGCCAACAAGCCGTCTCGTTTTCCATTTGTAATTCGAATAACGTATTGATGAAAAACATGACAATCACAACTTTCGCAGATGGTTGGCACCCAAATATCTGGATGAATACCTAAAGCTACACTGTATTTTCTAGCTGCCTCTTGACGCGCTTTATTGTAAGTATCTAAATGAGGTAATTTAGCATTTAAAACTCCTGCCTGGATACTATCTAATCTTGAATTTACACCCACAACATCATGGTGGTATCGCTCGTACATCCCGTGGTTTACAATTCCTCTCAAAGTATGCGCTAGTGCATCATCATTGGTAAAAATTGCTCCACCATCACCATAACAACCTAAGTTTTTAGACGGAAAAAAAGAAGTGGCACCCACATGACCAATAGTTCCTACTTTTACTTTTTCTCCATTTTTATTAGTATAATCGGCACCAATAGCTTGCGCATTATCTTCAATTACATATAAATTATATTCTTTTGCAATTGCCATAATCGCGTCCATATTAGCCGAACGACCAAATAAGTGTACCGGTACAATTGCTTTGGTCTTAGGTGTTATTGCCTTTCTAATTCCATCCAAAGAAATATTCATGTTGTTCCTATCCACATCCACTAAAACTGGTGTTAATTGCAATAACGCTATCACCTCAACAGTTGCAGCAAAGGTAAAATCGGCTGTAATTACCTCATCTCCTGGCTGTAACCCTAATCCCATCATGGCAATTTGCAAAGCATCTGTTCCATTAGCACAAGGAATTACGTGTTTTACACCCAAATAATCTTCCAACGATTTTTGGAATTGATGCACTTGAGGTCCATTGATATAAGCATTTGTATCCAAAACTTCCTGAATAGAAGCATTAACGGTAGTGGCAATTTTATCATATTGACTCTTTAAGTCAACCATTTGAATTTTCTTCATTTCAACTTTATTAATAGTTAGAAAGTACTGGCTTATACTCTTCATATAACAATTGGACTTTCACAAAAGGGAAACAAAAATAGGTATTATTGATTTCAAACCAATGATTTTAAGCCAAAGAAAATGTATTTTAGCCCAAAAAATATCCGAATGCTTTTTCTCTATAATTTCATCATTACAATTGCCGATTTTTTCTTGAAAATTATCGCACTATTTAATCCAAAAATAAAACTCTTTGTTTCTGGAAGAAAAACCGTTTTCAGCACGCTTGCGCAAAAAATAAACGCAAACGACAAAACCATTTGGTTTCATGCGGCTTCTTTAGGCGAATACGAACAAGGTCTTCCTGTGATTGAAAAAATAAAAGAAAAACACCCTTCGCATAAAATTGTGTTGACTTTCTTTTCCCCTTCAGGTTATGAAGTCCGAAAAAACAATATAGTTGCAGATGCAACGGTGTACTTACCGATGGACACTAAAAAGAATGCCCAAGAATTTCTAAAACTCGTTCATCCCGAAATGGTGTTCTTTATAAAATATGAATACTGGCCGAATTACCTAAATGAACTAAAAAAACTAAATACCCCTACTTATTTAATTTCTGGGATTTTTAGAAAAAATCAAATGTTTTTTAAATGGTACGGGCCATTTTATAGAAATGCCTTGAATACTTTCACTCATTTTTTTGTTCAAAATGAAGCTTCAAAAAATTTATTACTTCAATTAGAAAAAACCAATGTGACTATTTCTGGCGATACGCGCTTTGATCGGGTAGCTGCAATTTTAGAAAAAGACAATCGTTTGGATTTTATTTCCGAATTTAAAGACGATACCTTAAATGTAGTTATTGGTAGTTCATGGCCAAAAGACGAAGAATTACTAGTAGATTTCATCAATTCAAATACTAATAATGTAAAATTCATCATTGCACCACACAACATTAAAAACGAGCAAATACAACAATTAAAAAACCGCATAAACAAAAAGACGGTGCTGTTTAGCGAAAAAGAATCTAAAAATTTAGCTGATTTTGATGTGTTCATTATTGACACTATCGGCATTTTAACTAAAATATACAGCTACGCCGATATTGCTTATGTAGGCGGCGGTTTTGGTAATCCTGGCGTACATAATTTATTAGAGCCAGCTACTTTTGGCGTTCCAATAATTATTGGACCTCATTTCTCTCATTTTGCCGAAGCGATTGCTTTAGTTAATTTAAAAGGCTGCATTAGCATAACAAATGGCAAAGAACTAACAGCTATTTTTGAAACATTAATTACAGACGAAAGTAATCGTAAGAAAAAAGGTAGTATTTGTAGCGAATTTGTAAATAGAAATAAAGGAGCTACAAGTCTAATTTTAGAAAACATTCAATGAAATAAAACTAAAGCAACTTTAAAAATGATTTTTAGCACTTTAGAAATTCTCTTTTTTAATACCAAATACAGAAAACAAAGCAAATAACCGAAACGCAAAAACGGCAGTTTAAAAAAATTAAATTCTCAAAAAACCAACTTATAGATTTCATAATTCATAAAGAATCCTTTCAATTCGACCAAACTAAACACAATACACTTGTAATCAATCCATTAAAAAACCAACAAAAAAAGCTGTTTTTTTTTCTACTTTAAAAAAGAGGTTTTTAAACAAAACTATTTCAGCTATAAAACTGATACTTTTGGTCAGAAAATATAATCGAATAATATTTTAAAAAAAAAATGAAAAAATATTTTACATATCAAAAATTTTATATCTTTGCCTCGAATTAATAATTAACCTTTTATAATAAAGTAAGATGAAAAAAGTATTTTTAAGTTTAGCTGTAGTTGCTGTTTTAACTGTTGTATCTTGTAAAAAAGCTGAAGCTCCTGCTGAGGACGTTGCTGCTGTTGATACTACTGCTGTAGCTGTTGACTCTGTAGCTGTTGACACTGTTGCTACTGCTGTTGATTCTGCTGCTGTTGAAGCTCCTGCTGCTGAGTAATTTTTAAATTACAGTAAAAAATAAGCCGTTCACATTGTGACGGCTTTTTTTTGACCTATACTCAACAAACAATTTCTAATTTAAAAACAACCAAACAGTTTAATCCATAAACTCAAAATCGTTGTTAGCAAAATCAAGAATCTCTGCTTTTGAACCGTATTTCACTATTTCATCAATCCCTTTCTGAACCATCAGTTCTGTACTGTATTTTCGACTTACAGCCACAACCCTACCATCAACTACAACTCTAAAGAAAAACTTCCCTTTAGACGTTTTAAATTTTACATAAGAGCAATTTTCTAACACAGATCGTAAATACTCCGCATCTGCTTCACAATCCATTCTTAATTCATAAGCATTACTGGTAAAAATAGTTTTCCCTTTTCTAGAAGTAAACTCAAATTTATAATCTCCGCTAAATCTTTTACTAATAACAAAAGTTCCCATATTTTTTTACTCAAACAAAACTATTAAATCCCAATTTTAAAAAATTCCAAATTCCAAAAACGGCTAGAATCAACAAATCACACTATTACAAATCTTAAACTACCCACTAAAAACGGATCAACGCTAAATGTTGTGGAGAAACATAAAAACCATACGCTCTAATTATTTTTTACCGCAAAGAGCGCAAAGATTTTCAACTAAGAATACTTCTAAAAGCACAAAGTTCACAAAGCTAAGTCAATAGAAAACTTTGCGAACTTTTCCTTTTTATAAAAACTAAGGGTAAAAAACTTAGCGCTCTCTGCGGTAATTTTTTTTCTAACTCCACAGGTTTTTGTGTTGACCCACTAAAAACAATAAAAAACTGATTTTTGTACAAATAAAAAAAGCTCCAAACATTAGTTTGAAGCTTTCTTTGTACTCAGAGCGGGACTTGAACCCGCACGAACATTGCTGTTCACTGGATTTTAAGTCCAGCGTGTCTACCAATTTCACCATCCGAGCATGATGTGATTTCGAGCGAAAAACGGGGCTCGAACCCGCGACCTCGACCTTGGCAAGGTCGCGCTCTACCAACTGAGCTATTTTCGCATTTTCAATTCTTAAAAAGAACCGCGATACTTGTTCTGTATTGCGGATGCAAATTTAAGACCTTTTTTCGATTACACAAGCCTTTTTTGAAAAAAAATTCAATATTTACACTAAGCTTTTGATTTGCTTTACTTTAAAAATAAAAAATTATTTTCTAGTCAACATCCTTTTAATTTCATTCAGTTTCATCAAAGCTTCTACAGGAGTAACCGAATTGATATCGATATTTAAAATCTCTTCTTTTATCTCTTCTAGTAACGGATCATCCAAATTAAAGAAACTCATTTGCATTTGCTCTTTTTCTGATTTAATTCCGTTTAATGCATCACTAGAATGATCTTTCTCTAATTTCTTTAAAATCTTTTGGGCTTTCAAAATCACAATTTGAGGCATTCCTGCCATTTTTGCCACATGAATCCCAAAACTATGTGCACTTCCGCCTTTGACTAATTTTCTAATAAAAAGCACCGTATCTTTCAATTCTTTGACAGAAACATTATAATTCTGAATTCGACTCAAAGTTTCACTCATTTCATTCAATTCATGATAATGGGTTGCAAACAAAGTTTTAGGTTTAGAAGGATGTTCGTGTAAAAATTCGGCAATAGCCCAAGCAATCGAAATTCCATCGTAAGTACTCGTTCCTCTCCCAATTTCATCCAACAAGACTAAACTTCTATCGGAAATATTATTCAGGATCGAAGCCGTTTCGTTCATTTCGACCATAAAAGTCGATTCTCCCATCGAAATATTGTCACTCGCTCCTACTCTGGTAAATATTTTATCCACCACGCCCATTTTTACACTATCAGCCGGCACGAAACTTCCCATTTGAGCCAACAGCACAATCAAAGCCGTTTGACGCAAAATAGCCGATTTACCAGACATATTGGGCCCCGTAATCATAATTAATTGCTGCGTTTCTCTATCCAGGAAAACATCATTAGCAATATAAGGAACACCTACAGGCAATTGTTTTTCGATAACAGGATGTCTTCCGTTTTTAATATCCAATTCGAAAGTTTCATCCAGTTCTGGACAAATATATTTGTTCTCAATAGCCAATTGCGTAAAAGAACACAAACAATCCAATTGCGCGACCAAATTAGCATTCAACTGAACGGGCTTGATATAAGTAGCAATCCATGCCACTAATTGCTCGAACAATTCTGTTTCTATCTTATGAATTTTTTCTTCGGCACCAAGAATTTTAGCTTCGTAAACTTTTAGTTCTTCGGTAATATAACGCTCAGCATTAACCAGCGTTTGTTTTCTAATCCATTCGGTTGGAACTTTGTCTTTGTGCGTATTTCTAACTTCGATATAATATCCAAAAACATTATTAAATGAAATTTTCAATGAACTGATTCCCGTTCTTTCTGATTCTCTGGCTTCAATTCCTTCTAAAAAATCTTTCCCTGATGTAGAAATAGCACGCAATTCGTCCAATTCTTCGTTAACTCCTTTAGCAATAGCATTTCCTTTGGCAACAGCCACGGGAGCATCCTGATTTAAAGTTGTTTTTATTTTTTCTCGCAATAATTCGCAGCTGTGTAAACTATCTCCAATTACCTTCACCGCTTCTTGCGGACTGTCAAAAGCCAAAGTTTTTATTGGGATAATAGCATCTAATGATTCTTTTAAGTAAACCACTTCACGCGGGGAGACTTTCCCAGCGGCAATTTTCGAAATTAAACGCTCTAAATCGGAAATTTGTTTGACCTGATATTGTATTTTTTGCAACACCTCTTGATTTTCTTTCAAATAAGAAACCACATCGTGACGGCTTTGCACTTTTTTGATGTCTTTTAATGGCAATGCCAACCAGCGTTTTAATAAACGACCACCCATTGGCGAAAGCGTTTTATCAATAACATCCAGAAGCGTAACCGCATTAGGGTTATAACTGTGATACAATTCGAGATTTCGTATCGTAAAACGATCCATCCAAACATAAGCATCTTCGGCAATTCGTTGGATGGCTGTAATGTGTTGCACTCTGTTATGCTGCGTTTCGGACAAATAATATAAAATAGCGCCCGAAGCAATAATTCCTTCTTTCAAATCTTCAATTCCAAAACCTTTCAAAGAAACAGTCTGAAAATGTTTGGTCAACGTTTCAAAAGCATAATCTTCTTTGTAAACCCAGTCTTCAAGATAAAAACAATGGTAATCGTCTCCAAAATTTTCCTTGAAATCATTTTTATTATTCTTTTGAATCAAAACCTCTGACGGACTAAAATTCTGTAATAATTTATCAATATATTCCGCATTTCCCTGAGCTGTAAGAAACTCTCCAGTAGAAACATCCAGAAAAGAAATTCCTATTGATTTATTGGTAAAAAAAACAGAAGCTAAAAAGTTATTCGTTTTGGATTGTAAAACCTCATCATTCATAGAAACTCCCGGAGTGACTAATTCAGTTACCCCACGTTTTACTATGGTTTTAGTCATTTTAGGATCTTCCAGCTGATCGCAAATGGCAACACGAAGTCCCGCTTTAACTAATTTTGGCAAATACGTATTAATAGAATGATGGGGAAAACCAGCTAAGGCAGTCTCTGTTTCAGAACCCGCACCACGTTTAGTTAATGTAATTCCTAATATTTTTGAAGCCCGAATGGCGTCCTCTCCAAATGTTTCATAAAAATCGCCAACTCTAAACAACAAGCAAGCATCAGGATACTTTCTCTTTATCTCATTGTACTGCTTCATTAACGGGGTTTCCTTAACTACTTTATCTTTAGATGCCAATTTATTTTGTTTTTAGTATATTAAAAATGCGAAAGCGAATTTAAAAATTTTATTACGAATAACTACCACTTCAAAAATTAAAAGCATTTTTAAGGAAAAATTAAGGCATTGGCATGATTTTTTCTTTAGTTTTGTTCAATAAAACTAAATTACAACAAAATGAAAAAAATAATTTTACTTGCTGCACTAGTTGTTTTTGGAATTAGCACTTCTAAAGCACAAGAAACTTCTAAGAAAATCAAAGCGCCAGTTGCTAAAACGGTAAAAGTAAACGGAGCGGGAATGGTCTTTGAAAATGAGACTATCGATTACGGTACAATTGCACACAATTCAGATGGAAAACGTGAATTTGTTTTTACAAATAACGGAAACAAACCTTTAATTATTACTAGTGCTGTAGGTTCATGTGGATGTACAGTTCCTTCTACACCAAAAGAGCCAATTGCTCCAGGTGCCAAAGGAGTAATTGGTGTAAAATATGCAACAGACAGAGTGGGTACTTTTTCAAAAACAGTAACTGTATCTTCTAATGCTGCTGGACAACCAACAAAAACGTTAACGATCAAAGGAACTGTCCTTGATGACAAAAAAAGTTAATTTTTAAAATTTCATAATACTCTAAGAGCTTCCTTTTGCTACAATCGGAAGCTTTTTTTATTCGAATAAATGCCATTATTAAAATGAGAAAACTAGAAAATAGCGAGCTAGAAAGAAAATCGATTGCAGACTTTAAAAAATCGGAGAAGACACCTCTTATTTTAGTCTTAGATGATGTACGCAGTTTACACAATATAGGTTCAGTTTTTAGAACTGCCGATGCGTTTTTGATTGAAAAAATATATTTATGTGGTATTACCGCAACACCTCCAAACAAGGAAATTCACAAAACAGCCTTAGGAGCAACCGAAACCGTAACTTGGGAACATAACGAGAATGTACTTGACACAATTGCTGCTTTACAACAAAAAGGAGTAATCACACTTGCCATCGAACAAGTAGAAAGTGCTGTTTTCCTTCAAAATTTTGAAGTCGAAAAAAATCAAAAATATGCTTTGGTTTTCGGCAATGAAGTTCATGGTGTAGCCCAGGAAGCAGTAGCTTTGTGTGACGGTTGTATCGAAATTCCTCAATTAGGAACAAAACATTCTTTGAATATTTCAGTAAGTGCAGGAATTGTAGTTTGGGATTTATTTCAAAAAATGAATGGGTCAAAATAACTCTATATTCAAAAAAACAATACTTTTATGATATGATAAACAATATTTTACATATTTTAATACTAGTGTTTTTTTTCACAAATCATTCCTATTCTTTTGCTAACACACTCATTGATCCTCCTACAATAATTGTAGATGGAAGTGACGTATATTGCCCAAACACATATCATAAGATTGTCACAAATGTAATCATTACGAATGATCCATTAGAAACCAGTACAGATGTAGTTTACATACAAATCTCTTCAGGATATATTATAGGACAAGATATTTTAAAACTAAGCAATAATTATACAAATCCTTCAATAATAGGGAATTTCAATTCTGTCGAGGGAAAATTAACATTAACATCTACAAATGGTTCATTACCTTATGTAGACTTTATAACTGCTATAAAAGAAGTAGAGTTTTATAATAACTCAGCAAATCCATCAGGAATCAGAGAATTTTCAATAAGTATAGGCAAAGGAAATCTTAGTTATTTACCTAGGACAGGGCATTACTATGAATATGTACCTTCATCAGGAATAAACTGGACCAGAGCAAGAGACGAAGCCGCTGCAAGAATATACTATGGGCTTCAAGGCTACTTAGCCACTTTAACAGCCGCAGATGAAGCTCAATTAGCTGGAGCACAAGCACCAGGAGCAGGATGGATTGGCGGAAGCGATGCCGAAACAGAAGGTGTATGGAAATGGGTTACGGGACCAGAAGGACTTGCTAATGGAGGAACAGGAACAATTTTTTGGATAGGAGTAAGTAATGGAACAGCAACAGCTCCTAATTTTTATGCCAATTGGAATAACAACGAACCTAACAACAACATCCAAACTTTTAAACCAAATGGTGAGCATTACGCACATATTACAGCACCTGGAATCGGAAAATCGGGGGCATGGAATGATCTTTCTAATGATGGTGATCCACCTGGAAATTACCACCCTAAAGGTTATATTGTAGAATATGGCGGAATGCCAGGAGATCCTGATTTACAACTTTCAGCTAGTGTAACTCTTAGTATTGCAAAAATCACTAGTACTACTTCAGCATCACGATGTGGAACGGGTAGCGTAACTTTAAAAGCCACATCATCAACTGGAATAATTAGTTGGTATGATTCTCCTACTGCTGGAAGTCCATTAGCAGCTGGGAATGATTTCATAACAGCTTCCCTATCCACCACCACATTTTATTACGCACAAGCTTCCGACTGCGAATCAACAAGAGTAAGAGTTACAGCAACCGTCAACATCATCCCAACCTTAAACGTTGTCGACAACATAGTTCCTCTATGCGAATCAGGCAGCATCACCTTGAACGCAACAACTGATGTTGGTACTGTAAACTGGTATGCTTCATCAACTGACAGCAGTATTTTAGGTTCTGGA
Source organism: Flavobacterium zubiriense (assembly GCF_041729725.1). Lineage (NCBI taxonomy): Bacteria > Pseudomonadati > Bacteroidota > Flavobacteriia > Flavobacteriales > Flavobacteriaceae > Flavobacterium > Flavobacterium zubiriense. The sequence goes on along the minus strand of NZ_JBCFQL010000005.1, from coordinate 125,423 downwards.
AATCAATTTACCACACCTACAATTACACAAAACACTACCTATTACGCCGAAGCCGTTAATAATGGTTGCACATCAGGCATTCGAACTCCAATAAACATTGTCGTATATTCTTCACCGGATGTTAATGACGAAGAAATTTCCTTTTGCCTAGGGAGCAATACAGAACTTGATGCAGGCTTAACAGGAATGCGTTATCTATGGTCAACAGGAGCAACATCACAAAAAATCACGGTTAATAGCCGAGGAATCTACACCGTAGACGTTACAAACGAAAATAATTGTAGCAGTCGAAAAACCATCAATCTTACCGAACACACTATTCCTGAAATTAATTACATCGATGTCAACGAAACCACCGTAGTTATTTATTTAAAAAAAGAACAACCCTATTTTGAATATTCAATTGACGGAACTAACTATCAAAATTCCAATGTGTTTTTTAATGTTCCAAGTGGTTTACAGACAGCTTACGTTAGAGAAATCAATTCCTGTGGAATAGATACTAAAAATTTTATAGTATTAATTGTTCCCAAGTTTTTCACTCCTAACAACGACTCTTTCAATGATCGCTGGGAAATAAACGGATTGAGTTTTTACCCAAAAGCTTCGGTCACTATTTTTGATCGCTATGGAAAATTAATTAGTATTTTAAATAGCAATAATCCTAGTTGGGATGGAACTTATCATAAAATTATGCTTCCTGCTGATGATTATTGGTATATATTAAAAATTGATGATTCAGGTACTGAAAAACGAGGTCATTTTTCTTTAAAAAGATAAACTAACTATTGATCCTCTTTTGAATTTCGTCTAAAACAAAAAGATAATCCGATTGATTATTTACAAAATCCCTATTAGTTACATCAATAATTAAAACATTTAAGTTAGTCTGAGAATCCAAATAAGACAAATACCCATTATTTATTTTTTCCAAATAGTCAATAGAAATTTCTTGCTCATAATCCAGCCCTCTTTTCTGAATATTTTTTAATAACTGCTCCGGTTTTTGCAACAAATAAACGTACAAATCAGGTTTTGGAATTTCTTTATAGATAATATCAAAAAGGTTTTTATACAATTGATATTCTTCTTCTTCCAATGTTACTTTTGCAAAAATTAGGGATTTAAAAACATGATAATCGGCAACTAAAATATCATTTTTTAAATCATGTGAAGCTAAATTTTCTGAAAGTTGATGGTAACGATCTACTAAAAACGATAATTCTAACGGAAAAGCATAACGCTCCTGATCCTTATAAAATTTAGCCAAAAAAGAATTATCAGCAAACCGTTCAAAAAGCGTCTTCGTATTAAAATCTTCGGCAATTTTTGTAGCTAATGTGGTTTTTCCTGCTCCAATATTTCCTTCAAAAGCAATATTGAATCCTTTTTTAAAAGAAGATTGTTCTACTGGATTTTCTAAATCTGCAACAGCAACACATTCTCCTGTATCCGAACAATTTTCGACCATTTCTGAAATCGTCATCTTTAAAATGGGATGTATCCAATTTATTTTCAAATCCTGAAAAGGAAGCAAGACAAACTTTCGATCTTGCATTAATGGGTGTGGAACTGTAAGCTTTTCTGTTTCGATAATAGCTTCATCAAATGCAATCATATCAATATCTATAATTCGAGATTGATAACCGCTTTCGTTTTTTCGAATACGACCTAATTTTTGTTCGATTGCTAAAGCTTTCAAAAGCACTTCCGAAGCCGAAAGATGACAATGCAAAACCAAGGCACAATTGTAAAAAGCATCACTATCAAATCCCCAAGCAGCGGTTTCATAAACTTTAGAAACCTGAATTACCATTCCTATTTCCTGATGCAATAATGCAATACAGTGTTTTATTACTTCAAGTCGGTTGCCTTGATTACTGCCAATGGATAAAATAACCTGATGTTGTGCTTTCATATTAAGCACAAATTAACTAAGAATTTTAGAAATAGCAATATATTTGCAAAAAGTAACTGTATTCAAGTTCGACAAAAAACTAGAATGTGGTTGTTTTTATCCTCAAAATCAAAGCATCGTATTATGAAATTTTTAAGTAATGTAATCGCTACTGTTGTCGGCCTGTTTGTGTTTTTAATGTTGTTTTTTTTCGGAATCATTTTTATTGCTGCTATTTTTGGTGGTGATACAGATGGAGAATCTCTTAAAAAAAATTCTGTAATCGAATTAAACCTTAAAGATGTACAATTTGATTATGCTGGAAAATATAAAGATCCCTGGATGAGCTTTTTTTCGGAAGAAAAAAACATTGGTTTAACTGATGTTATCAATGCCATTGACGTAGCTTCGATAGACGATAATATCAAAGGAATTTCTATTTTAAACAACAATTCCCAGTTAGGAATGGCGCAAAGCAAAGATTTGCGTAATGCCTTAGAAAATTTTAAAAAATCGGGAAAATTTGTCATGGCTTACGCCAATAGTTATTCGCAAAAAGAATATTACCTGAATTCCGTAGCCAATAGCATTTATTTGAATCCTGTGGGCGATTTGGATTTTAAAGGATTGTCTTCTGAAATTATGTTTTTCAAAGATTTGCAGGAAAAAACTGGCGTAAAGATGGAAGTACTTCGACACGGGAAATACAAAAGCGCCGTAGAACCTTTCTTAGACAATAAAATGAGCGAGGCTAATAGAGAACAAACCACAGAATTATTACAATCGATTTGGAATTCTGTTTGTGCGGAAATTTCGAAAAGTAGAAGTATTTCAGTTTCTAAATTAAACGAAATTGCGAATGGTTTATTAGCCCGAACTCCAGAAATGGCAAAACAACAAAAGCTAATTGACTATATTGCTTATGAAGATGTGTATCATAATGACATTAAAAAAGCATTAAAAGTTAGTCCTGATAAAGAATACAATAAAATCTCCATTAGTGATTATACTAATAAAATGATCACAACTTCTATAGTCTCTGAAAGCGATGATAAAATAGCCATTATTTATGCTCAAGGCGAAATCCAGAGTGGCGAAGGAGATGTAAATACTATAGGTGAAGGTTCAATGCGTCGATCATTACAAGAAGCTAGAAAAGACAAAAAAGTAAAAGCCATCGTTTTACGAATTGACAGCCCTGGTGGAAATGCTTTAACTTCCGATTTGATTTGGAGAGAAGTAGAATTAACTAAAAAAGTGAAACCTATAGTGGTTTCTATGGGAAATTATGCCGCTTCTGGTGGTTATTACATTGCTTGTAACGCCAATACCATCTTTGCTCAAAACAACACGATTACAGGCTCTATAGGCGTTTTTGGGATTTTACCTAATTTTAATGAGCTTACAAAAAAGGTTGGAATTAACGTTGAACAAGTAAATACTAATAATAACGCAGCTGGTTATAGTCCTTTTGTACCATTAGATGACAACTTTAAAGCCGTTACACTAGAAGGAATTGAACACATTTATAAAACCTTTGTAACTCACGTTGCCGAAGGTCGAAAAATGAATTTCGCAGCTGTAGATTCTATTGCTCAAGGAAGAGTTTGGTCAGGTTCAGAAGCTTTAAAAATTGGCCTTGTGGATAAAATTGGCGGATTAAACGCGGCTATTGTAGAAGCCGCTCGTTTGTCTAAAACACAAAATTACACTACTCAAAACTATCCTGAATACGAAAAAGATTTTGATGATATGCTTTCGCGTTTTCCTTTTGGCAGCTCAAAACAAAACATCATAAAAGAAGAAATTGGCGTTGAAAATTACCAATTATTGCAACAAGTAAAAAAATTCCAATCTCGAAAAGGGGTGCAAGCTATTCTGCCTTTTGAAATTTCGATTTATTAAAAATTACTAAAAAACAATTTAAAAGTCCGTTTGTGAATGATTCAAACGGACTTTTTTTATTCAAGAAAAGTCAAAAAACTATACTAAAAGATATAACACATTATGGAAATATTGTAAAGTTCTTATAGGTTAATACCTTATTTTTGTAGTGCATTACCTTTATTCAAATTAAAATTTACCACCATGTTAAAAAAAATAGTACTCATTACAGGAACAATCTTCCTTTTAGCAGTAGGCTCATTATTTGCCATTCCTTATTTTTTTGAGGAGCAAATAAAAGCTAAAATTATTGACGCTATCAATCAAAAAGTAGATGCTAAAGTTAGTTTTGCCGATGCCGATTTAAGTTTATTTAAAGACTTTCCTAATGCTAATGTTACTATCGAAAAATTAGCTATTATCAATAAAGCGCCATTTGAAGGAGATACTTTAGTTTCATTAGGCGAATTGAATTTGCAACTATCAATAAAAGAACTATTTAAAGGAGATAACGAACCTATGAATATTGACGGAATTAGTTCTAAAAATGGATTAATCAATATTATCTTCAACAAAGACGGCATTGGAAATTATGATATTGCTATAAAAGACGATAAAACTTCCACTGATGATTCAAAAAGCAAACCACTTGCGCTCAACATTCAGAACTATAAACTAGAAAATTTTCAATTTAGATATTTCGACGAAAGTTCGAAAATAAAAATGCTCATTGACAGTTTAAACCACGAAGGAACGGGAGATTTTGCGGCTTCTAAATTAGATTTGGATACTAAATCTACGGCTAAAATAAGTCTGGATATGGACAAAGTAAATTACATGAACCATGTTGCTTTGACACTGGACGCAGTTTTAGGAATTGATTTAGAAAATAGTAAATATACCTTCAAAGAAAACAAGGCTTTAATCAATCAACTACCATTAGAGTTTGATGGATTTATTCAATTAGTAGATGAAGGTCAGGAATACGATTTAAAATTTAAAACACCAACCTCTTCGTTTAAAAACTTCTTAGGTGTTATCCCTGCGGCTTATGCGGCTAATTTAGATAATGTAAAAACTACAGGCGATTTTTCTATTGTCGGTTTTGCTAAAGGATTGTATTCAGATACTACCGTACCAAAATTCAATGTCGAAATTGCTTCTAACAATGCTTCTTTCCAATATCCTAATCTACCAAAATCAGTACAAAATATTGTTATTGATGCTAAAATCATCAATCAAACTGGAACTTTAAACGACACTTATGTCAACCTAGATAAACTTTCGTTTCGCATTGATCAAGATGTTTTTAATGCCAAAGCCCATATTAAAAACATTACCGAAAACGCACTGGTTGATGCTATGCTAAAAGGAACCATCAACTTAGCCAACCTATCAAAAGCTTATCCTATAAAATTAGACAAACCTTTAAACGGAATTTTAAAAGCCGATGTGACTACCAAATTTGACATGCAGTCAGTAGAAAAAAGTCAATACCAGAACATTGATAATGCAGGCACGATGAGTTTATCAGGATTTAAATATACAGATGAAAACGGTAAATCGTTAAATATTAGCAACGCTGCCATTGCATTCAATCCATCAAGAGTCAACTTAAAACAATTTAATGCTTCAACAGGAAAAAGTGATTTGAGCGTGACAGGAGTCTTAGAAAATTTCTATGGTTTCCTATTTAGAAATCAAAATTTACAAGGAAACTTCAACCTGACTTCCAATCAATTAGCGGTTAATGATTTTGTGACTACTGAAGAAGCACCGAAAACAGAAGACAACAAAACTGAAACTAAAAAAACGGAAGCCATGAAGATTCCAGCTTTCTTAGATTGCACGCTTACCGCCAAAGCCAATACGGTTTTGTATGATAATTTAACGCTAAAAAACGTTTCGGGTAAATTGATTGTCAAAGATGAGAAACTGACCATGAAAAACGTCAAAACTTCCATTTTTGGTGGTTCTATTGGATTGAATGGTTCGGTTTCCACCAAAGGAAAAACGCCTACTTTTGCTATGGATTTGGGTTTAAACCAAGTAGATATCGCACAGTCTTTCACCCAATTAGACATGTTAAAAAAATTAGCTCCAATTGCAGGAATTGTTAACGGTAAAATTAATTCTACCATCAAATTAAATGGAAATCTAGACGCTAACGAACTCACTCCTGATTTAAAAACCATTACCGGCGACTTATTAGGTCAGTTTCTTTCTACTACTATCAATTCTAGTAATTCGACTTTATTGACAGCCCTAACTTCAAACATCAAGTTTTTAGACATGAGTAAAATCAATTTGAACGATTTAAAAGCCGCTATTTCTTTCAAAGATGGAAAAGTCAATGTAAAACCGTTTAACATCAACTACCAAGACATCAAGGCTACAATAGGCGGAACACATGGTTTTGACCAAATAATGAATTACAACATCAAGTTTGACGTACCTGCCAAATACCTGGGCACAGAAGCTAATGCTTTGATTGCAAAATTATCTACTGCCGATGCTCAAAAATTAGAAAATATTCCGATAAATGCAATTTTAGGAGGTAGTTTTTCGAAACCTAAAATCACTACTGATTTAAAAACAGCAGCAACCAATTTATCAAACCAATTGATTCAACAACAAAAAACAAAATTAGTTAACAAAGGAACTTCTGCTTTGACCGATCTTATCAATAAAAATAAAAAAGCCGGAGACACCACAAAAACAACTATTCCATCAACCAAAGCGGAAGCACAAGAAAAAGCAAAAGAACAAGTGAAAGCAAAAGCAACTGATATAATCAATGGCTTTTTTAACAAAAAGAAAAAAGTAGTGGATACTACAAAAGTAAAATAAATTTTATCTCTATAAAAAAATGATGGTTTCAAAGTTAAGTAGAAACCATCATTTTTATTTATACTAAAATACGAACTATATAACCCTCAGAACCACGAACATTAAAAACCGTTCCATCTTCGAATAACAAGTATTGCCCTTTTATTCCAGTTAATTTTCCTTGAAAATGAGGTGTTTTGTCTAAACTTAAACTTTTTACTTTAGAAGGGAATTGTAAAACAGGATATTCCATTTGGTACAAATCATTTTTATCTAAATAAAAATATTCCTGAACTTCAGTTGGAATCAAATTTTCTAATTTCAATCGTTCGGCGACCAAATCTACAGCTTCAATTTCATTGGTTAGCATTTTACGCCAATTGGTTTTATCAGCATAATGATTTTTCAAAGCCACCTCGGTAATTCCTGCTAAATATCGATTGGGTACCTCTACAATCGTAAGGGCTTCGTTTGCTCCCTGATCAATCCATCGGGTTGGAACCTGAGTTTTACGTGTTACCCCTACTTTTATTTCGCTTGACAAAGCCAAATAAACAATATGAGGCTGTAATTGTACTTTTTCTTCATAAACCAAATCTCTATCTGCAATGCCTAAATGTGCGGTACTTAATTCAGGTTTCATAATCCAATCGCCTACAGCCGCACTGGAATAAAAGCAATCATAACAAAAACCTTGGCGAAATATCTTTTTCTTTTTTCCACAATTCAAACATTGAAAACCTACAAAGTTAATCTCGATATTCTTGTCTAAAAGTTGGTTTACATTCAAAAAATTATTCTCAAAAACCAAATAATATTGAATTGGTTTACCATATTCGGTTTCCATCTTTGTAAGTACGCCTTCGTATTGCATTAAGTTTGAATTTTAAAAGTTTGATGTTTCGTAAATTTTCCTATTTTTGGTAAAGTTATTATTCCTAAGGTAAATTTCATAACCCTATTTTTTTTAAAATGCCAAAACAATTAATCAATTCATTTGCCTCCTGGGTTTTAAAACAACGAATCCATCAGATTGAACTTTTCGTGAAATACCCAAACGAAGTTCAGGAAGAATTACTTATGAATTTAATTGCTGCCGCAAAAAACACGGTTTTAGGAAAAAAATACGATTATAACTCCATTCATTCTTATACCACATTTGCAGAGAGAATACCGATTTCTACCTACGAAGAATTACAACCTCTAATTGAAAGAACACGCCAAGGAGAACAAAATGTTTTTTGGGAATCGCCTATAAAATGGTTTGCTAAATCTAGCGGAACTACTAATGCTAAAAGCAAATTTATTCCTGTAAGCAACGAAGCCCTAGAAGATTGTCATTACAAGGGCAGTAAAGATTTATTGTGCTTGTATTTGAACAACAACGAGAATTCAGAGCTTTTTACAGGCAAAAGTTTGCGTCTGGGCGGAAGCTCTCAAATTTATGAAGACAACAATAGTTTTTTTGGCGATTTATCAGCTATTTTAATAGAAAACATGCCTATCTGGGCTGAATTTAGTAGCACTCCATGCAACAAAACTTCGTTAATGAGCGAATGGGAATCTAAAATGGCTGCCATCATTAATGAAACCAAAAGAGAAAATGTAACCAGTTTTGCCGGAGTTCCTTCGTGGATGCTGGTTTTAATGAATAGAATGCTCGAAGAAACAGGAAAAGGAAATTTATTTGAAATTTGGCCTAACCTCGAAGTATATTTTCATGGAGGCGTGAGTTTCAATCCATACCGCGAACAATACAAAAACATACTACCTAAAAAAGAATTTAAATATTACGAAATATACAATGCTTCTGAAGGTTTTTTTGCCATCCAAGACTTAAATCATTCGAATGATTTATTGTTGATGCTGGACTACGGAATTTTTTACGAATTCATTCCCATGGATACATTTGGAACTCTAAATCAAAAAACAATCCGTTTAGCCGATGTAGAATTAAATAAAAACTACGCTGTGGTGATTACTACTAATTCGGGATTGTTCCGTTATTTAGTGGGAGACACGGTTCGATTTACCTCATTAAATCCATATAGAATCAGAGTTAGCGGAAGAACCAAACATCATATCAATGTTTTTGGCGAAGAATTAATGGTCGAAAACACCGATCAAGCCTTAGCCAAAGCTTGTCAAATCACTCATTCTGAAATAGTGGATTATACGGTTGCACCCATTTTCATGAAAGAAAAAGAAAAAGGAGCCCACGAATGGATGATTGAATTCAAGAAAAAACCAGCTGATATGGCTATTTTCCAACAAGCACTGGACGAAACTCTACAATCATTAAATTCTGACTACGAAGCCAAACGCTACAACAACATGACGTTAAATCCATTGGTAATTAATGTAGCTAGAGAAAATTTATTTTACGATTGGTTAAAAGAAAACAATAAATTAGGCGGGCAACATAAAATCCCTAGATTGTCTAATGAAAGAGATTATCTGGAGCAATTGAAAGAAATACAGGAAAAAGTAATTATCTAATCCTAAATACCTTATATTTCACTTTGATTAATATTACAAAACTAATTTATAATTGCATTTTCAAAATTAATAGATAATAGCATGAGTATATTTTACATTTTTTTCTTTATTCTTTTAAATTTTCTCACTTATAAATTAATTAAACATAATTCCAAACTTATTTTCCAAGTAACTTTTTCATTTATATTTTTTATTTTAATAAGCTTATCAATTCCTATTTATAAATTTTTCTATATAAAATCACAAATGATAAATGGGTTTACTTTTTTTGTTTTACTATCATTCACTTTTTTTATAACAGTTATAAACTTATTTCATGACTTTTCAAGTAAGAGGTTTAAACAAAGATTAAAAAGCGACACAGTTCTTTCAGGCTTTTCCAATCAATTTACTAATGTTTTTGATTACACTTTAATAATAACCTTGATAGTTACATTACTTCAATTATTTATTATTTGGAAAAAAATTGAATTCTCAAATAATGTTTAATAAACAATCCAATTACCCTAAACCCACACCATAAAAAAAGCTCAAAACATATATTTCTGAGCTTTTTTATTTGTTGAACTTCAATTCAGTCAGCTTATCAAGATATAGTTTACAATAAAAACTCGTTAGATACCCGACTAAAACAATTATTCTTCCAAAATCTTTTTCAAATTAGCTAAATTTTGAGTTTGTGCATCGGTAATAATTTCTTATCCTATGATGGAAATCAAATTCATCTGATAAGCGAAATTACCGTAAAACTGACCCTGTATTTATAAAAGCTTTGTTGGTCTTATTACTGTAACTAAATTATATTCCCCACCCAACAAACAAGCAGAATACTTCGTATCAAGTTCATTGTTACAAGAAAACAAATTTTCAGAAAAAAATTTCTTTGATTGTTTGATATCTTTTACTGGAAGGTTAAGCCATATTTGTTTAGTCATCATATTGAATTTATATAAAATTATTTTCAACATAATTTTTAAAATTATCCAATATAGCCTGCCATCCTTGCTGTTGAAATTCTTCTGGATTTTCTGATTCGGGATCAAAAGACTGCAGTATTACAACACCATCTTCTTGCTCATCAAAAACAACAATCACTTTTCTACCATCTTCGATCGAATAAATAATTATTTTTTTATCTTGAATTGTTGAATAAGTCCCACTAAAATAAAAACTTACTGTTCCGTCTTTGGAGGCCATTGTATATTTGAATTTCCCCCCTATTTTCAAATCATTTTCGGCATAAGGAGTATGCCAATGTTCAGATGCCATATTCCAACGCGTAATATGTTCGGGTAATGTCCATAAACTCCAAATCTTATCTAAAGAAGCTTGGATTTTAGTTTGAACTGTTATCATTGTCGCCTATTTAAGTTAGTTTTATAAAAATACGATTTTAAATTAAAATTCATAAAAAAACCTTAGTTCAATTAATAACTAAGGTTTTTTTTTAAATATTTTGCATTTTAAATATCGTCCATCATATCAATATGCCTATCATGGTACCCTAATAAGTATAAAACACCATCAAGTCCTAAACTCGAAATAGAAGTGGCTGCGCTTTCTTTTACCGTAGGTTTTGCGTGAAAAGCTATTCCTAATCCAGCTAAATTAATCATTGGTAAATCGTTTGCACCATCGCCCACAGCAATAGTTTGATTGATGTGAATTCCTTCCTTTTCAGCAATTGCCTGCAAATATTCGGCTTTCTTTTGACCATCAACAATTTCACCTATATACTTTCCTGTTAATTTACCGTCTTTAATTTCCAATTCATTAGCATGAACATAATCTATACCTAATTCTTTTTGCAAATAATGACCAAAATAGGTAAATCCTCCCGACAAAATAGCCGTTTTATAACCATAGTATTTCAAGGCTTTCATCAAGCGATGTGCGCCTTTTGTTATTGGCAAATTGATCGCTACATTATGCAATACGTCTTCGCTCAAACCTTCTAACAAAGCCATCCTTTTTTTAAAGCTTTCGCTAAAATCAATCTCGCCATTCATCGCCGATTCAGTAATTGCTCTTACTTGCTCACCAACTCCTGCCAATTCAGCCAATTCATCGATTACTTCAGTTTGAATCAAAGTAGAATCCATATCAAAACAAACCAAACGTCTATTTCTTCTATAAATATTATCTTCTTGGAAAGAAATATCCACATCTAGGGTTCTCGAAATAAGCATAAAACTAGCTGTCATCACCGTCTTGTCTACAATTTCTCCAGAAACTGACAATTGTACGCAAGAACGAGGATATACTTCTGTTTCTACAATAGATGTTCTTCCTGTTAATCTTTTTATGGAATCAATATTTAGATTTTGGTCGGACATTATTTGAGCTACTGCAGCTAGTTGAGATGCCGCTAATGTTTCGCCTAAAATGTTAATAATGTAACGTTGTTTTGATTGGGCTTTTACCCATTTTTCGTAATCAGCAATAGTAATTGGAATAAATTTTACTTTGATTCCTAATTCATAGGCTTTGAACAACAAGTCTTTTAAAACGGGCGCTGAAGAAGAACCTGCTTCGATTTCGAACAAAATCCCTAACGAAAGCGTATCATGAATATCAGCTTGTCCAATATCTAAAACAATGGCATTGTATGTAGCCAACACTGATGTCAAACCAGCCGTTACCCCTGGTTTGTCCTGACCAGAAACTTTTAATAAAATAATCTCTTTATCCTCGATTGCCATTTTTAGTCCGTATTGATTTTAGAAGCGACAAAAATCGACAATATATTGCGTATAAAAAAGTAGATTTTGTGTTTTTTACAAAGAGTTAATTTTAAAGATATTATTCTTTCTATTTATTGTTTTATAATCAATTGCATTTGGCTTTAGCCAAAAGTTTTTAAAGACTAGTTTCATTGGCTTTAGCCAAAACAATTTACACCATTTTGGCTAAAGCCTATTGTATCAAATCTAAATTCCGTTGACTAAAGTCAACGGCAATTGAAACAGCAACATTTCTAAATTATATTAGTCACGTCTATTAACGAATAAAGCTCAAAAACATTCGTTTCTGAGCTTTATTTATTTTAGAGATACTGACTTATTTTTTGATGTACAAACCTATAATCATCAAAGCAAGAGCAAAAAACAGACCTACAAACCATTTAATCAAATCTACTTTTGTAGTTTCTGTTTTGACATTCAATTGTTCTATCTTAGAAGCCAATTGCATTTCTAGTTTTAATAAATCTTCTTTGTTTTGACTTTTAAATTCTGTTTGTTGATGTCTCACTTCATTAATAACTGTCTCTTGCACGATCTCAGCAAAAATTTTTGCCTTTTCATCAGACAGCTTAAGATCTTTTCTGAAAATATCGTACAATTTTATTTCGGTGGTACTCATTTTATTTTCAATTAAGAGTTTGTTGTAAAATACAAATGTATTATTTTTTTCTGAGCCAAAGTCTTTAAGGCTTCTTAAAGTTCTTGAATACACGTATTTAAGCTATCTAATTCAACAAATAAAGCTCAAAAACATCCGTTTTTGAGCTTTATTTATCTTTTATTGAGCTTGAAATTTACTTAAGAAGCAATCTCCAATCGCTTTAATAAATTTTTATTCAAGGTTTCCTTTGCATAATCTACATCAATTTCTAATATTTTATCATCAGAACTTGGTAATTCATACATCGCATCGGTTAAGATAGCCTCACAAAGCGAACGCAATCCACGAGCTCCTAATTTGTATTCCAATGCTTTGTCTACAATAAAATCTAATGCTTCATTGGTGATAGTGAATTCCACATCATCCATTAAGAACAACTTTTGGTATTGTTTGATTAACGCATTTTTAGGCTGCGTTAAAATAGCTCTTAATGTTTCTCTATCTAAAGGATCCATGTGAGTCAACACCGGCAAACGCCCGATGATTTCTGGAATCAATCCAAAATCTTTGATATCTTTCGGAATAATGTATTGCAATAAGTTTTCTTTGTCAATATTATCTACATTTTTTGAAGTAGAATATCCAACTGCCTGACGGTTCAGACGTTTAGAAATAATACGTTCTACTCCATCAAAAGCACCACCAGCAATAAACAAAATGTTTTGGGTGTTTACTTCCACAAATTTTTGGTCTGGGTGTTTACGTCCTCCTTTTGGTGGTACGTTTACAACCGTTCCTTCTAATAATTTCAATAAAGCTTGTTGCACTCCTTCTCCTGAAACATCACGAGTTATCGATGGATTATCGCTTTTACGGGCAATTTTATCTATTTCGTCAATAAATACAATTCCGCGTTCGGCCTTAGCTACATCATAATCCGCAGCTTGCAAAAGACGTGTCAAAATAGTTTCAACATCTTCTCCTACATAACCCGCTTCAGTAAGTACCGTAGCATCTACGATAGCCAAAGGCACATCTAACATTTTAGCAATAGTTTTTGCAACTAATGTTTTTCCTGTTCCTGTTTGCCCCACCATGATGATGTTACTTTTTTCAATCTCTACTTCATCGTCTAATTGCTGCTGCATCAAACGCTTGTAGTGATTGTACACCGCCACCGACATTACTTTTTTAGTTTGGTCTTGTCCAATAACATATTGATCTAAGAAAGCTCTAATCTCTTTTGGTTTTTGCAAAATCAAATCACCAACTAATTTTGAACTTCCGCTTGATTTTAATTCTTCAAGAACAATTCCGTGGGCTTGTTCGATACATTTGTCGCAAATGTGCGCATTAATTCCAGCAATCAATAAATTGGTTTCTGGTTTTTTCCTTCCACAAAACGAACACTCTAATACTACTTTTGCCATTCTTTTTTTTAGTAATCAGTAATCAGTATTTAGTAATCAGTTGCTCAGTTTATAAATTAGAAAAACTTCCTAAAAAACGGAACACTAAAAACATGAACACTGAACACTTATTTATCCTCTTATTAAAACCTCATCAATCATTCCGTATTCTTTTGCTTCTTCAGCAATCATCCAGTAATCACGCTCACTGTCTTTGTGTACTTTATCAAAAGTTTGTCCTGAATGTTGAGAAATAATATGATACAATTCATCTTTTAGTTTCAACATTTCACGTAAGTTGATTTCCATATCAGTTGCAACTCCTTGTGCTCCTCCTGATGGTTGGTGAATCATTACTCTTGAATGTGGTAAAGCCGAACGTTTTCCTGCTGCACCTGCACACAACAATACTGCTCCCATAGAAGCTGCCATTCCTGTACAAATAGTTGCTACATCAGGTTTGATGTATTGCATGGTGTCATAAATTCCTAAACCTGCGTAAACACTTCCTCCTGGAGAGTTCAAATAAATTTGAATATCCTTGGAAGCATCGGCGCTTTCTAAGAAAAGCAATTGCGCCTGAACGATGTTTGCAATTTGGTCATCAATTCCTGTTCCAAGGAAAATGATTCTGTCCATCATTAATCTTGAGAAAACGTCTAATTGCGAAATATTCAATTGACGTTCTTCAATAATGTATGGAGTCATATTAGTAGGATTCATTGCCGCTACGATTTTATCGTAATACATGGCATTTACTCCTTGGTGCTTTGTAGCAAACTTTTTAAATTCTTTACCGTAGTTCATATGTATTGGTTCTAAGTTTTACGTTATATCTTGTTCTCTTTTATTTGTACAAAGGTTGTACCTCTTTGTAAATAATGCCATTATGTCTTGTTTTTTTAGCCCAGATAAAAGCGCAAAACTTTTTGAAATTTGTTTTTTAGTTTTTTTTATTCTTGTAAAGCGACCAGAGGAAGCTCTTGCAAGAATTTTAAAAAAACAGAAACAAATGAAAAAACTTGCAGCGTATAGCTGGTTTTGCTCCTGAAACAATTTAAAACAAAAGAGCGTCAAAAAAAAACTTCTGACGCTCAAATATAACTATTTTTTTAACTTTTGGCTAATGCCTACAGCTATTCACGAAATTATTTATTCTCCGTAAGACGCAGCAATAAATTCATCGTAAGTAACTTCTTTAGTTGTTGGGTTTGCTTTTTCTTTGAACAATTCCAATAATTTTTCAGCAACTACTTGATCAGAAAGTCTTTTTACTTCGTCTTGGTTAGACAAAACTCTAGCTACAATTCCTTGAACTTCTTCTTCAGTAGGATTTGTTTGCCCGAATTGAGCCATTTGAACTCTGATGTTTTTAGCTGTAAAAGTTTTTAAGTCTTCAAAAGTAATTTTGATATCATTTTGAGCCAAAGCTTTTCCTTCGATTAATTGGAAACGCAATCCTTTTTCAGAACGTGCATATTCTACTTCAGCTTCTTCTGGAGATAATTTTTTCTCACCTACAGTTTGCAACCATTTTTTAAGGAACTCAGAAGGCAATTCGAATTTTGTGTTTTCGATTAAAAACTCAGTAACATCACCTAATAATTTTTGGTCAGCTTGTTGAGCAAATTGAGTTTCAGCGTCTTCTTTGATTTTTCCTTTCAAATCTTCCAATGAAGCTACATTTCCTTCTCCGAACAATTTGTCGAACAATTCCTGGTTCAATTCAGCTGGCTCAGAAACAGTGATTGCTTCGATAGTGAAATCTACATCAACAGCTAAACCGTGAACATTATCATGACCTACTTTTAAGTAATCCATCAATTGGTGATCGTCTTCAAATAAACCGCTTGTGTTTACAGTAACTACATCACCCACTTTTTTACCGATGAATTTATCAGCAGTAGCTTTGTCTTTGAAAATATCTAAAGAAATAGTAGTTGTGTTACCGATTCCTTCCGCTTCGTTTGTGAAAATTCCTTTAATATCAGAAGTAGCTTCAACAGCTTCCTGAGGAATTGCAGTACCAAATTGTTTTTGGATACGAGCTACTTGTCCGTCGATTAATTTATCATCAGCAGTAACTATATATTTTACGATATCGTTTTTAGCATCTAAGTCTAATTCGAAGTTTGGCA
This sequence comes from Flavobacterium zubiriense, assembly GCF_041729725.1. Classification (NCBI taxonomy): domain Bacteria; kingdom Pseudomonadati; phylum Bacteroidota; class Flavobacteriia; order Flavobacteriales; family Flavobacteriaceae; genus Flavobacterium; species Flavobacterium zubiriense. The sequence goes on along the minus strand of NZ_JBCFQL010000005.1, from coordinate 109,422 downwards.
CTAAACCAATTTCGAATTCAAAAGTCAATTCTTCAGCAGACCAATCCAACTCTTCATTCTCTTTAGCAAGTGGAGTTCCAAGAAGATTTAATCTTTCAGATTGAATATAACGCTCTAAAGCCAAGTCAACAACTTTCTTAACTTCTTCTTTTTTAATCTCTCTACCGTATTGTTTTTCAACTAAGTCTTTAGGCACAGCCCCTTTTCTAAATCCTTTTACTTGCGCTAAAGGCATTTTTTCGTTGATTCTTTTGGCTACTTGTCCCTTGTAATCCATGTGTACCACAGTCATTACAATGGTTTCAGTTACAGCATCAATTGCTACTCTTTTAATATCCATCTTCTTCTTTAATTTACATAATAAAATTGGCTGGCAAAATTATAAAATTTTCGCAAGCCAACCAAGCTTTTTTATCCCGAACCTTCGGGATTGAATTTCAAGGAGTTCAAGATGTTTAAACAAGGCTTTATTATTGTAATTGCAATTGACTGTTGCAATTGAAATTGACTTTACTATTTTGTAAGAAAAAATAAGTATATTTGGATTAAGAAAGAATATTGACAATCCATTAAACCTAAACACAAACGAATAGATTTTTATGATTTTATCAAATCTTTTGAGTTAAACGAATAGAAAAACAAAGAAAACATCATCATTATGCTAGAACTAATCTGGGGAATACTCAATTTTGCCCTATTAATTTACTTTATAATTATTTGCTTTAAAGCAGTTAAAGTTATTCGTGAAAATTTAGGAGGAATAGCCACGCTTGTTCTTGTTTTGGGTCTTTTATCCTTTAAAGTAAATTCAAAAGATGAAAATGATAGAATTAAAACCTTTGATTTACAGAACGTATCCCCGAAAATGGAATCTGAAAAATTTGAAGGAAACGAACATTTAAATGAGAAGAAACTTGAACAAAATCTACTAACAGATTTTCACATGTCAATCAAATACAGTGAAAATAATAATGAAATTAAATTATTAACTGCTTATGTAAACAGAACAGGAATCGAAATGGGAACCGAATGGAAACCTTCTACTGTATTTTTAAATAAAGTACACAATAATTTATATGAATATCATGTCTCAGGTTCAATCGATTGGAGAATTTTAGGAATTAGACTTTACACCCAATCAAAAGAATTTGATGGAAAAATTGAATTAAAAAAAAACATTAACAACCAATGAAAAAATTAGCATTTACAATACTAGCGGGATTAATTTCTCTAACATTTTTTGGACAGGAAATTACAGGACAATGGAATGGCGTTTTAAAAGTTCCGGGAGCACAATTAAGATTGGTATTTAATATCGAAAAAACAGCAAATGGCATCAGTGCAACAATGGACAGTCCGGATCAGGGAGCCAAAGGAATTCCGGTAAGCAGTAGTAGTTTTGAAAATTCGGTTTTAAAAATCGGAATCAGTCAAGCCCAAATTGAATACGAGGGAACCTTAGGAAAAGACAACATCATTGTTGGAAATTTTAAACAAGGCGGGCAAAGTTTTCCTCTGAATTTATCAAAAGAAAAAGCGGAAAAAGAAGTTCTTATTCGACCACAAGAGCCTAAAAAACCGTATTCTTATTATTCTGAAGATATTATTTTCGAAAATAAAAAAGCAGGAATCACTTTAGCGGGAACGCTAACATTGCCTAAACAAGACGGTGTTTTTCCGGCGGTAATTTTGATTAGCGGCAGCGGACCTCAAAACAGAGACGAGGAATTATTAGGTCACAAACCATTTCTTGTACTTTCTGACTACTTAACAAAAAATGGAATTGCCGTTTTACGCTATGACGACAGAGGAGTTGCAGCCTCAAAAGGCGATTTTAAAACCGCTACAACAACAGATTTTGCCACAGACGTTGAAGCCGGAATTGCGTTTTTAAAATCCAGAAAAGAAATCAACAAAAGTAAAATTGGCTTAATCGGACACAGTGAAGGAGGAATAATTGCACCGATGGTTGCCAGTCAATCCAAAGACATAGCCTTTATTGTTTTGCTTGCAGGAACAGGAATTCAGGGAAACCAATTGCTTTTATTACAGCAACAATTAATAGGGAAAGCATCGGGAATGAGTGAGGAAGCATTACAAAAAGTAAAATTAAACAATACCAAAATATTTGACATTACCAATAAATCTACCAGCACCGAGCAATTGCAAACCGATTTAACCAACTACTTCAAACAAAATCCCAGCGCTGAAAAACCAGCCGGAATGACTGATGACGAATTTGTAAAATTGCAAGTACAGCAAATAGCAACACCCTGGATGCATTATTTTATCAAATACAATCCTGCACCAGCATTAGAAAAAGTAAAATGTCCGGTGTTAGCCCTTAATGGTGAAAAAGATTTACAAGTTCCTCCAAAAGAAAATTTAGAAGCCATAAAAGCAGCCTTATCAAAAGGCGGAAATAAAAAGGTTACTGCAATTGAACTTCCTAACTTAAATCATTTATTTCAGGAATGCGTAACGGGTTCACCACAAGAATACGTGACAATTGAACAAACGTTCTCTCCTACCGCCTTAACAGAAATAACAAAGTGGATAAAAACTCAAACAAATTAAAATTTGTTTATTATACAAATCTAAAAACCAAAAACAACTATGAAACTACCTTTTCTATTACTATTCCTTTTTTTAAGTCAAATTGGGATTTCACAAACCACGAAAACAAATTACGCTAATTTAAATAAATTATTAGCCGAAGGGGAAAAAGCATATTCAGAAAATAATTTTGTTTTAGCAAAAGAAATCTACACCAAAGTAACCGACTCCGTTTCATGGAATCATGTGTATTTATATAATCTTGCCGCAACAGAACTAAAATTAGGAGAGATGGACAATGCCTGCGAGCATTTCTATAAAATCTATTCATTAAACGACATGAAAGTTGTTAAGTATCTTGCTGAATATTGCCCTAATTTCAGAGGCGAAAACAAATACTCCTTCGAAGAAGTAGAAGAAAAACCTAAATTCATATATAAAGACAAAGAATATCCATTAATCAAAAACAACAATTTAAATCCTGTATATATTTCAGCTATTAACAAAGCATTTAACAAATCAAAAATCTTAAAAGAAAAAGCTAGCGGAAGAAATTTTCTTTCTATTAGTATAAACAAACACAATGAATTTATTACTGGCAACATATTTAAACCCGCATCCAGTAAAGAAGATTATGACCTCGTAACAGCAGAAATAATGTCTATTCTCAAAAACACTGTTACTTACATCGCTGCAAAAAACAATGGTCATAATATCGATTTATGGAACAAATGGGATTTTCTTATTTCCGTTTTTTAAAAACTAAAATCGAAGTTTACTCAAAAAAATTAAATCCTTTTTTGAACCTTTACCACATCATTAACTCCAATACTTCCCTGTTGTTGGGCAATTACATTTTGCCCAAAAATCACTTTATTTCCTTTTGTTTTGTACTTTGACAATGTAAGCAAAGGATCTTTACCTGAAATGGTTCCACTTTCAGGATCTACAGTAATCATAACACATCGTCCAGAAGGTTTTACTCCGTAAAAAGAAAGTGTACCGATGGTAAATTCTTCCCATCTTTCTTCTTCATAAGCTTTTCCTCCACTAAAAACAAAATTTGGTCGGAAGCGACGTATCGAAACCGCTTTAGCCATTCGGGAATTCAAATCATCCAATGAAGACTGACCAATAATTAAAAAAGGAAATCCATCCGAAAATGAGGTTACATTGTTTGGACTAACTGCATAATCGGGATCTACTTTTCGCAGACTTTCATCGGGCATATAAACCAATCGAACGTTGAAACCTAAAATACTGCTGAACCAATCCGATACTTCCGGACTTACTTCAAAAGCCGCAACAACATCTTCCCAAACCGTTACTTTAATTTTAGTTGTCGTTTCTGGTAAAACAGGAAATAACGAAACCGCAACAGATTCCTGAACATCTTTATGAGAAATTTTTAGAAAATCACCCGCAATTTCTGGTTGAAAAAGTGCCAGTTTCGGATGTTCTCTTTGAGTAATAAAACAGTCATTTTCATCTACCAGCAACCATCTTCGGTCGTGTTCCAGACCTCTGTCGGTTACTTTAGAATGCTGTAACGCAATTCCGCCCAATGATTTTACAGGATAAATCCAAATTTCTGAAAGCTGTAACATCTTATTTATTTTTCATCAAAAATACAAAATACAAACAAAGACTCTTTTAATAATTAAAATTCAACCCAAAACCTACTCCCATATCACTATCATAATGTGTTGTAATTCCCATGTTTTTGCCCACAATATATTTAAATCCTGCCATATATTCCTTGTCGGTATTAATCATAAAAGCCATTCGCAAACGTTTTGAAACAGGAATATCTTCCCGCATTAATTGCAAACGCACATTTCCGTCATGATACACTTCTGCTTGTGCAATTACTAAAAGTGGTAAGGTATAATTGACTCCTAAACTAAACTGCAGTCGTTTGTCTTTAGTGCTTTTTTGTCCAAATAAATTCTCCTCCATTTCTCCATGCTCTAATTTTCGATAACGGGCATCAAAACCAATAAAAGGCATCAACCATTGATTTCTTCCGATATACCTTCCAATATGCGTTTCAGATTCGTAACCATGATGGTCTTTATACCCTAATCGCCATTCGGTTCCAAAACTCCATCTTGTATTTTGCAACATCGCCATTCCATCATTTCCATTGGTAGCAAAATCATTTTCTGCCATAAAATGCAAGCTATTACTTTCGGCTTGTAATTTCTTATACGCTGCTTCTTTGTTGGGTAAAAGTGGATTTGCTGCTGAATTTTCATAACTAAAAACCCGATTCATTCCCGCCATCATGTGATACAAAATATGACAATGAAAAAACCAGTCTCCATCAGTATTGGCTGCAAATTCTATCACATCGGTTTCCATTGGCATTATGTCCAAAACGTTTTTTAAAGGTGCGTAATCACCCTGACCGTTCAAAACTCTAAAATCATGACCGTGTAAATGCATTGGGTGACGCATCATCGAATTATTGAATAATGTAATCCGAACATTTTCTCCTTTTTTTATCAAGATTTTATCCGTTTCCGAAAGCACCACATTATCCATACTCCACACATACCGATTCATGTTTCCTGTCAATTCAAAACGCAATTCACGAATCCCCCCAGCCCCCAAAGGGGGAGTTGGCAAAGTAGTTTTTACTGGAGATTTCAACATCGAATAATTCAAAGTAACAATAGCTGAATTTTTAGAATCCATTGTGTGAGCTGAATGATCCATTTTATTTTCACTCATTTCCTCCCCTCCTTTGGAGGGGCTAGGGGAGGATTCGGGATACATAACGGAATTCATATCCATTTTTTGCAGACTCATTTTCATCCCCATATCATTCATGGTCCCATCCATATTCATCATGTCGTTCATCATTTTCATGCCTTCAAAATATTTTAATTTAGGCAAAGGATGTGCGGCTTTCTTAACCCCTTCTCCAATGTAAATAGAAGTCGATTTCGTTCTGTCTTCTGGTGTGGCTAAAAAAGCATAAGAAATGTTTTTCTCAGGAATGCTTACAATTACATCATAGGTTTCAGACACAGCAATAATCAATCGATCCACTTCAACGGGTTCCACATCGTTTCCATCATTAGCCACCACTGTCATTTTTCCGCCAGCATAGGTTAACCAAAAATAAGACGACGCTCCCGCATTGGAAATTCGCAAACGCACTTTATCTCCCGCTTTAAATTGAGACAACTGACTTTCATTCTGACCATTGATTAAAAACCTATCATAATATACATCGCTCACATCCATAGCCAACATTCGCTTCCATTCGTTGGTTAACTTGGTTTTAAAATGTCCTTCTTTTATTGCCTCAGCATAACTTTGAGTTGTTCCTTTTTTAATTGCAAACCAATCGGTAGCATTATGCAACATTCTATGAACATTATCAGGCTTGTAATTGGTCCATTCGCTCAAAATAATGGGAACTTGTGGAATATCATCAATGCCTTTTCTAAAGGTTTCGTCTTCTGGTTTTTTCTTTAAAATTAGCAAACCATACATTCCTATTTGTTCCTGCATCCCAGAATGGCTATGGTACCAATGTGTTCCGTTTTGAATTATTGGAAAAGTATATTTATGAGTTGCTCCAGGGGCAATAGGCATTTGAGTTAAATAAGGAACACCATCTTCTTTGTTAGGCAAAAACAATCCGTGCCAATGCAAAGAAGTACTTGTTTTTAATTTGTTATGCACATAAATCTCAGCGGTATCCCCTTCGGTAAAAGTTAATGTGGGCATTGGAATTTGCCCGTTTACCGCTATGGCATGTTTGGATTTATTAGCAAAAGTTACCATTGTATCACGAACAAACAAATCATAACGCACCTTCTTCGAAATGGTTTTGGGTAAAATTTTCTTTTCTACAACGGTGCTTTCTTTTGGTAAATCAGCTTCTTTTGTTGGTCTACTCTTAGAAACCTCAGCTTCTTTTTTAATTTTTACAGGACTTTTAGAAATGGGCACTGCCGGAAGAGTCTTTTTAACCACTTCCTTTTTAGCTTTCTTAGTTTTTACTTTCACCAATGCCATTCCGCATTTAGGACAATCTCCAGGTTTTGCTTCATGAATTTCAGGATGCATCACACAGCTGTAATAGTATTCTGGAGCTGTTTTTTTTCCTTGAGCATATACAAACGGACCGATAACAAAAAAACAAAGTAGGTATAGTATCTTATTCATAGTTTTTAAATTTTTATAGTTTTTAATCGCAACGCATTCGCAATTACCGAAACCGAACTAAAACTCATTGCTAAAGCAGCAATCATTGGCGAAAGCAAAATCCCGAAAAACGGATATAAAATCCCCGCAGCAATAGGAATTCCAAGTACATTGTAAAAAAAGGCAAAAAATAAATTCTGATGAATGTTTTTCATTACCGCATGACTCAGTTGTTTGGCTTTAACAATCCCTTGCAAGTCGCCTTTGACCAAAGTAATCTTGGCACTTTCAATCGCTACATCAGTTCCTGTTCCCATTGCAATCCCGATATCAGCTTGTGCTAATGCTGGTGCATCGTTAATTCCGTCTCCAGCCATAGCGACAATCTTGCCTTCGGCTTGGAGTTTTTGAATAAATTTAAGTTTGTCTTCAGGCAAACAACCGGCAACAAAAGAACTCAAATGCAATTGATCCGCCACCGCCTGAGCTGTATTTTTATTATCTCCAGTAAGCATAATCACTTCAATTCCCTGATTCATCAATGTTTTTATGGCAGCGGCACTGCTTGATTTTATAGCATCGGTAATGGTTACAAATCCCACAGCAATTCCATCCACAGCAATATAGGAAACTGTTTTTCCGAGTTTTTGTTCGGCTACAATTTGGTTTTCTAATGCTTCAGCAACTGTAGCTTTTACTTCTTCCATCAATTTTTTATTTCCCAAAGCCACTTTTTTATTCGCTACTGTTCCCACAACCCCTTTTCCAGTAATGGATTCGAAATCTTTAGCTGTTATTAAAGTTATATTTTTCGCTTTCGCAAAATCGACTACGGCTTGCGCCAAAGGATGTTCGCTGTACTGATTGAGTGAAGCAATATTTTGCAACAAATCATTCTCTTGATTAGTAGCAGAAAAAACTTTTTCTACCGATGGTGTTCCTTCAGTAATTGTTCCTGTTTTATCGGTAATTAAAACATTTACCTTATCCATTTTTTCTAAAGCCTCAGCATTTTTTATCAAAACTCCGGATTGTGCACCTTTGCCCACACCCACCATAACCGACATAGGCGTTGCTAATCCCAATGCACAAGGACAGGCAATTATTAAAACCGCCACGGCATTGATAAATCCATAGATTAAGGCGTTTTCTTCGGGACCGAATTTTGCCCAAATAAGGAATGTAATTGCTGCTATCCCAACTACAATTGGCACAAAATATTTCGAAATGCTATCGGCTAGTTTTTGAATAGGTGCTCTGGAACGACTGGCGTCATTCACCATTTGGATGATTTGCGAAAGCAAAGTTTCTGAACCTACTTTTTCAGCAACCATCACAAACGATTTATTACCATTTATGGTTCCTGCAACTACCGAATCATTTATTTTTTTATCCACTGGAATGGGTTCACCAGAAATCATCGACTCATCGATGGTGCTTTCCCCCTCAACAATTTTACCATCTACAGGAATTTTATCACCCGGTTTTACACGTAGTAAATGGCCTTTTTTAATGGCATCAATTGCAATTATTTTATCTACTCCGTTTTCTACCAAAACCGCTTCTGTAGGTGCTAACTTTAATAATTCTCTAATAGCTCCGCTGGTTTGACTGTGTGCTCTGGCTTCTAATAATTGTCCCAACAAAACCAATGTCAAAATAACGGTAGTCGCTTCAAAATACAAGCCTACTTGTCCCGAATGGTTTTTGAATTCATGCGGAAAGATTTCTGGAAAAAACAATCCCACTAAACTAAATATGAAAGCTACTCCCGAACCAATCCCGATCAGGGTAAACATATTCAGATTCCAGGTAATTATGGATTTCCAGGCACGTTGAAAAAAGATCCAACAAGCGTAAAAAACTACAGGAAGTGACAAAATAAATTGTACCCAATTCCATGTTTTCATATCCAGCACATGCATCAAAGGATTATTTGGAATCATATCTGACATGGCAATAATGAAAATAGGAATGGTAAACAACAATGCTATTTTCATTTTGTGTACTAAATCCAGATAGCTTTTGTTTTCTTCATCTCCAGTAACTTCGATTGTAACCAAATCCATTCCGCAAACGGGACAACTTCCGGGTTCGTCATAGACTTTATCCCCTTCGCAAAACATTGGACAATAGTATTTTCCAGCTGTTACATGGTGCGTATTATCTAGTTTGTGTTCGTGAGTTACTCCAGAACTACAGCAGGCTTTTTTTTCTACAGCATTTTCTTGATGCGAATGCTTTTGATGTGAACCTTCCATTTCAATGGTATATTTCCCAACTGCTGATAATGCTTTTTGCATCGTTTCAGTAGGAATATGTTCCGCCATACTAATTGTTGCCTGTGGTGGCAATAAAGTAACCTGAGCATCAACACCTTCCACAGCATTCAATGTTTTTTCTACTTTTGATCGACAACCATCACAAGACATTCCTGTTATTTTATATGTATGTTTCATTTTAATTTTATTTAAAAGTACTTCTACAAATTTCGGTATGTTCTGCTATCATAATGTTGCACAATCTTAGGAAAAAATTACATCATTTATAACGCATCAATCTGTTTTCTTTCTTTGTTTTTCAGCTGCTTGAATTGTGAAGGCGTTATTCCTGTAGTCTTTTTAAATTGATTACTCAAATGAGCCGCGCTACTATAATTCAACTGAAAAGCAATTTGGCTCAAACTAAGTTCGTTATAAATCAATAATTCTTTTACTTTTTCTATTTTTTGAGCAATAAAATAATGCTCGATTGTAATTCCTTCCGTTTCCGAAAACAAATTGCTCAAGGTGCTGTAATCCTGTTTTAAATCTTCGGCGATATAACTTGATAAATTGATTTTGAGTTTTTCATTTTGATAATGAACCAGATCAACAATTAAGTTTTTTATTCGCTCAATAGTCTTACTTATTTTATCATCTAATAATTCAAAACCTAAGGCTTTCAGGTTTTCAGATAGCAGTTGTTTTTCTGTTTCTTCTAAATTTTTCAAAATTTCAACTTCTCCTAATTGTATCGAAAGTATCGGAATTTCCATTTTTTCGAATACTGTTCTCACTGCCATTTCGCAACGACTGCAAACCATATTTTTGATATAGACTTTCATTTTATAACTTGTTTTTGTGCTGTTTATTAACAAAAAAATCCTAACTTAAAAATGAAGCTAGGATTTTGATGAAATCATTTTTCGGGAATAAATAAATCGAAAAAAGATTATTTGATTTCTTTAATCATACCGCCACAAGTTAGCATTTCAGAACCATAATACGGATTTCTAATTTCTTTAATTTCACTGATCCAATACCCACTTTTACCTTGATCGTACATTGGACAATAATCCTGATACAATTTCTTGCTAGTTCCAAAAGCAGCAATCAAGCTCGTGACATCCTTACTTAAAACAGCAAAATATATTCTTTGTTCGACAATTTTTCCATCATTTGTAGCAATTAAACTTGCTTGTTTTTTAGCACTTTCGGTAATCGTTGTATATTTATCAATTAATTTTGAATCTATTTTACTAGAATTAGTAGCCGAAACTGCTTTTTCAAAATCATTAGCAGCTGCTGTAGCCTCTTTTGATTTGTCGTTTGCCAAAGCATTTTTTATTTTTAAATACCCATTAATAATAGCTTCTGTAGAAAGCGATGCTTTTACGGCATCACTAACTGCTGTAATTTCTTCAACAGCTTCGGTTTCTACTGTTTTTGTTACTGTTTCTACTTCTGAATTTGGTGTCTGCTCCTCTTTATTTTTTTGGTTACAACTTACCAAAACAGCAGCTAATAATATAGAAGAAAGGATTATTTTTTTCATTTTTAAAATTTTAAAATAGTTAAATCTAATTGGTTACATTAAAAAAAGTGTACTCTAATTTAAGTAAAATACCATTGGTACTTATGCGTTCCATATCGCTATAAATCTGACGTCTATATCCTAAATCGATTCGAGCCTGACTATTAATAATAAACTGAATCGAAGGTACAACATCTAAATAAGATTTCCCATTTTGGTTCAATCGTTGTCCTAAAAATTCTAACATCGCATTGATATTGGTTTGTTTAAAACTAGTATATTTTTTAGGATACATTAATTGTCCAATCGAAAAAGTATAGTTCATTGCACTGTTACTCCATTGGTCTGGAAAAATATTTCCCTGATTATTCAATGCTCTTTCATAACTAACCGTTGCACTTAAAGCGGTTTTGTTTATCAATTGAGTAGCAACAGCTCCAATTTCGTAACCCGAATTCATTCCCATCGTTTCTATATCTTCCTGATGAATCTCGGCATTACTCGTACTTATTCTTCCATAAGCCGCTAATCTAAAATGACTATGAAAATCATCAACCGAGAAAAAACGGTACTTAGCATACAAACTTCCTCCTTCAAGCATTAGATCCCCTTGCCTATTGCTCAAAAATGCCGAAGCATGAATCATCCAATCTTTGTTAACGCCCCACATAATCTCGGGCATGTTATGGTAATTGTAACCATCTGTTTTCTTGAATGCAAATAAACTCATGTCTCTCACTCCTATTGAAGATGTCGGCATATTACTTGCAGGCTCAGTCATTACAAACAACTCTTGGGCATTGATTTGAAAAGACAAAAAGCTTAATGAAAGTAGTAGAAAATATCTCATCTAAATTGTTTTTACATAATAAGTTCCTTCCTGACTACCAAAACCAATATATTTCGAAAGCATCTTAGCTGACTTTTTATACTCTTTTTTCGTCACAAAACCACTATTCAATACTTTAAGTCTCAATTTTTCATTGGCCGATTTTTCATCAGGACTTACCAAAATATAAGTACCACTTGCATTTTTAAAACTGCTATTGTCTTTTGGTTCTATGGTATTGGCATCCATCGTTAAAATCATAGATCCAACAAAAAAACCTGTTTTTTCAATATTCAATCGCAAGGCTTCAGGCGTAATTTTACTATTCTTTTTTAAGTTAACCACAAAAGTATTGTTGTTCAAATCAATCATTACTTTTTCTACTTCGGGCATTGCTTTCAGTTGTTTGTTGATGGCATTCGAGCACATGGAACAAGTTAAACCTGTAGCAATAATTTCAGCTTTCGAAATTTGAGCATACGAACTTGTAATGCCTAATAACATTACCAAAGCCATGAATCTTTTTATTATTATATCTGTTTTCATCTTTTTAAATTTTGAAGTTTATTTACAACAGTCTTTTGGAATACAAAAAAGACCAAAAGACTGTAGTGATAAAGAGGAGCAACTAGTGCTTGTGTTCTTCTTTTTTAGCAGTTCCAGTAGCTTCTCTATCATATTGACAACAAGTATGGAGTTTTTTATAGTGTTCTTCAGTAGCCGAGAATTTCTCATTATCATAACCAGCTTTAGCAATTCGGTTCAAAATTTCATCTGGATTTGTTTTGGACGAATCGTAAGTTAGTTTTGCTATTTTAGAATTAACATCCCATTCTACAGCAGCTACTTTTTTAAGATTTCCGGCTGTTTCGATGTTCTTTTTACACATCCCACAGTTACCTGATATTTTTACAGTTTCTGTTTTTGAGTTTTTAATTTGCGCATTTACGCCTAGAGTTGATAGCAATACAACAACTGCTACCATTATTTTTTTTAATGATTTCATGATTTTATATTTTTTTAAATGAAAGAGTTAATCAATAACAGCAACATAGTCATAACAACTATCGCCCTTTTTAAATTAACCGAAAAAATGAATGAATTTGTAAAGCAAATTTGCTTTGAAATGGATAGACCAATGGCTATCAAGAAAGGAATTTAGCCTATTTTAGGTATCAACCAAAGACTAACATATCCATCAGAAGGGAAGGAAACGGAATGAGAGAAATTTTGTTTTTGTTCTGAAAAGCTAAATATAGCATTCGGAATTTCGTAATGAATTGTAGCAGCAATTCCAATATTTACTGAAGAAACACTACACATAGATTGTCCGCATTTGCCAGAACAACCTTTGTCTTTTGATTCTTTAGATTTTGATTTTTTACTACAGCAATCTTTTGTTTTTGTTTTGGAAGACATTTCCATTTTACAAGAATCATTACCTGAACCTGAACTCGATCCACATGCATACGTTGCACTAGGCATCAGGAAGAAGCCCAGTAAAACAATTAATATGATGTAGATTTTATTCATTTTAAACTCTTGTAAAAGACAAAATTAATGATTTTACCGCTTCAAAAGCAAAATCAATTAGTATTTATGATTTTTTTATAGATTACTGTTTCTATTTATCCCCTAAAACAAGATTCACAAGAGACTGTGATACCGATAAGATGATACTAAATAACAAGGCGGTGAAAAATGTATCTACATCAAAACCACCTACAATATTATCACATAATATAATAATCAATCCATTAATGACTAACAAAAATAATCCTAGTGTAAAAAAAGTGATTGGTAAAGTAAACAATACCAAAATAGGTTTTACAAAAATATTAAGCAACCCTAAAACAATAGCAACAAAAAGTGCTGTAGTAAAACTGGCCACATGTACTCCTGTCATAAAATGCGAAATCAGCAGCACTAAAATGGCTGTGACTAAAACTCTAACAATTAATTTCATTTGCGTTTGTATTTATTGCTTCAAAAATACTATTATTTTAAATTATACTCATGGGTTTAAACAAAGAAATTAATTCAATTCGAGAAAACCAACATTCGAAAATTTATTTTGTAACTCCTTCGGTAGTCATTACCACTCGTTTTATAGTTCCATCTGGATTGTATTGTAACTTATCAATACAAACTGATCTGCTGTAGCTTGAACCATTTGTTTGTATGGCTCCATTGTGATAAATAAAATAAGGTTGGCCTTTAAATTCTAAAATTGCCTGATGATTAGTATTACTATTTCCTGCAATTTCATTTAGAATTCCTTTGTATTCATAAGGTCCTTCTATGCTATCTGCCATAGCATAAGCGATTTTTTCAGGAAAACCACTGGCGTAACTAAGGTAATATTTCCCATCCTTTTTATGAATCCAAGGCGCTTCGGTAAATTGGAATCCTTCGAAATCAATTTTCTTAATTGGACCGTCAATTTCAATCATGTTTTCTTTCAGCTTTGCGTAATAGCAAACTCCATTACCCCAAAACAACCAAGCTTGTCCATTATCATCGATAAAAACAGCAGGATCAATACAAGTCCACGAATGCGTTGACGCAAAACAATCGGCATTAGTCAACAATGGTTTTCCTAGCGCATCCTTATAAGGCCCTTGTGGTTTATCAGCAACTGCGACTCCAATTCCAGAACCATTTGTACTAATGTACCAATAATACTTTCCGTTTCTTTTAATGGTTTGTCCCGCATAAGCATCATTAGTTTTATCCCATTTAAAATCTTCAATTTTTAATGGCACTGGATATTCCGTCCAATTTTTCAAATCAGTTGTTGAAAAAACCAACCAATCTTTCAATTTATAGCCTTTTTGTCCTCCTTCAAAATCATGTCCGGTAAACAACCACAAGGTATCTTTTTCAACAAAAGCAGCTGGATCGGCCGTAAATTTATGTTTGATTATTGGATTTCCTTCTGCTTTAAAACGAAATGTTCCATCTTTAGCAATCAATAAACTTTGAGGAACGCCGCCCCATTTTTCCTGTAATCTTATTGCTTCTTCTGTTGTAATTCCTACTACACTTCCATGTCGCGGAAAGAAATCTTTGGTAAACGATTCTGTTTTTTCTGTAAAATGATACAAATCTTTAGAACGTTGAAATTCATATCTTCCGCTAGAATACAAATCATACATTAAAATATATTCGTCACTGTTATTCAATTTAAAAACCGAAGAACCTTCTACATTTGTGTTTGTATCAGCATAAGCATCTAGATATTCGAAACTTTCTTTCCAAGGTCCCTGAAGCTTCTTACTCGTAGCCTGTTTGATACCATTTTTGATTTCCTTCCCAGTTTCGTCTTTTGTATTTCCTTTGTAGAAAAAATGATAAGTACCATCTTTATAAATAATATCTCCATCAATAGCACCGTCCTTTGGGCTGAACATTAGTTTTGGCTCTTGTTCAAAAGATGTAAAGTCCTTATTCGCATAAGCACAATAGAAATCAAGGTTTTCATTGTATTTAAAACGAACCGTAAAGTAAACCAGATACTTTTTTACTTTGGCATCATAAAAAGTCTGTGGAGCCCAAACCCATTTTATGTCTTTAAATTTCTTAGGATATAATTTCTCCAAATCAATTACCGATGATTTCCAATCCAAAAGATTTTTGGAATGCATCAAAACAATTCCAGGATTGTAATCCCAGCCATTTTTCTTAGTATTCATATCGGTAGCAACCATATAAAAACTGTTACCATCTGCACCTCTAAGAATATGAGGATCACGAATCCCGCCAGTGTTTGAAATATCTTTTGATGGTATTATTGGTTCATTATTATTTAGCGCTTTCCAATTCACAGCGTCATCGCTTACTGCAAAACGCAATTGCTCTTGTTTTTCGGCAGGACCTTTGCCTTCAAAATAGGCAAAAAGATATCCTCTTAAATCTTTCTTTTGAGCACTTAAACTGAACACGCACAAAATACTGAGTAACGCTATTTTAAATATCGGCTTCATGTTTATTTTTTAGTACCAAATGAGAAATTAGTATTCCAATGTTTCGCTAAACGAAGTGCTTCTTTTTTAGTCAAATGAATTACGGAACCATGTTTTTGAACGGAAAAATTAGTGCGTTTCATCACGCCTTGATCAAAATGACCAAGATTGGTAAAGGTTTTAAAATCGGTGGTTTCTGCAAATCCAAAATTGTGAGGATTGACACTAAAAATATCGTACATCAAAACCCATTTATCCTCACCAATACGTTTAAATACATTAGGCGCTTCGCATGATTTTTTTTCGAAATCAATTTGGTCTGGCTGATACACATAACCACTATTTATTTTATCCGAAAATGCCATTTTAATACCTCCCGGATTCTCCTGTGCTACATACATCATACAGAATCTTCCATCAGGTAATTTTGTAATATCTGCATCTAAAATTTGCTTTGTATTATCGGGATATTCAAAAAGAATTTCTGGAGCAGTTTCAAGAGCTGTAAATGCATCATTCATATAGGCATAATACAATTTAGTACGTCCTTTACCCTGACGCATCGTGAAATAAATCATGATTTTTCCTTTCACTTCATCATAAATCAATTCGGGTGCCCAAACACAACCCACATTCAGTTCAGGATATATCTTGCTAATATCCAAAATAGAATGTGACCAATGAATCAAATCTTTTGATTTCATCAACACTAAACCCCTGTTGTTTCCCCAATCGTACAATTCTTGCGGACGCTCCCATTCGGTTTCTCTATAGCCTTTTTGCTTACCATAAATATGTAAGTCGGTCATTGCCATGTAAAAATACCCATCTTTACCGCGCATAATATAAGGATCGCGAATTCCTTTTTGCTCAGCAATAGTATCACCAGCAACAACAGGATTTCCTGCGTTGACATCAGTAAAGGCATAACCATCATTACTTAATGCAAAATACAATCCGTGAGTATCATCTTTGAAATAAGTCATTAAATAAGCACTCATTTTCTCTTTTTCAGCATCCTTATTTTTTAAAGAACTGCAGGCAGATCCAACTGTGATAACCATACAAAACAACAGAAAAATTTTTGCATTACTATTTTTTACTAAAAAGTGAATTGCTGTTTTCATTTTTATCTTAGTTTAATTATGTTATTAAATAATTTATTTTTTCGGCAGAACAAACATAAGTGTTTTTATTACATTTATCAAAAAATGTAGTTTTTAATTTTTCGTCATAAAAAAAACAGCAACCCGAAAGTTACTGTTTAAGGCTAATTCTATAGAGAACCTAAATCCGTTGACTAAAGTCTACGGCTATTGAAACAACAAACTAATTTAAAAACGAAATGACCATTTGATAAAACAAAGCTGGATTTTCGGCATGAAGCCAATGTCCGGCATTTGGAATCGTTTCTAATTTCATTAATGGAAAATGAACGGCTATATCTTCAACATCCGAATCTAAAATATAATTGGAACTTCCGCCACGAATAAAAAGTGTTGGTTTTTCAAAAACCAGTTCTGCTGGTAAAGCCACTCCTATTTCTTCAATTTTCTCATTAAAAACAGCTAGATTAAATCGGAAGGCTAACTGTCCAGGTTCTTTCCAATACAAACTTTTTAATAAAAACTGCTTGGTTCCAAAATCACTAATATATTCACTTAAAGTCGCTTCAACATCGGCACGACTTGGTTTCACCGAAAAATCTACAGCATTCAATCCCGCTAAAATAGTTTGATGATGCTGCGGATAAAACTTAGGACCAATATCGGCAACAATTAATTTCTCCACCATTTCTGGATATCGGGTTGCAAAAAGCATCGCAACTTTCCCACCCATTGAATGTCCCAGAATATTGATGGATTGCAAAGCATGACCTTGACAATAATCAAAAACATCCTGAACCATTAATTCGTAACTAAATGCTGAGGATTGAACACTTCGTCCGTGATTGCGCATATCAAGCATGTGAACCTGAAATCCTGATTCGGCAAATTGCTGCCCTAAGGTTTTCCAATTGTCAGACATTCCAAGAAATCCATGTATGATTAAAAATGGTTTTCCTTCTCCTTCTATTTTTGAATACAACATTTGATTTTAGATTTTAGATTGCAGATTTTAGATTGCAGAAAAAATCCCTGCTCAACCTTCAATCAATTGATACTATTTTAATTTTTGCAGATACATATTGACTACGTTTTCTAATCCAAGGTACAAAGCTTCAGCAATTAAAGCGTGACCAATAGAAACCTCTAACAATCCTGGAATATTTTGTTTAAAAAACTGAATATTGTCTAAACTCAGGTCGTGTCCTGCATTGATGCCTAAACCCAATTCGTTTGCCAAAACAGCTGATGCAACATAAGGAGTAATTCCGTTTTCGTTGCCAAGGCTGTATTGATGTGCAAAAGCTTCGGTATACAATTCGATTCTGTCCGTTCCTGTTTTTTTAGCACCTTCAATCATTTCTAAAGTTGGATCTACAAAAATAGAAGTTCTAATTCCGTTGCGTTGAAATTCCTGAATCATTTCCTTCAAATAGGCTTGGTTTTTTACAGTATCCCAACCTGCAGAAGATGTTATTGCTCCAATAGCATCCGGAACTAAAGTAACTTGCTCTGGTTTGCATTCGAGAACTAAATCGATAAAATTATGTTGCGGATTGCCTTCGATATTAAATTCGGTGTAAACAATTGATTTCAAATCTCGAGCATCCTGGTAACGAATGTGACGCTCATCGGGACGCGGATGAATAGTGATTCCTTGTCCTCCAAATTTTTGAATATCGGTGGCTACTTTTAACAAATCAGGAACATTCCCTCCACGGGCATTACGTAAAGTAGCTATTTTATTGATATTTACACTTAATTTTGTCATTGGAATGCTTTTTGATTATGAAAAACTATAATTTGGTTACAAAAATACAAAGTAAAAGCTAGGCGATTTTGCCTTTTTTTGATTATTTTGCATAAAAATTGAGGACTCACACAAAATGGAAATTTCAAACTACATCACTACTGATTTCAAACCTATTGACAGCCAAGAGACTATTGGAACTGTTAGGGATTTTTTGGTCGATTTCAATTTTTCTCACTTCCCTATTATTGAAGAAGGTGTTTACATAGGAAGTATTTCGGCTGAAGATGTCGAAACTTTTGAAGAGCATAAAAAAGTATCGGATTATAAATACAGCCTAGAAACGTTTTTTATCAGAACCTATTCGCTTTGGTTAGAAGTTTTAGAAGTTTTTGCTAAAAATCATTCTAATTTGATACCTGTTTTAGACGAAAACAACAAATATGTGGGTTATTATGAAATGGAAGACATTATCAATTTTTTCAATCAAACTCCATTTATAAAAGAACAAGGAGCGATTGTAAAGGTGAGTAAAGGAATCTTAGATTATTCGATGAGCCAAATTACCCAAATTGTAGAAAGCAACAACGGTAAAATATTAGGTTTATTTATTTCAGAATCCGATATCAGCACTGTAGAAGTTACAATTAAAATAACTTCGGGAGCTATCAATGAGATCATCCAGACTTTTAGAAGATACAATTACGAAATTATATCCGAACACCATGAAGACTCTTATATCACTAATTTAAAAGAACGTTCTGACTATTTAGACAAATACCTTAACATGTAAGCCCAATGAAAATAGCCATATACGGTCAATATTATCAAAATAGCACAGAACCAATTATAAAAGACATCTTTCAGTTTTTTAATAAAAATAACATTGAAATTGTCATCGAATCTCATTTCTTAGCTTTAATCCAGGAAAAAAAAATCATCGAAAAGGAATATAAAATCTTTTCATCCCATAGCGAGTTAGATTCTAGTTTTGACATGTTGTTGAGTATTGGTGGAGACGGAACTATTTTAAGAGCAGCTACTTTAGTTCGGGATTCGGGCATTCCTATTTTAGGAATCAATGCGGGAAGATTAGGTTTTTTAGCAACGGTACAAAAAGAAAATATTGATGAATTTTTACAAGTTGTCATTGATAAAAAATACACACTTTCTAAACGAACGCTTTTAAGTTTAACTTCGACACCAGAAAACGAAGCTTTAAACGATATTAATTTTGCAATGAATGAAATTTCGGTAAGCCGGAAAGATACTACTTCGATGATTACCATTGATACTTATCTTAATGGCGAAATTCTGAATTCATATTGGGCTGATGGTTTGATTATTTCAACACCAACGGGTTCTACAGGATATTCCTTAAGTTGTGGCGGCCCTATTTTAACTCCAGATGTAAAAAGTTTAGTAATTACTCCTATTGCTCCTCATAACCTTAATGCAAGACCACTAGTAATTCCTGATGACACAGAAATCATGTTAAAAGTTTCCGGGAGAGAAGAAAACTATCTGGTTTCATTAGATTCTAGAATTACTTCGGTTGGCAACGAATCGGTTTTGACCATCAAGAAAACTCCATTTCAAATTAATATGGTGGAAATACCAACAGAAACTTTCTTAAAAACCTTAAGAAGTAAATTGCTGTGGGGAGAAGATAAAAGAAATTAATTTTTTTAAACTTCTTCCTTATACTATACAATCGAACTTTCTCGTTTAAGTAAAACAAAACTGAATTCCATTAAAATAAATCCACTCTTTTTTTAAAAAAAAGTAGATTTATTCTAATGGGCATTGATTCGTATTGATAATTATTATATTTGCACGCAATTTTCTATGAAAATGAAAAAATTTTTAAGCACAATAGTCTGTTTATTTCTTGGAATAAGTTCACAAGCACAAATTCATGAAATTGGGGTTTTTCTGGGCGGCAGTAATTACGTTGGCGACGTAGGAAAAACGACTTATATAGCTCCAAATGAGCCTGCTTTTGGAATCTTATACAAATGGAATAGGAGTCCTAGGCATGCTTGGAGAATTTCCTATTCTCAGTCAACCATTACTGCAAACGACCAAGATTCGGAAGAAGCAAGTAGAAGTCTAAGAGGGTATCATTTTGAAAATAGTATAAAAGAAGTATCTTTAGCCCTTGAATTCAACTTTTTTGACTTCAATCTTCATACATTACACCAAAAATTCACGCCTTATGTGACTTCTGGAATTAGTGCTTTTAGGTATGATGATTTGTATGTCGAATTAGGTGAAACCAAGAAAAACAAAGGAAAAAACTCCATTGCAATCCCAATGATTCTAGGAATAAAATCAAATATTTCAAGGAGACTTGTTTTAGCAGCAGAAATTGGAGCTCGCTACACCTTTACTGATAATCTTGACGGAAGTAATCCTAAAGAAGAAAGTTTAAGTGCATTGCGTTTTGGAAATTTAAATAATAATGATTGGTATGTCTTCTCTGGTATAACATTAACCTATACCTTTGGCGAAAAACCGTGCTATTGTGCAGATTAAAATGAGCCTACTAGATACTATAAATAAAAACAATTTACCCAAACACCTTGCCATAATTATGGACGGCAATGGCAGATGGGCAAAACAACAAGGCTTATTAAGGGTAATAGGTCATGAAAACGGCACAAAATCAGTACGGATAACGATAGAAAATTGCGCCAAATTAGGTATAGAAAACCTAACTTTATATGCTTTTTCTACAGAAAACTGGAACCGACCTAAACTGGAAGTAGAGACCTTAATGAAGTTATTAATAAAATCACTTCAAAAGGAATTAATTACCTTACAGAATAACAATATTAAACTAAATGCTATTGGAAACATTGAACTGATGCCCAAGTCAGCTCAAAAAGAACTCCTAGAAGTAATAGAAAAAACAAAAAATAATTCTCGAATGACCTTAACATTAGCCCTCAGCTATGGTTCTAGAGAAGAAATAGTTAGTGCAGTAAAGAAGATTTCTGATAAAGTTAAAAATAATATAATTTCA
Organism: Flavobacterium zubiriense; assembly: GCF_041729725.1. Lineage (NCBI taxonomy): Bacteria > Pseudomonadati > Bacteroidota > Flavobacteriia > Flavobacteriales > Flavobacteriaceae > Flavobacterium > Flavobacterium zubiriense. Next base: position 88,229 of record NZ_JBCFQL010000005.1, on the reverse strand, counting down.
ATAGACGCTATTGACGATTCAATTATAAATGAGCATCTTTACACGCAAAATTTGCCTGATGTAGATTTATTAATAAGAACAAGTGGAGAACATAGAATAAGCAATTTCTTGCTTTGGCAAATTGCTTATGCTGAATTATTTTTTTCTGAAGTTATGTGGCCTGACTTCAGAGAAGAGCACCTTTATGAGGCACTTATTAGTTATCAAAAAAGAGAACGTAGATTTGGAAAAACAAGTGAACAAATTAAATAATTTTTTAGTGTTGAATAAAAGTATCAAAGCATTACTTACCCTAATATTATTGGGAAGTTTTTCACAAATTAAGGCACAAGATAGAGTACCATTTGACCAAGGTAAAAAATACATTTTAGCTAAGGTTGAATTGACTAACAAAATCAGTTTTAACGACCAAACTGTAGTCACTTTTGCGGGTTTACAAAAAGGTCAAGAAATCACTGTTCCAGGAGAAGAAATCAGTTCGGCCATCAAGAAACTAGGAAAACTAGGGCTTTTTGATGAAATTGCTTTTTATGTTAATCGTATCGAGAATGACAGTATTTATCTGGATCTCGATATTATTGAATTACCTAAATTAAACGATGTAAAATTTGTAGGTGTCAAGAAAAGCAAAACAGAAGCTTTAATTAAAGACAATAGCTTAACTAAAGGAAAAGTAGTAAACGAAAACTTAATTACCACTACTAAAAACTACATTGAAAACAAATACAAAAAAGACGGTTACTTTAATACTAAAGTAAACATCAATACGGTAAAAGACACTGCTGCTACAAATCAGGTAAATATGGTAGTTAGTGTAGACAAAGGAGATAAAATAAAAATTAGCAGTATCGATTTTGTAGGCAACAACAAACTTTCCGACAAAGCTTTGCGTAAAGCCATGAAGGATACCAAACAAAAGAATCCTATTCGTGTTTTAAAAGCATCTAAATTTGTAAAAGACAAATACAAAGCTGATTTAGAAAAAGTAATTGCATCCTACAAAGAAAAAGGATACCGTGATGCCCGAATTGCTTCAGATACAATTTCTTACGATAAAAACAAAAACACTTTAGCCATAAAAGTTAATGTTGAAGAAGGAAACAAATACTATTTTGGAAATATCAAATTCTTAGGAAACTCTGTTTATCCTGACCAATATTTAAATCGAATGGTTGGTATTAAAAAAGGAGAAACGTACAATGGAGTCTTACTTGAAAAAAGAATTGCTGATAAAACGAAACCTGACGGAGAAGACATTACCAACTTATACCAAGACAATGGATATTTGTTTTCTAATATCAATGCCGTAGAGGTTAGAACCGCTAATGATACTATTGATTTCGAAATAAGAATTACCGAAGGTCCTTTGGCATACTTTAATCATATTACAGTAGTAGGAAACGATAAAACGAACGACCGTGTAATCTACCGTGAATTAAGAACTAAACCGGGTCAAAAATATAGCAAAGCAGAATTGGTTAGAACAGTTCGTGAAATTGGACAATTGGGTTACTTTGATCCTGAATCAATCGATCCAAAATTCAAAAATGTGGATGGTGCTGCAGGTACTGTAGATATTGAATACAACCTTGTAGAAAAAGGTTCTAGCCAAATTGAACTTCAAGGAGGTTATGGTGGTGGTGGTTTCATTGGAACATTAGGACTTTCGTTCAATAACTTCTCGGCTAGAAATATTGGTAACAAATCGGCTTACAAACCGCTACCTATGGGAGATGGTCAAAAAGTTTCCTTGCGTTTACAAGGAAGTACCTTTTTTCAAACGTATAGTGTTTCTTTCTCTGAACCTTGGTTTGGACAAAAAAAGCCAGTACAATTTAGTTCATCTATTTCATACAGTAAGCAGTTCTTGAATAACTTTATAACCTTTGATGTAGATAAATCTAGAAGTTTTAATATCTTAACTTTATCATTAGGACTTGCAAAACGATTGACGGTTCCAGATGATTTCTTTGTGTTATCTCAATCGATCAGTTACCAGCATTATGATTTGAATAATTACAATACAGGATTATTTACTTTTGGAAATGGAGCTTCAAGAAACTTATCTTACACCGTAGGACTTTCAAGAAACAATAAGGGAGTAAACCCTATTTTTCCAACTTATGGATCTGAATTTAGTCTTTCAGCAAAAGTTACTCCTCCCTATTCTTTGTTTAACGGAATTGATTATAAAACATTGGGAGAAAAAGATGAGTACAAAAGTAGAGCTACAGAATATTCGAATGTTAGTGGACAAGAGATCTTCAAAGGTGACTACTTAGATGCCAGTGGCAATAAAGTTAGTACAGCAGATGAAGCGGCTGTAGATCAAGGAAAAGTAGACCAGAAGAAATTTAATTGGTTAGAATATTATAAAGTTAAATTCAAAGCCGATTGGTATACCAAAGTTTATGGCAAATTTGTTTTAAGAACATTAACTGAATTTGGTTTTCTTGGTGCTTACAATCAAGACAGAGGTTTAGTACCATTTGAAAGATTTTTTGTGGGTGGAGACGGAATGCAAAACTTCGCTATGGACGGTAGAGAAACCGTACAATTGAGAGGATATCCTAATAGTTCATTAACACCTCTAGAAAATGGGGCACAAGTTGGAGCTACAGTATATAATAAATTTTCAGTAGAATTGCGTTACCCTATAACATTGAAAGCAGCAGCATCTATATATGCACTTGCTTTTCTTGAAACGGGTAATTCATTCAACAATTTCAAAAGTTACAATCCATTTGATCTTAAACGTTCAGCAGGAGTTGGTTTAAGAGTATTTATGCCAGCCTTTGGATTATTAGGAATTGATTTTGCACATGGATTTGATGCCCTTCCAGGATTATCAACTCCAAATGGTTGGGAGACTCATTTCATTATTGGACAACAATTCTAAAAAATTGGTGCTGATTTTCTAATACGTTAAGTTATGAGAAAACATTTTTTATTTCTATTTTTAGCCGCGATAACTGCAAATGGCCTTTACTCGCAAGCTCGAGGAAACCGGGTGGGCTACATTGATATGGAATACATTTTACAAAATGTAAGCAGTTACAATGAATCCAATTTGCTACTAGAAGAAAAAACTCAGAAATGGAAACAAGAAATAGAAACCAAGAAATTAGAAATTAATAAGGTTAAGGAAGCGCTTACAGCAGAAAAACCATTGCTAACGAAAGCATTAATAGAAGAACGCGAAACGGAAATTACTTTTCTTGAAAATGAATTGCTAGATTTGCAACAAAAGAGATTTGGTCCAAATGGTTTATTAATGAGTCAAAAAGCATTATTAGTAAAACCAATTCAAGACCAAGTATTCACAGCCGTTCAAGACATTGCAGAGGCAAAAAAATACGATTTTATTTTTGATAAATCTTCAGATCTAACGATGATTTTTGCAGACAAGCGTTATGATATTAGCGACCAAGTATTAAGAGTTATCAATCGTACAGAGAAAAGAGAACAACTAAGCAAAAAAGAATTAGCAGCTGAACAAGAAAAAGAAAGCAAAGAAGATGCAATAGATAGCAATCCAGAACTTGCAGAAAGACAAAAGGTTTTAGATGAAAGAAAAGCAGCAAGAGATAAAATACTAGAAGATAGAAAACAAGAACAAGAACAAAAGAAAAAAGATTACGAAGATAGAAGACAAAAAATCCTAGACGACAGAGCTGCTAAAAAAAATGGCACGGTTTCTGAAACAGCTAAAACAATCAGTACCAATACCGCTAAAACTGAAGTCCAAAAAGTTGCAACTGAAGACAAACCATCCGAAGCGGAAGTAGCCCAACAAAAAGCAGCCGATGCGAAAGCGAAAGCGCTTGAAGACAGAAAAAAAATTATTGAAGACCGTAAAAAAGCCTTAGAAGAAAGAAGATTACAAATTATTCAACAACGAGACTCTATCAAAACTGCTAGAGAAGAAAAACTAAAACAATAAATTAATTACTTAATATTTTAAAACCAATGAAACAAATTAAAACTTTATTAGTTGCCGCTCTATTCGCTTTTGGAGCAAATCAAACTATCAGTGCTCAAGCAAAGGTAGCTCATGTAGATGTAAGTGAATTGATGGCAAAAATGCCAGCTATGTTAGATGCTCAAAGCCAATTAGAAAAATTAAGCACTACATACGATGCCGATTACAAAAAAATGATTGAAGAATACCAAGCAAAATTGAAAAAATACGAAGCTGAGTCTGCAACAGTAACTGATGCTGTAAACGGAGAACGCGGAAAAGAAGTTCAAGACATGCAAAAAAGAATTACTGACTTTAGAGATAACGCTCAAAAAGAATTGCAACAAAAAGAATCTGACATTGTAAAACCATTAATGGAAAAAGTAAGAGCTTCTATTCAAAAAGTAGGGAAAGCTAAAGGATTCCAATATGTATTAGATGGTACTTCTCTTTTATTAGCTGATGGTCCAAACATTACTGCTGACGTTAAAAAAGACTTAGGATTCTAATATTCTAATTAAAATTCAAAAAACCGCTCTTTTTTCTACACAGAATCGAGCGGTTTTTTTGTGTTTTATTTTAGGAAAATTAACTCATTGCACTTAATTTTGTTCCAATGGACAACAAACAACCTATAGGTATTTTTGACTCTGGCATAGGAGGAACTTCAATCTGGAAAGAGATTCACAATCTTTTGCCTAATGAAGCAACCATTTACTTAGCCGATAGCAAAAATGCCCCTTATGGCGAAAAATCCAAAGAGGAAATTATTCATTTAAGCATGAAAAACACTGATTTTCTGCTTGACATGAATTGCAAGCTAATTGTTGTGGCTTGTAATACCGCAACAACTAATGCCATAAGAGAATTAAGAGCTCATTATGACGTTCCTTTTATTGGAATTGAACCAGCTATAAAACCCGCCGCCATACATTCTAAAACTCAAGTTATAGGTATTCTAGCCACTAAGGGGACGCTGAATAGCGAATTATTTAATAAAACGACCGAAATGTTCTATCATACTAAAATCATAGAACAAATAGGCTACGGACTGGTTGAATTAATCGAAAATGGGCAAATGGAAACCCCAGAGATGACACAGTTGCTTCACTCCTATCTCAATCCCATGATTGATGCCAATATTGATTTTCTTGTACTGGGCTGCAGTCATTATCCGTATCTTATCCCTCAAATAAGAAAAATTATCCCCAATCATATTCAGATAATTGATTCTGGTTTGGCCGTGGCAAGACAAACACAAAATCTATTAAATGAAATCGGCTTTAATCCAGACAACAACAACCAGCCCATTTTTTATACCAATACCAATCCTACAGTTTTAGAAACTATTTTAGGTAGTAAGTATAATGTACAAGAAAAAGATTTTTAGATTATTCTATTTTTCTCTTTACAAACCAAATCCCGTCCAAAGACAAATTAAGTGATAACTTGTGGTAATTCTCTTTAATCAATCCATTACTTATTCGTCCTCTTTGTCCATAAGAATAGGCAATGTTGAGCAATGAAAAAGTATTCTCGATAGGCAAAGAAACACCAACAGAAATTGATTTATTTTCAATTCTTTTATTATCTAATTCTAGAAAACCCGTATCGTAATTCAATCCTGTAGAGAATTGTACGCTGTCAAAATAGTTTTTCATATTTTTTCCCTTTCGATACGAAAAGCCCAATTTAAACTTCTCTTGATTTAAATAACTTCCATACAAATCGGCTTGTTGTGTACCTTCCCAAAAAGCCTTTTCATAATCGAGATTTATACTCAGATTATTTTTGAATTGCTTATTTAATCCAACCGAAAATTCGAATGGTAAGTAATAATCATCTATATCCGAATATGCTTCTGATTCAACTGTATTTGAAGATTCCAAATTGACATTATACGTTATTACCGATTGCACTTTAGTGGCATTAATTTTAGTTGGCGATTTTAAATTGGCACCAATTGTAAAAGTAGAATCTACTTTAAACTGGCTTCCTAAATTTAATCGGGCACCATTATAAGATGACACTTTATCGATAGTTGTTACCGAATTTGAAATAACATATTCTCTGGTATCTTTAGTACTTCCAAAAAGAATAGAAGTAGACAAACCTAATGACAATTTCTTTCCAAATCGACGACCATAAGAAATATCAAAATTATTCAAACCTCCAGTTCCTGTAGCACTCAACGTATATTCCTCAGTACTATCATGAATAGGTAATTTATAATCAGATATTTTAAAACCTGCACTTGAATACGGTTTTAAAGCAAGGCTAAACGCTGCTTTTGCACTTACAGGAAAAGCAAAAGCAATATGCGAAAATTGGACATTATTGCGATTTTCTTTTCTGAACACATCTTGATATGAAGTTTGAATTGCATTTCCACCTACATCAAACATAAAATGATTTTGAGCTATAAACCCTAAAGAAGCGGGATTTAGATTATTGATAAATCGAGTGGAAGGCAAAGCCACTCCTGAAGAACCGATAGCTGGAATGGAACCAAAATCAGATTCGTACAAACTCCCTAAACCATAAATGGAATAAGGAGAACTCGACAAACTTTGTGAATTAGAGCTAAAAGAAACAAAAATCAAGAAGCTTATTATTGCGAATGTATTTTTCATCTAATAAGAGATATAATATATTTTCAACTGAACTTTATTTTCCGTGTTCCTTTGGTTCCCTAAGACCAAACGATTGACTGCTTTTGAAATATTAGGTAGGGTAAGAATCAAAGCCGACTTAGAATCTAATCTTTTAACCATTTCATTTTGCATAAAAGTACCCAACGGAATACTGTATCCAATGTTTTCATCAAATTCATCTTCTGCCTTATTGAGCACTGCATAAATAGAACTACCCGAAGCTGAAGTTAGCATACCTGACAATCTATTTAATTTATCAGCTACATAAACATTTAGAGAATCAGCAAGAGGATATATCTTAGAATAAGTATTATTAACTGGTCGAATAATTAATTGAGCATCTACAATAGCTCCTTTCTCGGTAATGTATTTGAGTTCTTTAATATTGGGAAAATCAATCCTGCAAGCCAATCCGGTTCCAGACTGAATAAAGGATTTATTTTCAGTTAAATTACTCGACAGTCTCCCAGTTGTCCCCGGTAAATCCTTAACAATAGACCCTGTTCTATCTAAGGAAATTCTATTAAATTGTTTCGACATATCATCAATTGTAAATTCTTTTAATATCGAAGTTTTAGAATCGGTTACTTTTTTCGAATAATACAATTGAAGTAAGCTTGTTGTTCCAAAACCCAAAACAGCAGAAGTATTGGTTGAAGTTGATCGAATAACTAAACCTTTAAAATATTCTGTAAATTCAGCGGTTGTAATAATTTCTCTGTTCTTTAATTTTTGAAAAAGTGCATCGCCAAAAACAGCATCCATTTTTACAAAAATAGAATCTTGCCTAATTGGTTTTGGTATGAAAGAAGCCGTACCAATGTTTACAGCATCATAATTCAAATTCGAATTGTTATAAAAATTATCATCATCAGAATTCGGTTTTACTTTTTGAATCAAACGATGAATACTGACTGACTGAACTTTTGTAGTATCACCATAATAATATTTATCTGGTAACAAAACCATTCTAATGGAATCAAAAACATAATTGGCTCCTTCAGTATCGGAACTGGTAGTTTGCAAATTGTAGCTGGAAGACGAAAGTTGAAAATAACTATCAGAACTTACTTTTCCAAAAATAGGATCGTCATAATTTCCCAAAAGAATACGACTTTGCCCAGAAGTTACTAAGGAATCAAAGTTAATTGTCGAAACTTCAACAGTAACAGTATCAATCAATATAACCTTATTATTCACAGCTAAATTATCTGAGCCTACTACAAATTCTCCCGCATCTACATCAGAATCACACGAGGTGAGCGTAATCCCGAAAAGCAACACTATAAACAATCTATACATAAAACTTTTTTGAACAAATATAGCAGAGCACTATTTATAAAGCCTAACAACATATACAGCTAAGGATTTTGCATCTATAAAAAGGCATTTTTAATCTATAAAATCAATTCAGAGTTCAACAATCCATTCGACGGAACAAAAACCCAATTTGTCTATAAAAAAGGGGCATCTATATATCTTCTTTTTTTAAAATAGATAATGCGTATACTTTTGATGCAATAAATAAATAAATGAAATTAAAATTTTTTACAACTTTAGTCTATATGATTTCCATTCTTAAAATAACAGCTCAAAGTGGTTATTCGTTAGAATTGAATGTAAACACCATTCCTACAGAAGAAATAACCAAAAATGAGACTGGAATTGGAATTTCATTTTACTCGAATTTGGATTCAAAAAATAAAATAACAAACAGTATTAATTATAAAAATAGTGGTCTAAAATTTAATCTGGACAATTACTATTCGGCAGATAATAAAAACAATTACAATCGAATCGAAAATAACTTGGAATTCAAACATCAACTGAATGAAAAAGTGGGTTTAGATTTCGAATTTAAAACCATTGCCGCTTTTGAAAATAGCTTGGATTTTTCGGATGTTGGCTTCTTTGGCGGAGCCGGAATTCAGTATTCTTATTCTGAAAAAAGCAGTATTTATTTAGGCATAAAAAGAAACACATTGTTAGGAAAAGCCGAAGTACTTCCTGCGATTGCTTTTAACAGCAAATTGAATGCTAAAACAGATTTAACAGTAGGATTTCCCTATTCTAAAATTCAATATTCAAATAATGAACGTAATGTTTTCAGTTTGAAAAATACTTTTAATGGCGAATATTACCAACTCGACCAAACAAAAACAATCAGTTCAAATCTAAGTGCTTCCAGAATGAGTTTTTCTCAAATGACAACCGCTTTAGAATATGAAAGAAATGTGGATGGCAACTGGTTTATGAGTTTTCAGGGAGGATATCAATTCAACAAAAAATACAGATTAACAGACAATAGAGGAACAACAAAATTTAATTTCGACGCTAATGATGGATATCTCTTAAACATTGGCATAAAATACAAACCGTAAAAAATAAATAAATAAATAAAATTATGATTATATTAAAAGGAAGAACACTAATTACCCTATTATTGATGGGACTAGTATTTGTAAGTTGTAGCAATGATGATGATGATGAAGAATTGATAGGTAACTGGATTAGAAAATCTTCATTTGATGGGCCAGCTAGATCAAGTGCAACGAGTTTCGTAATTGGTTCTTATGCTTATGTGGCTACAGGATATACTGGTGATGAATACTTGAAAGATCTTTGGGCATACAATTCTGACGGGGATTATTGGGAACAAAGAGCTGATTTTACAGGAGTAGCTAGAAGTTCAGCTTCTGGATTTGAGTTAGAGGGCAATGGATATATTGGTCTTGGATATGATGGAGTCAATAAATTAAAAGATTTTCACCAATATAATCCCGACACAAACACTTGGACTCAAAAAGCTGATTTTGCTGGAAGTGCGCGTTACTCGGCTGTAGGATTTCAAGTAGGCGGTAAAGCTTATTTTGGAACTGGATTTGACAACAACTTTCTAAAAGATTTTTATCAATATGAAGCCGGTTCTGATTCCTGGACACAGGTAAATGGATTTAGCGGAAATAAAAGACGAAATGCTTCGGTTTTTACCATTGATAACAAAGCTTATTTAGTAGCAGGAATTAACAATGGAGCCTATCAAGTTGATTTTTGGATGTTTGATCCAAGTACCGATACCTGGACTAAAAAACGTGATATCGATCAAGACGATGACGATGATGAGTCATACAACGATGATTATGTAATTGTTCGTTCAAATGCTTCTGCTTTTTCAATGAATGGATTAGGCTATTTAGCTTGTGGAGAAAGTTCAAAAACCATTTGGGAATACAATCCATCAACTGATGTTTGGGAAGAAAAAACAGCCTTAGAAGGTTCTGGAAGAACAGATGCTATTGGTTTTTCTATCAACGAAAGAGGATTTATTTTATTAGGTAGATCTGGCTCTTCGTACTATGATGATGTATGGGAATTTAAGCCACAAGACGAACAAAATGATGATGATAATTAATTCAAACCCTAAATTCTTCTGGACAAACATCCAGAAGGATTTTTCCATGAATAAAATAAAAACACTTATTCTACTCTCTATTTTAATGTTTCTTTTCGCTTGCAACAAAAAAGACGAATTAAGCTTAGAATCAATTAAAACACAAACTGGCTGGGGATATGTAATTAAAAATAATGACAGAATAATTATCAAACAATCCATAATTCCTGTGATTCCAAGTCAAAAATCATTTGAAAACGAACAAGAAGCACTAAAAGTAGGCAGCTTAGTCTTGCAAAAATTGAAAGACAAAACATCACCTACAATTACAAAAAAAGATTTAATTTTATTGTCAATTAAAATCTAGATGAACTTAGAGGGAATTACAAACAACAATTCAAACAAAATACTGATACACAGTATCATTTGGTGCTTTTTAATAATTGCCTCCTTGTTGCCATTTTATCAAAATTTTACTAGCATTGATGCTGAATTTTACGTGCAATGGTCCAGTGGTATTTTACTTTTCTATGCTAATTATCTCTATTTTGTACCCAATTTGCTTTTGCAAAAAAAATATGCTGCTTACTTAGGAATTATTTTTGCTATAATTGCTGTTTTTACTTGTATAAAAATATTTTATTTCACCCCAGATTTTCACAATTTTCCACATGAAAAACTTTTTGATGCCAATGGAAAAGAGTTTATTCCAGAGAAAAGATTTCTAAGAGAACCACCACCGCGATTCTTCAAATTTTTTCCATCTCTTTTTTATTTGTTTATCATTACGATAAGTACCGTTTTTAAAACGCTTTCTGAATTTTATATCAACCAACAAAACAAATTAATTTCTGAAACACGCAAAACAACAACGGAATTAAACTATTTGAGAAAGCAAACCAATCCGCATTTTTTATTCAACGCCTTAAATAGCATTTATTCGTTGGCTTATAAAAAATCAGATTTAGTTCCAGATGCTATTGTAACTTTATCCGAAATGATGCGTTATATGCTCTACGAAACCGACAATAAAGCAGTACCCTTAGAAAAGGAAATCAACTATATTAAGAATTATATTGAATTACAAAAATTAAGATTAAACAATATAGAGAACATTTTTATCAACATTCACGGCGAAACCAGAAACAAATCCATTGAACCACTATTGCTGATTTCGTTCATCGAAAATGCCTTTAAATATGGAACTGATTATAAAGGAACTACATTTGTAAAAATTAAAATTAGCATTGAAGATAACATCTTAGATTTTTGGATCGAAAATAGGATTGAAAACCAAATCAAAGATCCAAATAATTCAGGGATTGGTTTGACCAATATTAAAAACCGACTCAATATTTTATATCCAAATGCGCATCAATTAACCATTACGCAAACGGATAATAAATACAGCGTTCATTTGAATTTAAAGCTAGAACCATTAGAAAACGAAACAAAATGAAGTGTGTAATTATAGATGACGAACCTTTAGCGGTTGATTTAATCAAAGAATTTGTTAGCAAAGTAGAAAGTCTTGAACTTATCAATACCTTCAATAATGCTATTGATGCTATTGCTGTAATTAACAATTCGAATGTTGATTTGATTTTCCTGGATATCGAAATGCCTCATTTCACAGGTATTGATTTTCTAAATGCAATTGATAAAAAACCATTAATTATTTTCACCACAGCTTATTCTGATTATGCTGTAGAAGGATTTAATTTGGGCGCAGTGGATTATTTGGTAAAACCAATTCCCTTTCATCGCTTCTTAAAATCGGTGATGAGAGCTCAACAATTGTTTCAATCTCAAAACACCACTTCAGCCATTACTCCTAAAATAGTTGCACCAGAAATGGAACCTGATTTTATGTTTGTGCGTTCGGAATACGAAAATGTAAAAATCAACTTTTCGGATATTTTATTTATCGAAGGTTTGAAAGATTATGTCAAAATTTACACTAGTGATAATAAATTTACATTAACATTGATTAGCTTGATTAAATTAGAAAACACACTTTCGTCTAAAGGTTTTTCTCGAATTCACCGCTCCTATATCATCAATATAAAATACGTAAAATCCATTCAAAAAAACAAAGTGTTAATTGCTGACAAACGTATTCCCATTAGCGAGAGCTATAAAAATGCTTTCTTTGAAAGAATCAATTTATAGACTATTCTTCCTTAAACCAGCTGGAATACATGAGATAATTCTCGGCAATGCGTTCAATTTCTCCAGCAAAACTGGACTGATTTAGGTCTTTTACTTTTTTAGCTGGAACTCCTGCCCAAATAGAACCCGAAGTAATTGTGGTATTTTGAGTAACCACTGCTCCTGCTGCAATAATAGAGTTGCTTTCTACAGTACAATTATCCATTACAATAGCGCCCATTCCTATCAAAACATTGTCATGCACTACACAACCATGAACAATAGCATTGTGTCCAATGGAAACATTATTTCCTATAATAGTTGGGTATTTTTGATAGGTACAATGAATTACTGCTCCGTCCTGAATATTAACTTTGTTTCCAATTTTTATAGAATTGACATCACCTCTAATTACCGCATTAAACCAAACGCTACAAGAAGTTCCCAAAGTAACATCGCCTACAATGGTAGCATTTTCAGCTACATAACAATCTTCAGGAATTAAAGGAGATTTTCCATTAACCGATTTTATCAACATGGTTTTAAATATTAGTTAATAGCTGGACAAAAACATTCATATCTCTCGCGTTTGCAGAAAAGGTCAAGGCCTAAAGTAATTTGGTGAAAACCTCCAGTTCCAAAATTTACATCTCCACCTAATTGAGAATAGGTATAGGCAAACATTACATTCTTGAAGTTTACACCAACTATTGGAGTAATAGCTTGGTATCTTTGTCTGGAAGTACCATTTCCATTATTAAATTCAGCTCCATCAAAACTGGTTCTATAGGAAAGTCCTCCCCAAAAAGTACCAAAATCCATGCTTTTATAGGCTTTCATATTAATATCAATCGCTTTTTCGGCAGTTTGACTAGTATACTGAAACATCACAGAAGGTTCCCATAAAATTCGATCTTTATTACCAAAAATATAGCCTGTATTTAAAATAAACTTTCTCAAGTTATCACTTTCGTTCTCTGTATAAATTTCACGTCTAGCTTCAATGGCATTCTTAATGGTACCATGCACATAAAAATCCAAAAAATTATAAGACATTCCAAAATCAACATTGAAATAAGAATCTTTTTGAACTATTGTTCCGTTTATTATGGGATCATTAACTCCTGGTTCTAAAAAAGAAGTCTCGTCTAAATTACTCTGAATTAAACCTCCACTAATACCAAAAGACAACTGATTCAAATCAATCTCATCTCTGGAAAACATCAAATGATACGCATACGTTAGCTTCACTCCTTTTTGAGAATGATATCCATTTTTATCATTAAAAAGTATGATTCCAGCACCTGCTTTTTCACCTACTCTTCCGTTAAGGCTTAAGGTTTGAAGCGCAGGAGCATCCACCTGATCAAACCATTGTTTTCGGGCTGTAAGTCTTAGCTTGGTACAATTAGAAGCTCCAGCCATGGAGGGATGCAGTAAATAATAATTATCTGAAAGATAATCTGAATACACTGGGATTCCTTCCTGAGAATAGGAATATAAACCAATAAAAAAACAGATTATGAAATATCTAATTTTAGTATACATTTAAAAAATATTAATCACGATGAATTTAAAAATGAAAGAAACTTTTCCCAAAAACTAAAGTTAAGTTAATTTATTCATTAATAATTCAAATATAGTTATTCATAGAAAATAACTTTACTAAATTTGTAAAAATTTACAAAAATCATGACAAAAATAACCGTTAAAGAAACGCAAAACCCTACTATATTAAAGTTTGAATTTGAGGATTTTATCACTAAAAACGAAAGTTTTGAGTTTAAAAATATAGATGAAGCCAAATCTTCTCCGCTTGCACAACAATTATTTTATTTGCCATTTGTAAAAACAGTTTATATCTCTGGTAATTTTATTGCTATCGAAAGATTTAGTATTGTTGAATGGGACGATGTAAAAGAAGCTGTTGCTGAGCAAATTGAAAACTTTGTAAACAAAGGTGGAACTATCATCGAAATCGATGATAACAAACCTAAAAAACAACCGATTACCGTTTATGGAGAAACCACTCCTAATCCATCGGCTTTGAAATTTGTGGTAAGCAGAATGCTGACAAAAAATGCAGTAGAATACAAAAACATTGACCAAACTGCTTCTTCGCCTTTAGCGAAAGAATTATTTAAATTTCCTTATGTAAAAGAAATTTTCATTGACGAAAACTATATTTCGGTAACCAAATACGAACTAAACAGCTGGGACGAAATCACGCTAGAACTAAGAACTTTTATCAAACAATACATTGAAAATGGTGGAATTGTTCTTGATGACAGTGTAGTTATCAATGCCGAAAAACAAGAGCAAATTAAAACGGAAGAGTTCGACAAACTAGATGTTACTTCGCAACAAATCATTAATATCTTAGAAGAATATGTAAAACCAGCAGTTGCTGCCGATGGTGGAAATATCGCTTTTGAGTCTTATGATGAAGAAAGCAAAATTGTAAAAGTGATTCTTCAAGGTGCTTGTAGCGGTTGTCCATCTTCTACTTTTACTTTAAAATCAGGAATCGAAAACATGTTAAAAAGCATGCTTAACGATGAAAAAATTCAGGTAGAGGCAATTAATGCTTAAACAATTCAAACTCTAAACCTAACATTTTGTCATTCCGACGAAGGAGGAATCTCCGCGACGTTAGTAACCAACGAAGATTCCTCCTTCGTCGGAATGACAAGTTTATGGGTTTTACTGCTTTTTTGAAGTCGTTATCATGAAATCTTTTAGGTAGTAAGGCTCAAAATAAGCCACATCCACAAAATCTTCTTTTAAGTATTTTTGATAACTCAAAGCGCTCATTTGGTTCGCCGATGGATATTTTATGGTTTCTAAGAAAACAAAATCTGGATTGGTTAACACTTCTTTACATTTATCGACACAATCGCCTACAAAATATAAGGTTTCTTTGTATTCCTGAAAAGAATCTTCTGTTATTACTTCGGCAAGAATGTTTCTTTGAGATTGTAAATCACTCGAAAAAACAGCGCTATACACTTCCATTCTTCTTGCGTCAAGCATTGGAACAATGAAACCTTTTTCAATAGTTGCCTGAGCAGCCAAAGATTGTAAAGTATCCACAGCTATCAACGGAACACCAAGTGCAAAACACAATCCTTTTGCTGCCGAAACTCCTATTCTAAGTCCTGTATAAGAACCCGGCCCTTGACTCACTGCAATAGCAACTAAATCTTTAAATCTAATTCCAGCTGCTGCAATACTTTCTTCAATAAAGACATGCAAACGTTCGGCATGAGAATACCCTTCTTCGGCAATTTCATTACAAACAATAGTTTCGCCATCTTTGGCAATGGAGATGGAACAATTTTTTGTAGCCGTTTCTATATTCAGTATATAATTATTCAATGTATTTTATTTTATAAAGGTCTAAAAAAAGTAAAAGATTTCACTAAAGTACACTGCTTATTTCTTAGCATTTTCTGATTTCACCGTTACTTTATCTCCAGAATTTAGTTCTTTACTAACAATTGTATAGGGGCCAACAATTACATTATCCCCATTTTTAACTCCGCTTAGAATTTCAATATTAGTATCGTCTTGAATTCCAGTTTTCACAATTTTAATCTTGGCTTTATCACCCATTTTCACAAAAACACATTCAAATTTCTTATCGCTTTTAGGTGCTTCCTTTTTTTCGTCTTTTTCGTCTGGTATTTTTTTATCGGCAATAGAAACAGCCGTTGTATCTGATTTTACAACAACAGCACTAATTGGCACAGCCAAAACATTTTTCTTAGTTTTGGTTATAATATCTACCGTTGCAGTCATTCCTGGTCTAAATGGCGAATAAGTCTCTGGTTTACCTACTAGCAAATCTTCGTAAGATTCTTTTAAAATTCGAACTTTAACTTTAAAATTAGTTACTTGATCGGCAGTCAAAGTAGAACTAGCCGAATTAGAAATACTTGTTACAATACCTTTGAATTTTTTCTTCAAATAAGCATCGACTTCAACATTAGCCAAATCACCTGCCTTAATTTTTACAATATCATTTTCGTTGACATCTACTTCAACTTCCATATTGTTTAAATTGGCAACTCTTAAAAGTTCCGTTCCAGCCATTTGTTGTGTTCCTAAAACACGTTCCCCCAACTCTACATTCAATACCGAAATAGTTCCATCTGCCGGAGCATAAATAGTAGTACGACCTAAGTTGTCTTTTGCTTCATTAACCGTTGCCGAGGCACTCTGAACATTATAATAAGAAGATTGTCGTGACGCTTTTGCTACTTCAAATGAAGCGATAGATTTATCCCAATCCGATTTCGAAATCACCCCTTTATCATATAAGGTTTTGTTTCTTTCGTAGTTGGCTTTTGCTTCTTTAAAACTAGCTTCAGATTGCGTTAGACCTGCTTTTGTTCCAGACAAATTAGAAACCGAACGATTGTAACTTGACGTATATAAATCAGGGTTTATTTTTACTAACAAATCTCCTTTTTTAACTACTTGACCTTCTTTTACATTTAGCAAAATAATTTCTCCCGAAACTTCTGGAGCTATTTTAACCTCTATTTCTGGTTGGATTTTTCCCGTTGCCGAAACCGTCTCAACAATGGTCATAGGAACTACTTTTGCAATTTCTATTTCTTTAGCATCTTCTTTGTTTCCAAAAACGCCTTTTTTTCCTAAGACAATTAATACAGCTACTACAATTATAAAAACAGCAGAAAGGATATAAATATTTTTCTTTGACATAACTTATTTAATTTTTTATGATTGGAATTCCAAAATAGAATTCTAAAATTTTAGTTTTAAAAATGTAATCGTATTTGGTTCTTATCACTTCAGATTGTGCGTTTGTTAATAAGGTTTGAGACTGACTTAATTCGAATGCGTTCATTAAACCCACTTCAAATTTTTCTTTAGAATAATTATACGATTGTGATCGAGCATCCAATGCTTCAACTGACGATTCGTATGCTTTTAAAGCTCCTTTTGCATCCGTAAATGCTGTATAAACATTACGCTCTAAATCTAATTCTTGCTGTTCTAAAGCAATTTTTGATTTTTCAAAATTCACCTTGTTTCGCTGCACATTATTGCGAACTGCAAAACCGCTAAAAATAGGAATATTTAATTGTGCACCAAAAGACTGTCCTTTATTATCACTAAACTGATCCATAAATTTAGGTGCTGATTGGGTACCAATAATTGCTCCTGTAGTATTATCTCTTAAAGCAACATCGGCATAAGAAACACGACTATTAAAATTATAAAAACCTCTCAAAGTAGGTTGGTATGCAGCTCTGGCAATAGCAACATTTTTTTCAGCGATTTCAAGATTAGTTTGAGCAATTTTCAATTCAGTTCGTTCTTGTTTTGCTTTATCATAAATGATCGTTGGAGTTTGAGACAAAATGGTTTGATCCATTTGTAACTCATTCGAATCTTCAACATCAAAATTCTCGAAACTATCCAATTGTAACAACTGGGCTAAACTCAACTTAGAGATCAACAAAGCGTTCTCTGCGCTAATTACCTTTTGATTATCGGCAGCAATGGTCGCTTTTACATCTAATAAATCGCCTTTAGGCAAATTTCCAGCATTGACTAATTCTTGTGTTCGGTTCAATTGTTGGTTATCAATTGCTAATTGCTCTTTTTGAACTTTTAGATTTTCTTTGTTAAAAAGCACTTGCAAATAGGCATTGGCTACATTTAGCGCAATATCTTCTTGCATTTTTTGCAATTGATATTTAGCCGCTACAATGGAAAGATTGGCTCTTCTTAAAGTATGTAAATTTTGAAGACCTTTATAAATATCAACACCCACACTAGCTCCCGCAGAAGTAAACTGAGTGGTTTGATTTTGCAAAAGTCCAGTAGTGATATCCTGATTCAAACCAATGTTCCAGGAATGAGAAGCACTAGCCGAAACATTAGGCAAAAAATTACCAAAAGCATCTTTTTTATCAATTACAGCAGTCTGAGTATCTAAATCCGATTGTCGAATGGAAATATTGTGATCTAAAGCATACCTCACACACTCATCTAATGTCCATTTCTTAGATTGTCCTTGAGAATAAAAACTTAACAATAAGAGGAGTAAACTAAAATATTTTTTTGGGTTCATGCCATTCGAATAAAATGAAGTAAAGTTACTACACAAAAATAAGTTTTTCTAGCGAAGAATAATCACATCTTCTAAAAACATTTTAAAATTTGGAAACAAAAATAATATGCAATAAAGCTAGTGCTTTTTCCAATAAGAAATCAAAGCTTTTTCTAAATTTACAATCTTAAATTAATCGAATGAAAAAAATTACATCATTGCTTGTTTCTGCCAGTATAGTCTTTATTATTAGCTGTTCTTCTTCTCAAAAAATCGCTACATTAAAACCAGAGCCTGACAATGCTGCTCCTATAGTGTACAACAATACCCCTTCATTTATTAATTTACCCATAAATATCAAATTAAAAGATATCGAAAACCAAACCAATAGTCTTTTAAACGGTTTAATTTATGAAGACAATATCATTGAAGATGACGATATCGAAATGAAAATTTGGAAACTTGCCCCTATTACAATTAAAAGCAGTAATGCTTCAAACGCTGATAAAATTACCACAATACTCCCATTAAGAGCCACAATTAAATACCGAATTGGAACAAAAACCATGGGAGTTTCACTTTACAACACCAAGGAATTTAATCTTAACGGAATTGTAACACTCAATAGTAATGTAAGTTTAAACAACTGGAAACTCAAAACTCAAACCGAATTGAGTTCTTTAGACTGGAAGGAAAGTCCAACAATGAGCGTTTTTGGTAAAAACATACCAGTCACCTATTTAATCAATCCTTCTATCAAATTGTTCAAATCTACAATAGAAAAAAAGATTGATGCGGCGATAGAAAAATCAATGGATTTTAAACCGAATGTTCTCGCTGCTTTAGAAAAAATCTGCACTCCTTTCCAAATGAATGAAGCGTATGAAAGCTGGCTCAGAATTGTTCCTATCGAAATATACTCTACACCCGCACATATAAAAAACGATTCGTTTGTTTTACAAATGGGAATGAAATGCAATATGGAAACCATTATAGGACAAACTCCTGAATCTAAATTTGATGGCTACAAAATTGCACTCAAAGCAGTTACTAAAATCCCAAATCAAATTACGGCGAATGTTGTTGCGGTTTCCAGTTACCAAGATGCATCCAGAATCATGAAGAAAAACTTTGCTGGCGAAGAATTTAGTTCAGGTACTCGAAAAGTAAAAGTACAGGACGTGAACATTTGGCACAAAAGCGGAAAAATGGTTATTGCCTTAGATTTAATTGGTTCGCTAAATGGAACTATTTATCTGGCGGGATTACCAAAATATAATGTTGAGAAAAAAGAAATTTATTTTGACGATTTAGATTATGTATTGGACACGAAGAACAAATTAATGCGAACTGCAAACTGGTTAGCCCAAGGATTAATTTTAAGAAAAATAAAAGAGAGCTGTCGTTATTCAATAAAGCCCAACTTAGATGAAGCAAAAAAGACCATGCTAAACTATATGAATAATTATTCGCCAATGGCCGGTGTTTTTGTAAATGGAAGAATGGAAGATATTCAGTTTCAAAAAATTGAACTGAGTCAAAATGCCATTATTGCATTTGTAAAAGTAAATGGAGAAATCAACATTACAGTTGATGGATTTAAATAACTATTGCGCTTTGGATTTGTTTTTTTTCATTCGATAAATCAAAAAACCTATTATAGCTATTAGCAAATAAGGGATTACCATCAAATAGACAATTCCGTCATTGACCGCTTCTGCTTTAGCAATATTTGCGTCACCAGTTAAAGCAGCTCTACACATAGCGCATTGAGCATTCGCAGTAAAAGAAAAAAGAATATAGAAAATAGAAAATAGAATTTTCCTAGTAGTATTTTTACTTCTCTCCTCTAACTCCTGACTTCTGACTTTAGTAAACATAATAAGGAGAAATCATTAAATACACAACAACACCAGTAACCGCAACGTACAACCAAATAGGGAAAGTAATTTTAGCAATTTTTTTATGTTTATCAAACACTTGTGCTAAAGCACGAACATAAGTAATCAATACTAAAGGAATAATAATTATCGAAAGGATAATATGAGTAATTAAAATAAAATAATACACATATTTAATAATTCCTTCGCCACCAAATTTAGTAGAATCTGAAGTCATGTGATAAGCCACATACATCCCTAAAAAGGCAATAGAACAACCTATAGCAGTTTTCATTAAATTTTCATGCAACTTTGGCTTTCCGTTTTTTATAGCTCTTACGGCAAGAATCAATACAATTGCTGTAATTCCGTTTATAGTAGCATATATAGGTGGCAAAAAAGAAAGCGGTTCTACATCATACCCTAATTTTCTTAAATTAACACCAAAAAGAAGTGCCACAACTAGTGGAATTGCTACAGATAATATTACAATCCACTTATTATATTTATTTTCTAAATTTTGATTTTCCATGATTTATTCTGCTAATAAAATACTAATATCCTGTTGTATATCTCTAACGCCTGCTTTTTCTAATCCATCATAATACAAGATTGGATTACCAAATTCATCTTTTCTACAACGAATATTTCCATTCTTATCTATTAAAGCAAACATACCTGAATGCTCAAAACCTCCGCTTACTTTACTATTTTCTCCTGCATAAAGATTGAAACCTTTATTAGCCAAATCAAATATAGCTTGTCTATCACCAGTTAAAAAATTCCAATTGGATGATTTAACACCTAATAATTTGGCATGGGCTTTTAATACTTCGGGAGTATCGTGTTTTGGATCGATGGTAATAGTAACGATTCCGAAATTAGGATTACCAAAGAATTTTTTTTCTAAAACCAGCATACTTTGATTCATTTTTGGACAAATAGAAGGACAAGTCGTAAAAAAGAATTCCAACACATAGACTTTTCCTTTATAGGAATCATTATTGATTATTTTATTATCCTGATTTGTCAATTCAAATTTTGGAGCGGGTCCAATTTTTACCAAACTACCTTCCGCATCTGAAGAGGAAGAAACCTTATCTAAACGATCCGCTTTTACAACATCACTATTCTGAATACGAGAAATGATTTTTGGAACAGCGTAAATTCCGAAAATTAAAATTATAAACGAAATCCCGATGTATGACTTATTTTTAAACATAGAAATGATATTTACAGTTGTTTAGATGCATTACGATTTTTTTTAAGAGCCGCTCGATATTCATAAAGGATAATCTTAAAATCATCTAACATTTCATTACTCAATTCTGATGGATGAAAAGTATTGTAGCCTTCTTTATATTCTTTCTCTTCATTTCGGCCTCTTAAATTTCTCTCCTTATCTATAATATAAACATTTGGAGTTCCCGCATTAGCATCTAGTTTCCCAACTAATTTCATTTGGTTGTAATACGTTTGAATTTCTTCAGGAGAAGCAAAAACAAAATGCCATCCAGAAACATCCGTAAAATCATCAAAAGCATCTAGAATGTTTGTAATATCTTTTTCAGTTCCTAAAGGACAAATCATAACAAACTGTAAATCCTTAAAACCATGATATCTTTGGTAGATCTTTTCGTTTAGATTAAACAGATTCCCTCTGTTTTTTAAAATTTCAGTACCTGAAAAACCTAAAATTGTAATTTTATTATTCAAAGTCACTTTCTCACCTCTTAAAGACTCCCAGTCGCCTAAATCGGCAACTTTAGGTGTAATAACAGGTAGTTTTGAGAAACTATTGACTCCTGAAGCAAAAAATAGATAGGCAACAATAGGCAAAACGAAAAGTACAAAAAGAACAATATTTTTTTTCATCGGAGAAAATAATTTTATATGCAAAAATAAAAAAAGGCACGCAATGCGTGCCCTTTTTTTGAATTAATATAGTGTTAAAAATTCCATTTAATAATTGAATCTTTAAAAACCCCATAAATATAATCCCCTTCAGTCAACAGAATGAAAAGTAAGTATAAGACAAGAAAAACAACTGGCGAAACTATAGACCATCTAAGGCTTGATTTTTCACCTTCAAGATGCATAAAAGACCATACAATATAGTAAGCTTTAAAAACGGTAAGAATATAAAAAATCCAGTTTAATAAATTCATCCCGAGTATATTATTAAAATGCAATGACTCAGGCTTATAAATACCTAAAATAACTTCTATAATAGTAACCGCTGATAAAATTCCGAAAACTTTCCAGATTTTAGCTGTGTTTGATACGTGTTCGTGTGACATAATAAATATTTTTAAAAAATTAAACCAGATAGAAAACTGTAAATACAAATACCCACACTAAATCTACAAAGTGCCAGTATAATCCAACTTTTTCCACCATTTCGTAACTTTTTCTTTTCTCATAAGTCCCTAATAATACATTAAAAAAGATAATGATATTAATAACAACTCCAGAAAATACGTGAAATCCGTGAAAACCTGTAATAAAGAAGAAGAAATCAGCAAATAATTTATTTCCATATTCGTTTCTAATTAGGTTTGCTCCTTCAACAACCAAAGCTGCTTCGCCTAATCTTTGCTCAGATTCTGCTCTTGAAAGTATTGTTTTTTGTTTCTTTTCGTTTATAACCTCAGTTCTAATTAACAAATCAGGATTTGCCTTGAAACCAGCTTGAACTTCAGCTACACTGTAAGTAGGCAAAGTAGCTTCTTCCATGAACCAGACACCTTCGTTTCTAGTTAATTGTTTTCTTTCTTCAGGTAAGTGCGCTGCAAAATCAGCAAGAGCAACACGCTTTCCGTCTTTATCAACAAACTGTAATAAACTACCCCCTTTTGTTTCAATGGCTCCGTACTCCCCTTTAATGAAGTTTTTCCACTCCCAGGCTTGAGAACCAACGAAAATTAAACCACCAATAATGGTTAAAAACATATATACAATTACTTTGTTTTTCTTCATTTGATGACCAGCATCAACAGCCAAAACCATTGTTACAGATGAGAAAATCAAAATAAAAGTCATTAATGCTACGTAATACATTGGAGCAGCTACTCCATGTAAAAATGGGAAGTGAGTAAACACTTCATCGGCCAATGGCCAAGTTTCGATAAATTTAAATCTAGAAAAACCATAAGCCGCTAGAAATCCAGAGAACGTTAAGGCATCTGATACGATAAAAAACCACATCATCATTTTACCATAGCTTGCGTTCATAGGCTCATTGCCGCCTCCCCAAGTTTTTTCTTCACTATTTGCAGTAGTAACTGTCGCTTCCATAAAAGTTATTCGTTAAAAAGTTCCCAAATTTACGTTTTTTTCTTATTTAAAGAAATATAAAAATAAAAATAATAAAACCCACAGTAAGTCTAGAAAGTGCCAATACATTGCACCTAGTTCTATACCAAGAGTTTGAGTTGAATTGTATTTTTGTTTAAAATGATTATAAATTATAATTAATAGTGAAATTAGCCCTCCAGCCAAGTGTAATAGGTGAATAAATGCAATTATATAAAGAAAAGTCACCGTAATAGAACTTCCCTGACCAGTCATATAATAGCCACTTTCTATAATTTGATTAAAACCTGCAAACTGAGAAATTACAAATAAAACCCCCAAAACTAAAGTAGCTAAAAGCATCATTGTAGTTCTGTTCTGATTGTTTTTTTCAATTGCTTTTTTAGCCAAATAAAAAGTCACACTACATCCGATAATTACAATTGTACTAATATAGAAAGCTGTTGGCAGTTCAAAATCTTTTAACCAATCTACCCTGGACTTACTCACCACAAAAGCACTAGTCAATCCAGCAAACATCATTGTCATACTAATCATAGCAAACAACAAAATCAACTTATAGGATCTCGCTGTTCTTTCTTTTTGCTCTTCAGCTGTCATTACTTCCATAACTATCTTAAAAATTTATCAATTATATAAACCAATTGCAATAATGAAATATAAGAAACACTCACTAACATCAATGTTCGTGCTGCTTTTGCTGTTTTTATTTTATAAAGTCGAACTGCGTAATACAACATCCATATCCCCATTAAAAATACTACAATCGCTGCAATTGGTGAAATAAACAATTTACCTGTATATCCAATAGAAGGTAAAAGAGAAGCTATAATTAACCAAACGGTATATAAAATAACTTGCAAAGCCGTTCCCTTATCTTTTTTACCTGTTGGCAACATAAAAAAACCTGCTTTTTCATAGTCTTCATACAAAAACCATCCTATTGCCCAAAAATGAGGAAATTGCCAGAAAAACTGAATCAAAAACAAAGTTCCTGCTTCAATTCCAAAATCACCTGTAGCAGCAACCCAACCCAACATAAACGGTATAGCTCCCGGAAAAGCACCCACAAACACTGATAAAGAAGTTATTGTTTTAAGCGGTGTGTACACACTAGTGTACAAAAATATTGAAATTGCCCCAAACATTGCTGTTTTAGGGTTAATCAAATACAATAACGCAAGACCGGCTAAGGTAAGCAAACTCGCTACTAACAAAGCCATATTCGCAGACATTCTTCCTGAAGGCACAGGACGATTTTTAGTTCGATCCATCAAAGCATCTAAATCCTTTTCAATCACCTGATTGAAAGCGTTTGAAGCTCCTACCATACAATAACCTCCCACACACAACATCAACAAAACCGACCATTGAAAAGGCTGCCCTTCATTAAAACCCAACAAATATCCCGCAATAGACGAAAACAACACACTAATAGCCAATCCAGCTTTGGTGATTTCTTTAAAATCTGTAAAAATCGCTTTAAGGGAAAATGTATTTGTAGTTGTGCTCAATGCCGTTTTCATTACGTTTTTATAAAACTGTTGCAAAAGTAACTCATCGAAAGGGATTTGGCAAAAAACAATTCATAAAATATTGTTGAAGAAAAACATAAGTTTTTTAACAATATGATCTCGAGAATTTATTTAGCCAACCGCGTGGCAAAATGATATAATTTATTATCTAACTTAAATACCAATCTAACGAATTATCCATAATTTAGTTCCCAGACAAACCATCAATAATCAAAATACCAATTAAAAATATCTGATCGTAATCCTATAGAAAACCAATTGGTACTTTCTTTAAAAACAGTAGTTGTATTTTGCATCGGCTTAAAATCTCTGTAAATATAACTCACAAAAAGCTTCAAATTAGTAGATGGATTAATCAGATAACCGCCTTGAATGTCAGCCATAAAAAAATCAGTTTTATTTCCTTGCCCTACTTTTACGCCAGAATCAGCAAAACGTCCCTCATCATAATCCCGATAGATATTTCCGCCGTAATTAGAAGTGTCTCCAGAATCAGTAAAATCAAGTCCACGAACTCCTATTGTAAATTTAGCATCAGCAAAAAATCTCCCTTGATGATAACGTGCAATAGCTAAAAACTCACTAAAATTTCCGCCCCATTGATGTCCTAAACTTTGATTGTTGTGCCCGTAATTTGTAATAGAATTAGAATGCGAATACACATAAGGTCGCATTCGGTTGTATTCCACTTGCAGTAACAAATTAGGAACATTAAAAGCATTGTAATATTTAGCTCCTAATTGGTATCCGTATTTGTTTTTCCAACTATTATCTCTTTCTTTAATATCACCTAAGGAGAATTCATCTAAAATAAATTGCCCGTAAAAGTTAATCTGGTTGTCCCATTTGTATTTAAAAGTCAAACCCAAAACGGCATTTCCTGATCTTGAAGAAGAAGCAAATTCCACCGAACGATAAAAAACAATTGGATTAATAAAACTAGCATCAAAACCTCTATCATTTGTATTGTTCCAAATGACCGATTCAAAAAAACCTAAATTCAGTTTATTAGAAACATTCCAACTCAAATAATGATTCGCCATAAATTTAGTCGCATAGGTTCTATCCACTGTTACTTCTGGACGCACATCTTTGAGCCACATAAAAGTATTGGTATATTTTAATTTCCAAAACGTAGTATTCATCTTAAAATAAGGATACGGACTAGCACCATCACTTTCTAATAAAGAACGATAACCGTCTCCAATAAAATTTCTACCATAACCTAATTGCAAATCCAAAAATTTACTGGGAGCAAAAGTCAAATTGGCTTCCGCCAAAGGAAAATCATAGCCATCTGTTTTAAAATCTTTAGCAATTCCAACACCTGGAATAATGGCAGGATTTCCTCCTGAAGGCTTTAGCGACTCGGCAAAACGATTGTAATAGTCAGCAAAACGTCCTTGACTCTCAAAAATAGTGGTCGAAAAGTTCAATTGTTTCCCTAAACCTCCTCTAAAATTAATAGCACGCGTATTAACAAAAGTATTCGTCGAATTATTTCCAGAAGATCTACCCAATTGCAAATCCAATACCGGATTTAAAGTAAACCAATAATCTTCACCTCGAATCTCCACCGTATTTTCATTCCATAATTTTCTAGTCCACCAACCTGAAGTTTTTTTCTTCAACTTTTCATTTTCCTGTTTGAAGTTGTAATATTTAGCTACTTCGGCATACGAAAATGGCTTAGAAGCTGTATGATTATTACTTCCTACCTGATTGATAGCCGAATCAAATTGCGCATAATAACTGTGCGAAAAAGGAATACTCAAATGACTTTCAAATTCTGGATTATTGTATTTTTTGTACACAATACTATCCAATTCAGTCAATTGTGGTGTGGTATTTCTAAGAACATCTGCTTTAGCCAAATTCTCGGCAGCCATAACTGATGGGCTTTTTAGCGGAATGGCGATGGTAATATTGTATTTAGAATATTCTGGGTTTCCATTGTAAGTAGCGGCAGTAATTTTTGGAAATTTTGCAAAAACACGTTTGGTTTCGGCAATCAACTTTTCATCAACAGCATTCACATAAATTACTTTAAAAACACCATTTTCATCTACTTCAAATAATACTTTTACGTTGCCTTGAAAATTATTTTGCATCAAATCTTCAGGAACAACAAAATTTTGAAAAACAAATTCTTGCACTTCATTATAAAAACAATTTTCTAATGTCTTTCCTTCTAAATTTTCGCAATTTGGAAAAACTGGAAATCGCTCAGCAGTTAGCGCCACTCTTGCATTCAAATCATTATCCTGAGCGAAAGTCAAAATGGAACTGAAGCAGCAAAGTAAAATTAGCAGGCTTTTATTCATATTGTTATACATCTTTATTTAATAGTCATTTGGGTTTTTTACTCCATTTACAATTGCTTTTGCCGATGAAGTTCCTATTCGTTTTACTCCTAATTTTATCATTGCCACAGCATCTTCATAATTTCGAACTCCGCCGGCTGCTTTTACAGGAAGAGGCGATGCGTTTTCTAACATCATAATAATTGACGGAATTGTGGCACCATTGGGTTCATTATTTTTTGTTTTATAAAATCCTGTAGACGATTTTACAAAAACAGCAGCATAATCATCTTCTTTAAAGTGAGTAATCACAACATTTTTTATCAAAGCCGACAACTGAATAATTTGCTTATCCGTTAAAGCAGCCACTTCAATAATCCATTTGATTATTTTATTGTTTTCTAAAGCCAATTGCGTTCCGCGAAGAATTTCATCTTTAAGCAAATCTACTTTACCATTTTTAAAAGCCTGATAATTGCAAACAAAATCCAATTCGTCAGCACCATCAAGAATGGCCTGTTGTGCTTCTTCTAATTTACAATCAATAGTAGATTGTCCTTCTGGAAAATCAATTACGGTTCCTATTGCTAGATTAGAATCCGATGGCGCAATCATTTGCTTTGCCACAGCAACCATTTCTGGACGAATCATAATTAGTTTAAAACCTTCCTCGATAGCTTCTGTAATAAAAGTTTCTACCACAACCTGATTCTGACTTTCGTCAAGTCCTGCTTGAATAGCAGTTTTTAAATAAGTAGAATCTATAAATGATCGAATATCCATGAATTATTGCTTTAGCCTTGGTGCTTTGCACACAAAAATACATTTTAATTTCAAATGCACTACAGTTCTCTTTTTGGATTCGATAGCAATACACATTGTTACTCCATGTCAGTTCAATAAAAAATCCCGCCGAAGCAGGATTTTTTATTGAGTCAAGCTTTAAAAAGAGCTATTTTTATATCCATTATACAAAGATCTTATTTTAAGCAGAGGAAAGTTACACCATTAATTAATCTAAAAAGAAATCCTCTTTAATTTGATTCTATTGTAATTTAAAATTGCATACTATTCCAACCAAAAGTGTATCTCATCCTAAAAAACCACTAATTTTATCTGACTTTGGCAAATTAATAGCATAGAATCCTTTATTGGTTTTAAAGGCAACATTATTTTTTTAACGACTATACAAATAATAAAAATGACACGCTTGTCATATTTTGACTTTACGAATTCAAAACTTTAAACTTATTTAAGTCTCTATAAACACGATTATTTAACCCGTTGGGTGTAATTCCCTTTTGATGATTCTGACTAATGGTTTTATTTATCCTTTTTTAAAGAATTACTATTCAAAACCAAATATCTAATCTTGCTTCCTTTTAAATTTCTGAGTTCTTCTGCTGCGGTTTCGGCAACCAAATTAGCTCCTGCACTACCTGTATGCGTATGATCTTTTGGATAGAATTCTTTTACTTTTTCTTGTCCTAAAACTTCAAATTTTTCGGCTACTTTTTTACTCAAATTGATGTAATCTACATTTTCAAGCTCTGCTACTTGTTGCGACCATTTAATGTAAGTTTCGTCTCTTTGCTCTACTTTTCCATTTGGCCATTCGTTTCTTGGTGTCAAACTCATTACAATTGGAGTCGCTCCTTTTTCTTTGGTTTCACGAATAAATTTTTTCATGTACCATCCATAAGTACGAACGGTTTCTATCAAACTATCTGCTCGATTCACTTGTTGGGTTTCGTCTCCAATACCGTTAATAGAACCTCTATATTTTTCTCCGTCAATTTTTCCAGCATCGTTGTGTCCAAATTGAATAATAACAAAATCTTCTGGCTGAATTTCTTTTTTTGTTTTCTCCCAAAGTCCTTCAAAATCAAAAGTGCGTGAACTTCTTCCACCTCTGGCTTTGTTAACAATATTCACTCTCGTCGTATCAAAATAGCGAGGTACCATAACGCCCCAACCTACTGCATTTTCATTTTTATTATCCGCCATAGTAGAATCGCCAATTAAAAAAACATTAATTTTTCTAGGCAATTTGATTGTTGGATTTTCTAGAATGTAGTTCTTCAAAGTACTTTTCGAAGCCTTTAATCCTTCAATTATTGAAGTGGCAGCAACAACTGCTCCTTTTGCAGAAGGATGTGTGTGATCTTTTTTATAAAAATAAGTCCCTGTTACTTTTGCTTCGCCAAATTGCTCTAATTTCTTAGCCATTCGATCATTCAAATCAATGAAAACCACTTTTTCCTGATCGGCAATTTGTTTTGCCCATAATCCATAAGATGTATTGTTTCTTGGCAATTTTCCGTCTTTCCATGTATTTCTAGGAATTGGTGACATCACCACTGGAATAGCTCCTTTTGCTTTAGCTTCTTTTACAATTTTACGAATATACCAACCGTAGCTATG
Organism: Flavobacterium zubiriense; assembly: GCF_041729725.1. NCBI lineage: Bacteria > Pseudomonadati > Bacteroidota > Flavobacteriia > Flavobacteriales > Flavobacteriaceae > Flavobacterium > Flavobacterium zubiriense. The sequence goes on along the minus strand of NZ_JBCFQL010000005.1, from coordinate 58,527 downwards.
TACAATTTCGTGCTTTTTGGTAATCATATTATCAATTTCTTCCGTCTTTTCAGAAATTCCTTTTATGGTTCCTCTGGCTCTAATTGTATCATTCAGCGGACCATCGTCATTATGACCAAATTGAATTAAAATATAATCTCCTTTTTTCAATTTTTTATAAACGGCATCCCATAATCCTAAATTTTGATAGGTTCTGGTACTTGTTCCTCCCAGCGCATGATTTTCGATTCGAACTTTAGTAGAATCTAAAAACTGTCCAATGTAATCGCCCCAGCCCCAAAGACCTCCAGTTCCATCACCACGACCGTTTTTTACAGTAGAATCACCTACTGTATATACCGTTATTTTTTGCTGTGCCTCTGCCTCAAATTGCACTAAAAAAAGTGCTAAAAAAGCAAATAGCATTAATTTGGTAATTCTCATTTTTACAACTATTGTTTATTATTGTTATTGAATATTGCAATTGTCATTGCTATTGAATTTGTTATTTTTCAACTCTAAAATCGAACCATAAATTCATTTGAATCCCCTCATCTCCACTTTTAATTCGGATGCTGGCTGGCTGACTTTGTGGTCCGTGGTGTTCAATAGGTTTAAAAGAACGCATTGCTGGAATTTCATACATAAAGGAAATATTTCCTTCTGGAAACGCAGGTTGCGGATGCGCTCCTTCGAAAGCATTTTTAGGTAAATCTGGTGTAAATAATCTTAAAAATACTTTTTCAGAAGCCGAAAACATTTTGAAACTATTGTTGTTTTTTGCTTTTAAAGCACCCGCATAAAAATTAGCGTGATACCCTTTAAATTCTGGTAAAATCATATTGTCAAAACTTTCTCCCGGAATGGTTTGGTTATACTCTTTCTCCCAAATTCCATAAGTTGTTCCTTTAATTCTGTTTTTCCAAACATGGTAAGGTCCTTTTCCTAACCATTTCATACTTTCCACTCCTTCTTCAGGAAAATCAAAAGTAATACCAAAAGCATCTACTTTATCTTGAAAAAATGCACCATCAAAACCATTATTCGCTCCTGCATCTTTAAGTGCTACCATTTCCATTTTCAATCGCCCATCGGCAGTCATCGTCCACTTGATTTTTTTGATTCCTCCTTTATAATTCACTGTAAGTACAGCAGCATTATTTTCTACAGCAGATTCGACATTTTTCACTTCGGCTATCATCCCAATTGGTCTTGGTCCATTAGTCAAAGGCACCATTCCGTTTTTGTTTTTCACTGAGATAATTGTTCCCGTTTTTTTATCGAATGTAACCTGAACCTCTTTGCTAATTAATGAAACCGAAGCTGCTTCGTCTTTGATACTCACTTTTGCCTTAGTTTCTTTTTTCAATAAAAATTTCTCAGCAAAATAATCTGCCTTATGAATTGTCCAAGACCAAGTATAAATTTCTCTTCCGTGTTGGTCACGAGCGGTAATTTCAACCCAGTCTCCTTCGAAAAAGTTAGCACTAACAGGAATTTTTATTTTAGATGTTTCGCCTGGTTCGATACTTGGAATTTCGATTTTCCCTTTGTCTAAAATCGAATTTGCATTCTTAGTATACAACATTTCTTTATCAGCCTTAACTACTTTGTACTCCATGGTACAAGAATTCAAATTGCTAAAAATATAATCGTTGCTAATAAAAAACGAACCATCAAATTTTGCAGTAATACTCAATGGAGCAAACTGAATCGGTGCCCAAATTTCTTTAATAGCATAAAAACTTCCTTCTTTTTCTCGGTGAGGGCCAAGAATACCATCGGCAGCTAGAGAACCTTTTGAATCAAATTGTTCTTTTCCTTTCCAATCGGATCTCTTAACGGCTTCGTCACAAAAAACCCAAATAAATCCACCAGCAAACAAAGGACTTTGTTTGTATTGTTTCCAGAAATCCTCTAATCCTGCTCCCCCACCATTGTCATAAGTAGCGTGCATAAACTCTGTTGGAAAAAAAACATTTTCTCCATTTACAAATCGGTGAATTCCGGTTTGATACGCCGGATAATGGTGTACATCCCAACCGTCAAAATCAGACCAAGGGTGAATTACAATACGTTTTTGTGGATCTAAATCCCTGAAAACCTGATCTACATTATAATTCCATCCGCCTTCGTTTCCGTTGTCCCAAATAATAACGGATGCGTGATTCACATCGCGCGTTACCATTTCTTTGACTAATTTGGTTCCTGTCTCCGTATCATACGAATTTTGCCAACCTGCTAATTCATCCAAAACAAAAATTCCTAATGAATCACAAACCTGTAGAAAATGACTATCGGCAGGATAATGACCACGCACGGCATTCATGTTCATATCTTTCAACAAATTGACATCCATGATACTCAAACGTTTGCTCATGCTTCTACCCGATTCTGGCCAAATTTCATGTCTGTTTACCCCTTTCATGATGATTTTTTTGCCATTCACATAGATTCCATCTTTTTTGATGAATTCTAAAGTTCTGAAACCAATACGTTCTGTAATAGCATGAATCGTTTTGCCGTTTTGTTTCAATTCTAGTTTAAGATTGTACAAATTAGGCGTTTCCGGACTCCAGGGTTTGATATTTGGAAATTGCATGCTAATGACTTTTTTCTTTTCTTTAGCATTAACATCAAAAGAATGTGTTCCAATAATTTTATCACTTCCATCAGCCGAAATAGAAGCTGTAATAGTACTTTTTTGAGAAATATTTTGAAGATCTAAATGCGCATTCAAAGTTCCATCCATTTTAGCATCCACAGCAACGTGTGCTATGTTTTCGTTTGCCATAATTTCCAGCCAAACTGGACGATAAATTCCGCCAAAAAGCCACCAATCGGCTTTTCTTTCGGCAGCATTTACGGAGTTATTAGCCGAATGTTTAGAAACATGCGCTTCTAAAACATTAGTTCCGCCATAATTCAACAAAGAAGAAATATCATATTTGAATTCGTAAAAACCACCTTGATGAATTGGCCCTGCTGATTTTCCGTTGATTTTCACTTCGGTATCAGTCATGGCTGCACCAAAAACAATATAAATGGTTTTCCCTTTATCAGAAGCTGCAATTTGGAATTCGTGTTTGTAGAAACCTTCTTCTTTACTTGGTTCTTTTTGATTTAATTCTTTGTACCAACGACCATAAGTATATTCGCCAAAACCTTCTAGTTCCCAATTGGATGGAACATTAATTTTAGACCATTGTTTGCTGTTGTTTCCAGCGGTACACATAAAATCCCATTTTACAGGATGTTCAAAATCTTTTCCCGAAAGGAAAACTTTAGTAGTTTCTTGAGCATTTGCATTTATTACACATAAAAATGGCAGGAATAATGCAACAGCAGCTTGTAATGATTTTTTAAAAAACATAAATTTTGATTAAAGAATTAGTTTCCGTCTGGTTTTACAGTTTCAAATCTAGAACTCATTGGTAGAGTCCATTTTGCGAAAGCGTTCGGATAATTTGGATTATATTGAGGTACTTCTTTTAAAAAATATTTAGCCAAAGGACTATTTAAATCACGAAGCCCTTTGATTACACAAAGAGCAATTTCATTGGCTCCAAAAGAATTGAAATGGGTATTATCTTCTAATTTTTCTTTTTGACCAGGAAAAGTATTGGCTGGATATTGAACAAATGCTTTTCTGGATGGTTCATCGCCCCAGCTTTCATATAATGTAGTAGTCAATTTTGTAATATCTACAAGAGGAACATTCATTTCCTGAGCCACTTTTCGCATCGCATCAGGATAATCACCATGAGTGGGATTTAAAGTTCCATCGGCATTAAAAGCACGACGCTGAACTGGAGTAATCAAAATAGGAATCGCCCCTTTGTCTCTGGCTGCTTGAACATATTCGCGGATGGAAGCAGTATAGGAATCCCAGGGTCCAATGCCCGCTCCTTTTTCTTTCTCATCATTATGAGCAAACTCTACAATTAAATAATCGCCAGGTTTAATTACTGATAAGATTTTTTTCAAACGTAAACCTGCTTTAAACGAACGCAATGTTAATCCTGAAGCGGCGTAATTTGCCACCACTACATTTTTGTCAAAATAATTCGTAATATATTGTCCCCAAGAAGCCCAAGGTTCTAAATCTTGATCCGTTACGGTAGAATCTCCTGCTAAATAAACTGTTGTAACATCGGTTATTGGAGTAATACTAATACTTTCTATTTCGACAGTTCCTAGAAATTCTAATGTTAGTTTTTCATCCCAATTCAATTGTCCCAAATCCCTGTCTTTTAAGTGAATTTGAGATGTTTCATCAATTTTAGGAAATCTAACATTTACATTAAAAGTTTTAGTAGCAGTTTCTCCTTTTTTGAGCTGTTGCTGATTGAGCATTAATCTTCTTGATTCGGCTTTAATGGTAGTATTGGTATTTTTAGTTGTACTACCAAAAGTTACTGAAACCTGATAATTTCCTTCAGGAAGTTGTACCGAAAAATAGGTTGGAAGTTCTGTAGCAAATGATTTTTTGTTCACTTTTACATTAGTTGCAGTATTAAAATCAAAACCATAACCTAAAACGGAATCAAAAGGCAGAGATTTACTTACTACTATTGCTTTTTTAGATTTTTTTAGTTTTTTTCCAAAGTAAAAAACTTTCTTTTCTGTTGTTTTTGAAGATATTATCGTGGCATTTGAAACCTGGAAACTGAATACCAAAAGCAACAGAAAAATAATCTTATCTTTTTGAATCATAAAATATCAAATTTATTTTAAAGAATGGACTAAAGTATTGTTTTCAATACAAATTAGTATCCTGCACTGTTAGGTAACATATCAAATTACACCAATAAGTCTTAATAACCAATGCTAAGCTAATGCGAACTGGAGGATTTGTTTTCAACAAAAATAGTACCAAAGGAGAGATCCCATATATACACAAAGAGGCTGTTACATTTAAGCAACAGCCTCTTAATTATCTTAAATCGGTAAATAACCTGAATTCTAAATCGAATTCCTATCAATAAAGTTGAATGGATTTTTTATTTTACCTGTTTCTTTATTCAAAATCATACTTGCAGCAGTAGCTCCCATCATTTTGAAATCAGTAGAAACTACTGTAATTCCTAATAATTCTTTTAACGGTGTATCATTATAGGATATAACACCAATCTCTCTACCTAATTCAAAATTTTTATCTCTAATTTGTTTTACAAGACTCACCAAATCTGATTCTTCGATTGTGATAAACAAATCTCCTTTTTTCAACACAATATCATCATAAACCTCTCTCAATACCTCATATTCTAATCCGGAATCCACACAAAATCGCTTGAAACCATTTAAAATTCGTCTTGGATAAGGATAAACAGAACTTTCAGGATAAATTAAAATCAATTTATTGTATCTAGAGATTTTGTCAATTCCTTGCTTCAAAGCACCATAAATATCATTCTCATAATCTTGACAAACTTCGATTATCGAATTTTCTATTCCTTTATTATTATCTAAAATAACTAATTTCTCTTTTGGTATTTTATTAATGGCTTCCAAAACACTTTCGCCAGAACTAACATGTGTTAGGTTATCAGTTTTAAAATGAGGCATAATTACATAATAATCATACGCCCCTAAATTTTTATCTATTAAATTCAGGAATAAGGTTTGGTCGCAATGGTAAATGTGTAAATCGGTTTGAGAATTTCCTCCAATATTATTGATGAAAGAATTATAAATTCTCATTTTATAGGAGCTCAACTTGTTAATCAAAAAAAGCACATTGACTTTAGCAATTAACTTAGTACGAGTAATGTAATAACCTTTCCCTCTAATGGGAGTTATTATTTTTCTTTTCTTTAAAATATTATAGGCTTTTTCAACGGTATCTCGAGAAAGATAAAACTCTTCGCTAAGCATATTAATGGATGGTAACTTTTGATCCATTTGTAGTTTTCCAGTAGCAATACTGTCAATTATCGAATCTACTATCTGTTTGTATTTTGGGATTCTTGAGTTTTCACTTAAACTCATTGAAAATGAAACCCCTTCATCTATCATCTCTTTTGTCAAAAACTTTTCCATCTTCCTGTAAATTATATTTTACCTATCCTTACTAACAAAATCCTTATTTCAATTCAAAAACCAAAATTTTCAAATAGAAAAAGCTGTAATCGATTACCAAATATAAAAATAAATTTAATAATAAAAACAAAAAAGCTAAATATAAAACAAAAACTGTTATAAATCATTATTAAATTTATCATATATGCAAAAATCACATCGATTAAGCAACAATTAATCAATCTGGTTTGTAAGCAATATTCTATATATCATAATCTATTTTTAAAGACTAATTTTAATACTAATTCAACACAAAATCTACACAAAAAAACCCCATTATAACCTATCGATTGTAATGGGGTAAAATTAAAACTAGAAATTTTCTATTCTTTCATCAACTGTAAAAGCATTGATTTTGGAACTTCTAAAACAGTTCCGTGGCGTGTTCCGTGCGGAAAACTAACCTTATCCGATACATCTTCCCAACCTTTATCGGTTTGTTTTAGCGCACCATATTTATGATCTCTATATTTGTCAAAATAGACTAACCATTGTCCATCAATTTTAATAGCTGTTGGTCCTTCTGCCCAGTAATTTCCAGTAATGGGAGTACTTGCTTTCGTGTAAGGCCCAGTCATTTTATCGCTATAAGCTACTTTAAGATTTTTTTGCACAGGAACTTTTGTTTCATCTTTCAAAAACATAATATATCCTTTATCATCTTTCAAAATAGAAGAATCAATTACATTAAAACCTGGCTCATACAGCAATTTTGTAGGTGCGTAAGTTTTAAAATCTTTTGTAGTGGTGTAATATATTCTGTGATTGTAGCCGCTATCTTCAGTAGATTGCGTTTCTGGGAATTTTCCAGTTATAGTACTTGCCCAATAAATCATGTATTCTTTATTAACCTCATCATAAGTAATTTCAGGAGCCCAAGTATTGCGTGTTCCACTTTCGTGTTGCATAACAGGTAAGAATTCTTGTTTTGACCAATGAATTAGATCTTTAGAAGAAGCGTATCCAATTCCTTTATCTGTCCAACTTACCGTCCAAACCATGTGGTACAAACCATCGCCACCTTTAATAATACAAGGATCTCTCATGAGTTTGTCTTTTCCAACTTCGGGCGTTAAAAAAGAAGCATCGTTTTTTAATGTTTGCCATTTATAACCATCTTCACTGTATGCTAAATGCAAACCATCTTCACCATTTCCTTTAAAATAAGAAAAAAGATAGACTGATTTTTCAGCAATTATTTTATTGGCTACCAACCAATGTTCTAAAGAAGCTGACCAATCAGTATGTGTTCCTTTTGTTCCCAATCCAAAACCATGACCTCCGTTTTGATACAGGTGCATTTCGGCAGAAACTTTATTTTTCTTTAAAGCGAGATAATAATTAATACTATTTTCAACAGGAACAGCACCATCATCCGTAGCATGCACTAAAAATGTTGGTGGTGTTTTTTCATTTACTTCTTTTTCATTCGAATATTTCGCAATCAAATCAGCAGCAGCCGTTTTTCCTAAAAGGCTTTCTTTCGAACCATTATGCGTAATTCCGTTTTCCATTGAAATTACTGGATAAATTAACATCGAAAAATCAGGTCGTGCGCTAACATCTTCTTTGGAATCATATACTTTATCTAAATAATGTGTGGATGCTGTTGAAGCCAAATGACCTCCAGCCGAAAAACCGATGATTCCAATTTTATTCTCGTCCAAATTCCATTTTGCTGCATTTCTACGCAAAACACGAATGGCTTCTTGTGCATCCTGCAATGGACCAACCGTTTTATCTTTCATAATATCATCTGCTGGCAAACGGTATTTCAATACAAAAGCCGAAACTCCAATGGAATTGAACCATTTGGCCACATTGATTCCTTCTTTATCAATGGATAAAACCGAATATCCTCCACCTGGACAGATAATCACTGCAGCATTTTTTGATGATTTATTTTCAACCAAAAAAGGCATCAAAGTAGGTTCAATTACTTTTCTAATTCCTGTTCGATTTCCTTGTGCATCTAATCGTGCTTCTTCTTTGTAGGCTTCATTTTTAACAACTCCTGGGATTTTATCCCACAATGGAAAGGCCGCACTTTCTTGTGAAAAGCTGTTGATGGTCAATCCTAAAAAAAGTACTAATCCAAATAATAGTTTTTTGTTCATACTAATTATCATTTTTTTTATAAAATTCTATTTCTACAATACGCAGCTGCCCTTTGGCATTAGCCGCACTTTTATCTTTAAACAAATCCAATTCTTTTGTTGGATCAACCTCAACAATGGTATCAAAAGCGTCTTTTTCAGAATTGATTCCTATTAATTCTATTGTAATTTCTTTAGCCAATTGTGGTTTTAATGGAATCGTAATGTAACCTAAACTTTGTTCGGTATTACCTCGATACACTTCTTTCCCATCTGCTAATATACGAATTGGATAACTTTTTGTACGCCAACCTGTAAATTTCACCACCGTTTCATTGACTACCGCTGATTCTGCTAAAGTATAGGTGATTTTTCCAGTACTAACTTTTCCATCATTGGTCCACTCTGTCAATTCATTATCATCGTAACTTTTGTAAACATCATCAGCATTTGATCCAGCTGTAGCATGACTGATATAAACAGGTGTTCTTTTTATAGTATAAGAAGGCGTTTTTGGCGTTGGTCCTTTCTCTAAATAAGAAGGCATATTATCGCTAGGCAGTAGTTCCGCCAATCCATTTTTAGACAAAAAGGGTTTTGATTCCAATTTCACTTTAGCAGATTGCAATCCTTTAAATTTTGCCGAAACACTAATCTCACCTGCTTTCAACGTAGAACGAATCATAATTCTATTCACTCCATTTTCTACAGGCAATTTTTGAGACAAAATATAATTATCCGGACCTTGTGCAATTCCGCCTAACCAAGTGGCATTTCCGTTTAATGTAAATTCGATTAAGCTGTTGTCTACAACGCATCGATTGCCATTTTTATCTACTACTTCAACATCAATTAAAGCAATATCATTGGCATTTGCCAATAATCCTTCAGTACTTGTATATGGAGTTAATTGAATAGCAAATGGAGCTCCCGAAGTTGATTTTTCATCTTCGCTCAACACTTTTCCATTCGCATCATAACTCACTGCTTTTACCGCACCGGATTCCCAATGAATGTTTTCGAAAGTAAATAAAAACTGCTTGCTTTGTGTACCAAAACCTTTGGATTTTCCATTCACAAAAAGTTCTACTTTGTCTCCCGAAGAAACAACATAAATGTTTTTCGTTACTGCATCGGTATAATTCCAATGTCCAATAATATGGGTTCTGTATTTTTCAATATCTACCCAGCCGTCCCACATGACCTGATGTGCAAAAAAACCGTCTTTCGGAATTCGCATTGGATCCACTTCGCCACTTCTTCTGTAATTTTCAGCACCTCTAAAATGGGTATTACTATCCGAAAAAATAATATTTACACCACCAGAATTGACTCTTTTTCCAGTTCCAGGACGTTCAACATAATAATCATACCAACGCGTTATATTTTCAATGGCGTGCATATCCTGATTGTGATTGTACGGACTAGCATCGGCCACTTTACTTCCATTTACATTAGAATGATTGGTTCCGCCAGTTCCTTCTTTATGAAAAGGAGGCGAAAATTCGTCCCAGTATTTTCTCAAACCTTCGTCTCTGGAATATTCGGTTGCCCAAAAAGGTTTGCGGGCACTTTTGTTAATATATAACATTTCGCCACCGTACTCCGCTTCCTGACTATCGAGCATTTCACGAGAACCAATTGCTCTTCCGCCATGCGGATCATAAGTATCACGCAAGCATTTCATTTCGCGCATGTGAGCTTCACTAATTACTTCGTTTCCACTTTCGTAGAAAATAATACTTGGATTATTTCGGTTATAAATAATAGCATCACGCATTAAATTGACGCGTTGTGTCCATTGTACTCCTTTAACATCTTTTTCGGCGTCACCAGCGGGCATCGCTTGGATTAAACCTACTCTGTCGCAAGATTCTACGTCTTGTTTCCAAGGTGTAACATGCATCCAGCGCACTAAATTACCATTACTTTCTACCATCATTCGATTGCTAAAATCACTCATCCAGGCAGGAACTGACATCCCAACAGCTGGCCATTCGTTACTGGTACGTTGCGCATAGCCTTTCATTTGAATTACTCGATCATTTAAAACCACTTCACCATTGGCGAAAGCCGTTTTTCTAAAACCTGTTTTGGTGGCAACCTCATCTACAATTTTTCCATCTACTTTTAAAATGGTTTTTACAGTGTACAAATAACCGTAACCCCAACTCCAAAAATGTAAATTATCTAATTCTTTCGAAGCTTTAATAATTTTAGTTTCTCCCGAATTTAAAGTGGTTTCCTGACCTGAAAAATCAGCTACTTTTTTATTTTCCAAATCAAAAACCTGAACTTCATAAGAGAATGTTTTCGCGCCAGTATATTCATTTTTAACTTGAGTTTCGGCAGTTACACTCGCTGTTTTTTGAGCAATATTGATATTCGAAGCATAAACATACGTTCCAATTGTTTTTAGATTCGAATACAACGGAAGTGTTTGATATAATTTGTCAGTTACATGAAGGTAAACGTTCTTAGGAATTCCTCCATAATTAGCATTAAAATTATTATTGTTCCATTGAAAAGTAGATCCTGTTTCCTGCTCTTTGTATTTCCAATCGTTATCAATACGAAGTGTAATGGTATTTTCGGCTGGGTAGGATTTTAGCAAGCTTGAAATATCGTAACCAAAAGCCATTACTCCATTTTCATGAAGTCCTACTTTTTGTCCGTTGACATAAACAGTTCCGCCTTGGCGAATGCCTTCAAATTCGATAAAGACTTTTTTATCTACAATTCCTTCTGGTAATTTGAACTTTTTTCGATACCAAACAATACCAGTGGTAAGCTGCGTGATGTCTTTCTTAAAAGCTTCATTTTGATTGAATGCAAAAGGAAGCGTTACCGATTGCCAATTTTTATCATTAAAATTAGCTTCTTTTGCCTGAGCAAAATCACCTTGTTTTAATTTCCAGTCTGAATTGAAACTGTATTTCTTTCTATTAAATTCCTGCGCAGGAACTGCAAAACTGAAAGCCAACAATACAATGACAAAAAATAATTTCTTTAAATTAATATTCATATCTCCTCTTTTTACTTATTCTTATTTTTCAAAACAACCTAAATCTGGAGCGGAACCTTTAAATGGAAATCCGATATCGATTCCTGCATTTATTAGTTTACTTGATGCTGCTAATTTTAAAAAATCATTATTTGGCAGACTTCCATCTGCTTGTCGTGGCGCCATCAATAATTGCTCATCAATACTCAAAAAATCAGCAGCAGAAATGCTAATATCGCTTAAATCAAAATAATTATTTTTCAACACACAACGCAATTTATCAATATCGGTTAATTCGGCAACAGTAGCTGCAAAGCCTAAATTATTAGCCATTTCGTGATTCCATCCTGGTCCATCTGTCCCAAAATCAGTTGGATTCAAGGCTAAACAATTAAGCATATTATAATTTCTTTTGTTCAAATATGCAGTATTGTTGTACCAATAATTGCCTTCCAAATGGTGATTGGCATAAAATCCGCTATGTTTGTTTTTAACGGCTAAACAAAACCGAATGGTGTTTTTAGGTATTGGAGTGTATTTTTCAATCAGTTCATTGTAAGGGTTTTTCCCCTTTCCATATCCTCCAGCTTTAAATCCGTTTCCATCAGCACGACCTATAAAACCTGGCGAATATCCGTTGTAAAAAGCCCAACAATTTTCTATTAAAACAGCTTCGGCATTGTTAATTAGATCAAAACCATCATCACTATTGTACCAAGCACGACATCCTCTAAAAATATTATTCACGCTTCCTTTTTCAAGATGGCATCCAAAACCATCGCTATTTCCTCCTTTACCACCTTCGGAAATCGAGTCATAATTGTTGTAAGCATCGCAATTTAATATCAAATTATTCGATCCACTAAGCATGTAAACCCCAATAGCCATAGTATCATGCATACTTAATTGCTCGAGCGTATTGTTGCTTCCACGAACTTCAAAACATTCTGATTGGGTGTGTTTTTTAATTGTAACCTGAACGCCTACAACTTCAATTCCTTTAATATGAATATTATTCCCATTCACTAAAAAAGCAATGATACGCTTTCCAGCAGGCTTAATATTTTTATAATCAAAAACAGGAATTTCGTCTTTATACGCTAGATACGAAATTTCATTTTTATCTAATTTGGTTACATAAGCCCAAATCCCTTTTAACTGAGCAATTTGTTCTTCTCGCATCAAATAATTACCGCCTCTGATAAAAACGGTATCTCCTGAGCTGGCTAATTCCTGTGCTCTTTTTATGGTTTCAACAGGAGTTTTGATTGTTCCATTATTAGCATCATTTCCTGAAGGAGCAACATAGAATTCTTTTGCAAAAGAAAAGAAGCTATTTAAAAACAGTATGGTAATTAGGATTTTAGATTTCATGTTACACTAATTATTTTTGTGCGTGTTTGAATTTCAGCAATTGATTTTCATTAAAAAGGGAAGCTACTAAACTTCCCTTTTTATCTATTATAAACTATTTGGACTTACTTATAAAAGAAAGCAAAATAGCATTCTCTTTATTTCATTTTATAAATCTCAGATCCTGCTAACAAGAAACAACCCAAACCATAATCTTCAAAATCAGGGATTTTATCATAGCTTAATGGCATACCATCTTTTGGTTCTTTTCCTGTAGATTGTAAGTATCCTAAAAATCCATTTTTATGCAAACTTTCAGTTGTTAATGCATTCCAAGCTTTTTCAATAACTGGTAAATAGGTTTTTTTATCTAAAATTCCGCTGTTGATTCCGTATGCTATACCATAAACAAACAAAGCTGTTCCCGAAGCTTCTTTTTCTCCATAATTGTTTGGATCATGCAAACTTACATTCCAGAAACCATCGGGTCTTTGAATAGGTACTAATGCTTTTGCCATTGCTTTTAAATCTTTTACATATTGCGCTCTGTGCGGTGCATTTTCTGGAATAATTGTCAACACTTTTGCTAAAGCACCAATTACCCATCCGTTTCCACGGCTCCAGTAACAATCTTCTCCATTTGGTTCTTTGTAAGGAGGATCAAAATCGGCATCGCGCCACCATAATCCGTCTTTTGGATTATATAATCCTTTGTCACCATGTTTGTCTCTGGAGTACATGTACATGTCGTACATTTTCTCATAATAACGATTATCATTATCTAATACACCTAATTTTGCAAATACAGGCATTCCCATTTGGATAGCATCAATCCAAGACCAATCGTCTAATTGAGGTGTATTTAACAACATATTGATACATTGTCTTGTGTTTTTCAACTTTTTAGGATCGGGTTCGATATTGTACAAATCAATATAAGTTTGTGCTGCACAATAATCATCGGCATTGCGATTTGCATTTCCGTTTCTGAATCCCCAATTATGAAATTCTGACCAGGCGTAAGCATAGTCATAATAAGCTTGTTTAGGGTGAATTTCGTGTAAAGCCATTAAACCTTCATAGTAAACCCCACGTGTCCAAATATTACTTGGACGCTCTCTATTAGTCACAATAGTTTTACCTGTATCAGGCCATTTATCCATAAAATATTTATTGGCCAATTCCATTTGAGCCAAAACTGCTTTTTTATCAAAAGGTTGTTGGGCTACTGAAACAGAACTGTACAATAAAAAGGACGTAAAGATTAAAACTAGTTTCTTCATGTGTTTACTTTTTTGAATTAATAATGAATTTAAAGTTTATATTTTTGATAAAAATAATTAATTAGGTAAAAATAGTTTTAGACTCTCTATTTTGTGTCCTGTTGCATCCTGTTAAATTAAATTAACAATTAATTTTCGGCTGTAAAGTTGAAACTGGAACAAAAAATTCTATGAATAAATAAATTAAAAAAATAACGCTTTGGGATTGCTCAAAAATTTTGCCAAAAAAACGAAAAATTCTTTTTAATAAAACTTGCAGGACTGTCCACTTAGCGTAGAGTCATGTAAACTAGAACAGAGCTATAATTTGTTCGGAAAAAAAAACATAAATTATCCAAAACTATCCCGTTTTTATCAATTTACACAATTTAGGTTTAAAATCAGGCAAGTACAGGATGCCTTTTTGATATGAAATAACAATCTTTGGGGATAAAATTAATTATAATGAAACAATACCACATTATTTTAAGTTCCTTATTCTTTTTACTTTTTTCATGCAAAGAGACAGCTCAAGTTAGCAGTCTTTCAGCGAATTTTGCTCCCAAATGGATTAACAAAGTCGGTGCAAAAGAAAACAAATTCAAATCCAAAATTTATTATGCAAATGATTACGGAGCAATTAATGATGGTAAAACACTAACTACTCAAAACATTCAAAAAGCCATAGACGAATGCAGTAAAAATGGTGGTGGAACCCTTACTTTTAAACCCGGAAATTACTTAACGGGTTCGTTATTTATCAAAGAAGGCGTTCATTTTAATGTTCCAAAAGGAGTAACTATTTTAGGCAGCGAAAACATTGCCGATTATCTCGAAATTGATACTCGTGTGGCTGGAATCGAAATGAAATGGCCAGCTGCTTTAATTAATGTTTTAGATCAAAAAAATGTAACTCTGGATGGCGAAGGCACCATCGATGGTCAGGGAAAAGTGTATTGGGATTATTATTGGAATTTACGCAAAGAATACGAAGCTAAAGATTTGCGATGGATTGTAGATTATGACGCCAAACGTCCCAGAACTATCTTAATCACAAATTCTAAAAATGTATTTCTTAAAGATTTAAACATTCAAAGAGCGGGATTTTGGACCGTTCAGGTTTTGTATTCAGAATATGTAACCGTTGATGGCATCAAAATAAGAAACAACATTGGAGGACACGGACCAAGTACGGATGGAATAGATATTGATTCGTCAAAATGGATACTGGTTCAAAACTGCGATATTGATTGCAATGATGATAATTTCTGTTTAAAAGCAGGACGCGACTGGGACGGATTAAGAGTCAATCGCCCAACTGAATATGTTGTGGTTCGCGATTGTATTGCCCGTCAAGGTGCTGGGTTATTCACCTTAGGCAGCGAAACTTCCGGAAGCATTCGCCATGTCTATGTTTCCAATATTCAAGGATACGGCACTAAAAACGGATTGAACATAAAATCAGCTACTAATCGAGGTGGAACGGTAGAAGATATTTATATGGAAAATATAAAAATGGAAAGCGTAGGTACTTTTATCACTATTTCGATGAACTGGAATCCAGCTTACAGCTATTCCAAACTCCCCGCTGGTTATACCGAAGAAACTTTACCTCCACATTGGAAAAAAATGTTGACTAAGGTAGAACCCGAATCTAAAGGAATTCCTAGTTTTAGAAACATTCATTTAAAGAATATTGATATCAAAGGAGCTAAAAAAGCCATTTCGGTAGCGGGATTAGAAGAATCTATTGTCGAAAACATAACACTTAAAAATGTGCATATTACAGCCGAAACAGCTGGAAGCATTTCTTATAGTAACAATTGGATTTTAGACAATGTATTTATTAATGCTCTTGACCATTCGACGTTAAAAATTGAAAATGCTAAGAATGTAGATTTTTCAAAATCTGTAAATAAATAAAAAAACAAAGCCACGAATTCACTAATTTAATTATTGAGGTTTAGTATCAAAAAATTATTTATTATTTCACAAAATAAAATTTGAGAAATAAAAACGATAATAAACAACAAATAAAATTCGTGAATTCGTGGCAAAAAAAATAATTCTATAATGAAATTTAAAATTTCTATTTCCCTTATTTGTCTTTCTTTCGCTATACCTAATTTGACGGCTCAAAGTCAAAATTTATGGCATGGAGAAACACGAAAAATCCATTATGCACCCGAAGGCAAAAGTTTTATTTTAAAAAATGGTACTCGAAAATTCAATCGTGCTTTATACGGTAACAATACCGCTTTTAGGGTGGAAGCTGGAGATTTGCCAGAATTTGCTACCTACATACCAGGAATGGGTGGTAATTTGAAACTAGGAATAATTAACGGGAAAAACAGCAAATGGCTTACTGAAGCCGATAAAATAAATACAAAATACACTCCTGGAATTGTAGAATATCAAATCAATGATGCCTTACTTTCGAATGCCACTCTAACGATTCAAATTGTGGCTTTAGCGGACAGCGATGGTTTTATTCTAAAAGTTATTGGGAATACTATTCCAAAAAACGTATCACTTGTTTGGGCTTATGGTGGAGCTAGTGGTAAGAAATTTTCTAGAAACGGAGACATTGGTGGCGATCCAGAATCAGTGTTTTATTTGCATCCTGAATATTGTATCAACAATCAGTATCAAATTAATAAAAACAGTTTCACACTTTCTTATGGTTCTGAAGCCAATAAAAAAGAGAATAAAAACACTCAGCTAATTAATGCTATTTTTCCTGATTCGAAAACACATTTATCTAGTGCTAATTTCTTAAAAACACCTTTAGAAAATTACACTTCAAAAGTAGATTCGGTTCCAATGATCATTGGACAATTGAATCAATTTTCGAAAGAGGGAAATTATTGGTTATTTGAAAACACAGCCAAAATTGACAATACAACTCAAAAATCAATAGCCGAAAAATTCCAAAAAGCCCTCGCTCAAAGCGAAGTTTTGGCAAACCGAATTAAAGTCAATACGCCCGATCCTTACATCAATACTTTGGGCGGCGCATTAGCTATGGCTGCCGATGCGATTTGGGAAAACCCAGCTTATTTACATGGCGCTATTGCTTGGCGCATGCACTTAAATGCCTGGCGCGGGGCTTATGTTGCCGACCCATTAGGTTGGCACGACAGAGCTAAAACTCATTTTGAAAGTTATGGAAAATCGCAAGTTATTGAACCTGAAACGGGTCCAGTTGTTCCTGATACAGTTAGAAATTATGCGCGTCAGTTAGAAAAAATTGGCACTTCAATGTTTAGTAGCGGTTACATTAGCCGCAACCCAAACAGGAATGATATCGCACATCATTATGATATGAACCTGGTTTTTATTGACCAATTAATGCGTCATTTCAAATGGACTGGGGATGTGGATTTCCTAAAAAAAATGTGGCCTGTCATCAAAAGACATTTGGCTTGGGAAAAAAGAAATTATGATGTAGACGGCGATGGCATGTATGATGCGTATGCTGCTATCTGGGCGAGCGATGGATTAGGCTACAGCGGAGGCGGTGTAACGTATACTTCGGCATATAATTATTATGCCAATAAAATGGCTGCCGAATTAGCTCCAATTGTGGACGAAGATGGCTCTTCTTATGCAAAAGAAGCCGCACACATTCATCAAGCCATTCAACAAAATTTATGGAAAAACAACAACGGTACTTTTGCGGAATACAAAGACCTTTTGGGCAACCAACTGACTCATGATACGCCTGGAATTTGGACGGTTTACCATGCCTTAGATAGCGAAATTGCAAACCCATTTCAAGCGTACCAAGCTTTAAAATATGTTGATAATGAAATTCCTCATATTCCAGTTGCTGCCGAAGGTTTAGACAAAAACAATCTGGAATTAATTTCTACCACAAACTGGCAACCTTATACATGGTCTGTCAATAATGTGGCTCTTGCCGAAATTTTACACACGGCATTGGCCTATTGGCAAGGAGGACAGTCTGAAAAAGCATACCAACTTTGGGAAAGTGGTTTAATCGAAAGTATGTATCTCGGTGCTTCTCCTGGTGGATTTGAACAATTATTGTTTCAGGATGCCATTCGTGGCGAATTGTACCGCGATTTTGCTGATCCAGTTGGAATGGCAGGACGTACTTTAGTAGAAGGACTTTTCGGAATTCAACCTGATGCGCTTAAAAACACTTTAACAATTCAGCCAGGATTACCAAAATCCTGGGATCATGCTTCGCTTGAAGTTCCTGATGTAGCCTTTGCTTTCGAAAGAACAAAAAATACCGATGTTTACCAAATTACACCTCATTTTCCAACAAAAATGAACTTGCAATTAATAGTCAATGCTACTCATTCAACCATTAGCAAAGTGATTGTTAATGGTAAAGAAGTGCCATGGAAAATGATCGATGGAACTGTTGGAAGTCCAAAAATAAGCATCGAAAATCAGTATGCTGATTCTTATAAAATTGAAATTGTCTGGAGTAACGAAACCTTAGAACAACTGGCTTCAATTTCGTCCATTTGCGAAGGCGAAAACATTCGTATTGCAACAAAAAGCGCTACTATTTTAGAAATAAAAGATACTCAAAACACACTAAAAAAAGTGGTTGTCAATACTAATGAAATCAATGCGGTGGCGAATACTATTGGTAACAAATCATTTTTTGTTAAATTGAAACAGAAAGAGATGATTTGGTGGCAAGCCATTGATATCAATATCAAATCTAATCTTGAAATTGTTTCGAATGCGATAAAAGGAGAAAATGCAGTAGTTGTAATCAAAAACAATACTGAAAAAGTGATAAACGGATTCCTCATTTCGAATCAAAAAACAAATAAAATAAAATTTAGTTTACAAGCTAATTCAGAAAATAGCATCGAAATTCCGTTAGACCAATTGGTTTCGGGAACCAATCAATTGGAAATGAATTTTGAAGATGGAACTCAAACAAAATTAAATTTCACTAACTGGGATATTACAAGTAATCCTCAAACAAAATGGGAAGCTGTAAAACTAGACGGTGTTTTTAATGATAAAATCACGAATATTTTTGAAAACAAATACCTCAGCCCGAGAGTGCAATCGCCAAGTCTTCAAATCCCAACGCAGGGAATTGGAAACTGGTGTTATCCTTTTATAAAACCACTCATTGACGACTCTGGATTAAGAGCTAAAGCAGGAACGAATAATGAGATTATCAGTCCGCAAGGCATTCCGTTTGCTACTTCTTCTACTGCAGATAAAAACATTGCTTTTGTTTCACAATGGGATAATTTTCCTAATTCGCTTAGCATTCCCCTTTCGGGAACGGCATCTCAGGCCTATTTGATGATGGCAGGAACAACTAATCCAATGCAAAGTCGATTTACCAATGGTGAAATTATAGTGACTTACAGCGATGGAAGCAGCGAAAAATTAGAACTAAAAAATCCAGAAAACTGGTGGCCAATAGAGCAAGATTATTATACTGATGGTTATGCTTTTACAACGAATGCACAAAAACCGCCGAGAGTTTATCTAAAAACAGGAACCATTAGCAGAGACTTCAACCATTTTAAATCGATAAAAGGGTTTAGTGATTTTGGTATTGAAGGCGGAGCGGGAACAATTATTGACATACCACTTAACAAAAATAAATCGCTAAAAAATTTAGAAATCAAAGCCATTGCCAATGAAGTCATTATTGGTATTATGAGTTTAACTTTAAACAGAAATTAAGTATGAAAAAAGTATTCATCGCACTCTCCTTGTGTTTGTTACTAACTACAGCAAAAGCACAAGAAAAAATTGACCGAAAAGCATTGGTAACAAGGCACAATGTTGCTATCACAAAAATTGATACGCTGAATTCATTATCAGTTGGAAACGGAACTTTTGCCTTTACCGTTGATGCTACAGGGCTGCAAACTTTCCCGGATTATTATCAGGCGGGTGTTCCGTTAGGTACGCAATCGGAATGGGGATGGGATGCTGTTCCTAATACCGAAAATTATAAATTTGAAGAAACCTTAGTGAATTTCGAACAAAACGGAAGACAAGTTTCTTATGGTGTACAGCCAAAAACTCCTGAACGTGCAAAAAATGCCGTAGAATATTTTCGTGCCAATGCACACCGATTGCAACTGGGGAATTTAGGATTTGAATTATATAAAAAAGATGGAAGCTCAGGACAACCATCGGATATTAAAAACATCAAACAAACACTGAATGTTTGGACTGGAGAAATTGAAAGTAGCTTTACCTTTGAAGGAACTCCTGTAAAAGTATGGACCGCTTCTCATCAGGAAAAAGACGTTATTGGAGTGAAAGTAGCCTCTGATTTAATGAAAAAAGGGCAATTAAAAATTCGCCTACGTATTCCTTTCCCAACAATGAAATGGGGCGATAATGGAAATTTATGGAAAGCCGATTTTGCTTATACAAGCACCCTTTCGAACAATGGAAAAAACGAAGCTATTGTATCGCACAAGATGGATTCGATTACCTATAATATTGGTTTAAAATGGAAAGGAAATGCAGCTATTGCTCAAAAAGAAGCGCATTATTATATCCTTACTCCTTCTAAAAACAACCAATTTGAATTTAGCTGCGAATTTGCACCAGCTCACAAAGGAAAATTATCTATTCCTGATGTTGCAGCGGTACAAACCAGCAGTGTTTCGGGATGGGAAAAATTCTGGAAAAGTGGTGGAGCAATCGATTTTTCAGCATGTACGGATGCTCGTGCTTTTGAATTAGAACGAAGAGTGATTTTATCTCAATATTTGACTAAATTACAATGTACAGGAAACGAACCGCCACAGGAAACAGGGCTGACTTACAACAGCTGGTATGGAAAACCGCACTTAGAAATGCACTGGTGGCATGGCGTTCATTTTCCATTATGGGGAAGAGCGAGTTTGTTAGAAAAAAGTTTACCTTGGTATTCTAAAGTGTATGACAATGCTAAAAAAATTGCCGAAAGACAAGGTTTTGAAGGTATACGATGGCAAAAAATGACCGATCCGGATGGTAATGAAGCACCTTCTTCTATTGGAGCATTGTTACTTTGGCAACAGCCGCATTTTATTACTTATGCCGAATTAATGTATCGCGAATACAAAGACAAAGCGACTTTAGATTTATACAAAAAACGTGTTTTTGCTACCGCTGATTTTATGGCTTCTTTTGCTTACTACGATCAAGCTCAAAAAAGATACATTCTGGGTCCTGGAGTGATTCCTGCGCAAGAACGTTTCAAAGCGGTAGAAACTTTTAATCCAACCTACGAATTGGCTTATTGGAACTGGGCTTTAAACACGGCTTTAGAATGGAAAAAACGTTTAGGCGAGCCCGAAGTAGCTAAATGGAAGGATGTAGTTGCTCAATTATCTAAACTGCCTGTTCAGGACAATGTGTATTTAGCTACTGAAAGTGCTACAGATTCTTATACTAATCCAGAATACAAAACCGATCATCCCTCTGTTTTTGGAACTTACGGAATGTTGCCCCAAACTACTTTGTTAGACAAAAACATCATGAAGAATACCTTCGATTTGATTTGGAAAACTTGGTCTTGGGAAGATACCTGGGGTTGGGATTTCCCAATGACTGCTATGACTGCTGCTCGTTTACAAATGCCCGATAAAGCGGTTGATGCCTTATTTATGAAAGTACAAACGAACACTTATTTAGCTAACGGACACAATTATCAAGAAGATCGTTTGCCTATTTACTTACCAGGAAATGGAGGTTTACTTACTGCCGTAGCCATGATGTGCGCTGGTTGGGATGGCACTACCGAAAAAAATCCTGGTTTCCCTAAAGATGGTACATGGAATGTAAAATGGGAAGGTCTTGAAAAAATGTTTTAATAACTCTAATCCTGAGAATTAAAAACTCTCAGGATTTTTTCTCTTAAAGAATTGATTTGAATGGAAAATAAACTAAAAACATTTTAAACCTTACAGACAATTTCAAGTCCTAACAACGGATTTACAATCAACCAATTTAACCACCAAAAATGAAAAAATACCTGATCGCATTATTAGCTTTTCAGCTGTCGAGCACTTTACTATTCAGTCAAAGACAAATGGAATCGCTAGACAGAGGACTAATTGCCATAAAAGAAAATGGCCGTTTTTATGTAGGCTGGAGAGTTTTAGGAACGGATGCCGATAATTTAGCTTTTAACCTGTATCGAAAAAGCGGAAACAATACTCCCATTCGCGTAAACGACAAACCTATTACTGGAGCAACCAATCTAATTGATGAAAAAGCTAATCCAACTAAAGACAATACCTGGTTTGTAAAAACAGTTGTAGACGGTTTCGAAAAAGATGCCAAAGGAAGTTTCAGCATTCCAGCTAATAGTCCAGATAAAAACTATTTATCCATTCCGCTAAAAGGAATAGAAGGTTATACACCAAATGACCTTTCGGTAGGTGATTTAGACGGAGACGGACGCTATGATTTAGTGGTTCACATGGCAGGAATAGGCAAAGACAATTCTTTTAAAGGAATAAGCGACACGCCTATTTTTCAAGCCTACACTTTAGACGGGAAGTTTTTATGGGAAATTAATTTAGGTAAAAATATTCGCGAAGGCGCTCATTATACTCAATTCATGGTTTATGATTTAGACGGAGACGGCATAGCCGAATTGGTTTGTAAAACTGCCGATGGAACTACGGATAGTG
Organism: Flavobacterium zubiriense; assembly: GCF_041729725.1. Lineage (NCBI taxonomy): Bacteria > Pseudomonadati > Bacteroidota > Flavobacteriia > Flavobacteriales > Flavobacteriaceae > Flavobacterium > Flavobacterium zubiriense. The sequence goes on along the minus strand of NZ_JBCFQL010000005.1, from coordinate 36,092 downwards.
CCAACAATGTGGTAGGAGATGCTACAAAAGACTGGAGAGATTTGAATCCCAAATCAGCTACTTATGGGAAAATTTTACAAGGCCCTGAATACCTGACTGTTTTTGATGGAAAAACGGGAAAAATTGTCAATACGGTTCCTTATATTCCTGAAAGAGGCGACATTGGAAAATGGGGAGGAAAAGGCGGAAACGGAAAAAATGATAGAACTGGAAACAGAGTCGATCGTTTTACGGCTTGTATTGCCTATTTGGATGGAATACACCCAAGTGTGGTGATGTGCCGAGGGTATTATGGCCGAATTGTTATGGCAGCTTGGGATTTTAAAGACAAACAATTAACTTCAAAATGGGTTTTTGATTCTAAAGATGGTAGTAATCCATTCTCCGGAATGGGAAATCACGGACTCTCCGTTGCCGATGTAGACAATGATGGGAAAGACGAAATTATTTTTGGTTCCATGGTTGTAGACGACGATGGCAAAGGATTATACACCACTGGTTTTAGACACGGCGATGCATTGCATGTTAGCGATTTAGATCCTGAAATTCCCGGTCAGGAAGTTTTTGGCGTACACGAAATTGAAGAAGGCACAAAAGGTCCTGGAGTAGCTTTGTTTTCGGCTGCCGATGGAAAAGTATTGTTTACGGCTATGGATGATGAAGACGTAGGAAGAGGTGTAGCCGCTAACATTGATTCAACCAGAGTGGGTGCCCAAATGTGGTGGTCGGGTTCTAATGGTTTATACGACATCAAAGGAAATAAAATTGGCGAAGGTCCAAAATCAACTAATTTTTTAATTTATTGGGATGGTGATGCTTCAAGGGAAATTCTGAACTCGAATTATATTGACAAATACGGTAAAGGTAGAATTTTCACTGCCGAAGGTGCACGATCTAACAACGGTTCTAAGTCCACACCCGGACTTTCTGCTGATATTTTAGGCGATTGGAGAGAAGAATTGATTTTGAGAAGTGAAGACAACAGCGAATTGCGTATTTATTCCACTACAATTCCAACAACCATTAGACAATACACTCTAATGCACGATTCACAATACCGTTTGGCCATTGCCTGGCAAAATGTAGGTTATAATCAACCGCCACATACTAGTTTTTATATGGGAACTGGAATGAAACCTGCTCCAAAACCTAATATCAAATTGGTTCCTTGAAACGTTTATCTTAGATTTATTTTTTAAAAGCACGGCTTAGGTTGTGCTTTTTTATTTGTAATAAAAATATTATTCTTATTTTTGTTAGAGAAGTGCTTTTCAATAGCGACAATTGATCCAAAATTATTAGATTGTCGCTACTTTATAGCGAGTATAAACAAGTTGGCAACAATTATGAAGAAATGAAAAATATCTTACTTATTTTAATATTCCAATTCTCAATTTTGACTTTCGGACAAAAAGATTCTACCGAAATTCAGAGTATAAAATCTACCATTATCGTTGAAAAAAAATCGAACATATCTGAACTAGATTTTTACAAACTATTAGCAGAACAGGTGCAAAAGGACAACGAAACTTATATCTCTCTCACTCAATGGACTTTAAGCATAAGTTTTGCTTTTCTATTGGCAATCATCGGAAGTCAAATATTTTTTAATTATCGGATTAACAAAAAGGAAATTGACTATATCAGAAAGGATTTAGATGAAAAAATCTCGGAATTAAAAAACGATATAAATCAAAGCATAAATTCGAAATTTGATGATTTAGAAAAGGGACTTAAAAAAGATATGACCAAAGAGTTTATCGAAATGAAAAAAACTTTGTTTTCTGACTTTAAATCACACAAAGAATATTTAAAACTAAAATTAGAAATTCAGGAAAAATCTCTAAAACAAGACTTAAAAGCCTTAGAAAAAGAAGTTGAACAAAATAAAGGAGATTTATGGAAATTAAAAGGTGTTGAATCTAATGCCTTATCAAGCTTTGTTAAATCAGCTTCCTTACAAATTGAATTAAATAGGGACCCTAAATATATTTTAGATGAAATCAATACAGTTCTAGGAAATATGGAGGAAATCAATTCATATGACTTCGAAAGATTAAATACATTATCTGAAAAAACAATTAAAACACATAAGGAAAAAACAGAAAAAATGATTTCGTTATATAAGGATAAACCTGTTTATGAATTTGTTGTGAATAACAGCCCATTTAGAGGAATTGGTGGAATGGGAGGTTTTCCACCAAGCATTAGATATATTAAAAATAAAAAATAAATGTTACCAACACTGGAATAGCACAGCTCCGCAAAGTCTCCGACTTTGAGGTAGTGACAATCGGTTTCTAACCGATATTTTTTACGTCTGTCAGAGACAGATTAACGCATCCTCAAAGTCACAGACTTTGCGGAGCTAAATATCATCGAATCGTTTTCCAAAAATCACCCTTAGGAAAGATATTTTTCAAAGTATATTTTGCAGCTTCTGCTTTAGACAATTGATGTGACCAAGCCACTCTTTTATTCGTTTTTGCTCCTTTTCCTTTATTATTATATTCAGCGTAAAAGGCGGTTTTATCCTTATCAGGAAAACGTTCGTCCTTCCATGGATTCCAGCCTTCTGGTAAAATATGACTTCCTAGATTACAACCTAAAAAAACTGTTTTGGCAAAAGGTCGCCAAGGACGTCCTAAGAAAACTTTGGTTACATTGGCATCTGCAGTCAATACGCAATTAAAAAAAACATAACCAAATTCCAGATTCTCTGGTGTAGAAGCCGCTGTTATATAAGAATCCTTTTTACTCTTAATAATACAATTTTCAATAACTGCCGTTGCTGGTCCAAAAATAAAATCGGTCGTTCCTTCGATATAACAATTTTGATAGTATTGATAAGCTCCATCTCCATCTGTGAGTAAAGTATCTTGGCATCCTAAAATTCTGGAATTTCTTATTATAAAACGATTCCCTTTTACGTGTAAAGAAACCGCCTGACCTTTTTCGCACCAGGAATTTTCAATTGTCACGTTTTCTATTTGAACATCATCGGCGCGAACTAAAAGTGTGTAGGAATCGGAAGTTCCAAAATTTCGATTCGAATTTGGATTTGGTTTTCCTGAATAATCATCATTGGTAATAATCGTATTTTCCTTATTCTCTCCTACTAATTTCAATCCTGATTTTGACGACAGAATAACCAGTTTCTCTTTGTAAATTCCTTTTTTGATGTAAATTTCAACAGCACCTTTATCTGTTTCGGCTGCATCAATTGCCGACTGAATGGTTTTGAAATCGCCGGTTCCATCTTGAGCTACGGTTATCTTTTTATCGAATTCTAACTTCAATTGTGTTCCAAAAATAGCATTCGAAAAAACACAAAAATACAATACTACAATATACTTCATCCTCTAAAAAATTAATTTCCCTTTCTTCTATTAAAAAGGAATCCAAATTCAAAAATAACTAAAAACAAGAACTTTTCAGGCAAGATATTTGATATAATAATACCAAAAAAAAACGTATTCCGAACTAATTGTATTATTTTAGACGGCTATAAAATATTAGAAATAAACTTGCTGAAAAAAGAAAAAAAAAAATCATCCTCAATAATAATTTAATGAAAATCCAACATTCACTTCTACTAGTATTCGTATTTACAACACAACTTTTTTGGAGTCAAGAAAATAAAAACAGTTTTCTTATTGCCAATAAAAATGAAGTCGCCACAATTTACGTCGATAAAAACTCTAACGAACTAGTGCTTTGGGCAGTAAATGAATTGGCAACCGACATTCAGGAAATTACAGGACAAAAACCTAAAATTATAACTTCTAAAAAAGCAGCAAATGAGAAAGGAATCTACATTGGACAAATCGATGAGAATCGTTTTAAAAATTATAAAAAAACGAATAAAGACTTATCGGATTCTTGGGAGAAATTCAGTATCAATATCGAGAAAAACAATTTGTATATTGTAGGGAGCGATGTTCGTGGAACGGTTTATGGAATCTTTGAAACTGCCGAAAGATTAGGTGTTTCACCATGGAAATGGTGGGCTGATGTACACAATATTAAAAAAGAAAAATTAGTTCTTAGTCTTCCTTCTGGCGGGATTGTAGAGAGTCCTTCGGTGCAATTCCGTGGTATATTTTTAAACGATGAAGACTGGGGATTGCAACCCTGGGCAGCTAAAACTTTCGAAAAAGAAACGGGAGATATTGGTCCTAAAACCTACGAAAAGATATTCCAATTGCTGTTGCGTTTGAAAGCCAATACAATTTGGCCAGCAATGCACGAATCGACTAAAGCCTTTTTTAAAATTGAAGGCAATAAAGAAATGGCTCAAAAATACCAAATCCTATTAGGAACTTCGCACGCAGAACCTATGTTGAGAAACAATGTGGACGAATGGAAAAAAGAAACTATGGGTGCTTTTAATTATTTTACCAACAGTGAAAACATCAACAACTATTGGCAAGACCGTTTGAATGAAGTTCGCGACAGCAAAGCAGAAGCCGCTTTCACTCTTGGAATACGCGGTGTTCACGATAGCCAAATGGAAGGCGCAAAAAACACGGATGAAGCCAAAAATATGATTGAAAAAATCATTGTAAAACAACGTGAAATGCTGGCTTCGACATTTAAAAAACCTATTACTTCTATTCCGCAAGTTATGATTCCGTATAAAGAGGTTTTAGAATTGTACAACAAAGGACTTAAAGTTCCTGAAGATGTTACCTTAATGTGGACTGATGACAACTACGGCTATATCAGACGAATTAGCGACGAAAAAGAACAAAAAAGAATTGGCGGCGGAGGCATTTATTACCATTTAAGTTATTGGGGAAGACCTCATGATTATTTGTGGTTATCGTCTATGCAACCGGGTTTAATTTGGTCAGAAATGTCAAAAGCTTACGCCAATGGTGATCAAAAAATGTGGATTGTAAATGTAGGCGACATCAAGCCTGCCGAATATGATTTGGAATTTTTTATGGATCTAGCCTGGGATATTAATTCTATAAAACCAAATGGAATCCATGAACATTTGACAACCTGGGCATCAAGAGAATTCAACGATGCCGTTGCTAATGATGTAAGCCATATAATGAGTGAATATTACCGATTAGCGATGCTGAGAAAACCCGAATTTATGGGCTGGAGCCAAACAGAACCTACTACCCAAATTAAACCTTCTGAATTTACCGTTGAGGAAGCCAAGCGAAGAATCCAACTTTATGATTTATTAGTGGAAAAAGTAAATCATTTATCTCAATCGATTCCTAATGAGCGAAAAGATACATGGTTTCAATTGGTTGTTTATCCTGTAAAAGCCGCTGCTTATATCAATCATAAATTTCTATATTGGAAATTATCTTTAGAAAGTAAAGATCAGTCTGAAAAGGAAAAATTCGAACAATTATCGAAAGAAGGTTTCCATAAAATCGAAGAATTGACTCAGTATTACAATACTGAAATGAGTAATGGAAAATGGAATAATATGATGAGTATGGCTCCACGAAAATTACCTGTTTTTGATCCTATAAAATATGAAAACGCACCAAAAATTGAAGAAAGCAAAGCTAACACAACTGAATTAATCGCAATTCAAGCAAAGGATTTTACTGCAAATCAAGGTGCTAAAAATTATCAATGGAAAGCAATAGAAGGATTTGGATACAGCAATGCTGCTATCACGCTTTTTCCTTTAAAATCAAGTTATTTTGAAACTGAAAAACCATCGGTTACTTATACTTTCGAAACTGAAAAAACAGGTGACTATGAAATCGAAGTTCGTTTCATCCCAACGCATGCTAATAATTCAGACCATGAAGCTACTATTTCATTCGATGCAAATACTTCTGAAACATTCAAGCTAAATAGTTACGATAGAAATGCTGCATGGAAAGCAAATGTGTTACGAAATGCAGCGATCTTTACACTGCCTGTAAAAATTGAAAAGACAGGAAAGCATACTGTTACAATAGAAGTAAATCAAACCGGAATTGTAATTGATCAATTAGCCGTTTTCCCTAAAGGGCAAAAAAAACAGGAGATACCATTTCAATAATGGTATCTCATATTGTTAAGAGATTATCAAAAAAGTCGTTTGGTTCTTCTAGGCAACGAGAAACCATATAAATACATGTAAGTGATTTTGTCAGCTTATTAGTTATTACGATCAAGTGTGCCTCATGTTGATGTGACACGAAATATTTGATCAAGGATAAAAAAAGAGCATTTTTTATGTTGACAAAATTAAAATCTTTTTCCTGCGGAGAAATTACACCATATATTAATCAAAAAAAACACTCTTTGGTTTGATTGAACACAAGTTTTAAACATATCCTTTTTGAACTAAAAGAACAATACAAATAGCTCCGGCCACACCTTTAAGAAAGTATAAAAGTAAACTTGAGGTGTATGCAAATCCTTCACGTAAGAAACGACTCGAGTTAGACGTCCTTGTTCAATTCTATTTTCACATCTCTTTTAAAAATAACACTCCTGCTGTTTTTCGAATAACAATATTGAATTTTACTTGCTCTTGATAAAATTTTAGTAATTCAACTCTATTTTGTTCCAAACAACTTGACTAACAAATTTCAACCAAATGATGCCTAAGAGAGATAATGAACAGTTAGCCTTGTTTTGAATAAATTTTGCTGAAAATCTGAATTTATTTTACGAAACACAATGCCACATTTTAATATGACAGCATACATTTTTCGGCAATTTCAGAAATTTTTTTGACAGTATTCAATCCCAAATTCGTAAAAAACAGCATCATTAACTCTTTATAAAGTATTAGGGTTGCGGGGGAATTTTACTTAAAAAATCTTTTTTATCTAAAATGATAATTATCAAAATAGCCAATAATGTTCCACTCATATTTGCTAAAACATCCAGAATATCTCCACTTCTATACGTAGTAAGATAGGTTTGAAATAGTTCTATAGCAATCCCAAAAAAAAGTGATAGAAAAAAAACAATCCATAAAATTTTTGCCCGGCTTTTACTTCTAGAATTAAAGCGAAGTGCATAAAACCATAATAAACTAAAAACAAAATAAAAAAAAGCGTGTAAGAGCTTATCGATATATGGAATTGATAGAGCAGGAAGCTCACTTATCCGAATTAAACACAAATACAGTATAATTCCTGCCCAAAAGAAAGCGGCTCCTAAACAAATTTTTTTAAGCACCTATCAATTCTTTGTATCCTTCGGCAGTCAATAAAGTTTCGAATTCCGCTAAATCAGAAATTTTTATTTTAATCATCCAGCCTGCTCCATAAGGATCCGTATTCACTAATTCAGGATCATCTTCTAATCCAGTATTGAATTCAACAATCTCCCCTGACAAAGGAAGAAACAAATCAGAAACGGTTTTTACTGCTTCCACAGTACCAAAAACTTCGTCTTTTACTAACGTTTGATCTAAAGTTTCTACTTCAACATAAACAATATCACCCAACTCTTTTTGAGCAAAATGCGTGATTCCTACTGTTGCAATATTTCCCTCTAAACTTACCCATTCGTGGTCTTTAGTGTACTTTAAATCTGCTGGTATACTCATAATAATAGTAATTGATGTATGATAATTTTTTATTGTGCAAATGTAGCAATCTTGAATTTAAATTTGGTTTAGATTTTACAAATTAATTCCCAAAATTATATCGAAGCGTAAATCCTGATCGAATATTAGTTATTGGAAACGAAGTAGATATTACGGCTTGAGAAAATGAATGGTCATAATAGAAAATAGCCGTAAGGTTTTTACTAAAGGAATAATCAGCAGTTACTTTCAAAGACCACAAATTTTGCCCACCTGCTAATTGATTGTTATCATAATCTAAATAACGCACAATGGTCTGGTTGTTTCTATACGATAAATCGGCTTTCATATTAATATCTCCTTTAATCACTCCAGTAGGATTATCGGCAAGTCTTGAAGTAAAAATGACATTTTTAAAACGATACCCTAAACCTACTACATATTCAATTCCTTTTACTTCGGTCAATAGATTATTATCAAAACTCATTGATAAAGCACGGTCTTTTTTAATCTCTGTTAGCACTTTTAGCGAATTTTTTAATTCGAAATCCATTCGGACTAACGGACTGAATTGCTCTACTAAATTGACATTCGAAATAAGTGTTTTGTTATAAAAATTCCCACCATCATCTGTTCCCGAAGGATCATTATCATAATCAAAATTAGATCTGAATTGATTTATCGTATACGAAGCTCTATAAGCGTGCTGCAAAGAAAAACGTCTGAAATTCTTTTTAAAAACTCCATAGCGCATCAAGCCGTTATACTTTAATGTCCAGTTAGGAATAGGGAAACTTCTAAAAACCCCTTTAGAAACACTTTCGGCATCTGTTCCTGTATAAGCCGAAACAAAGGCTGGCAATAGCACCGATTGGTTGTTTTTTCCAAATCCTAACGGATAACCAGCATTAGAAGTATAAATCTCTCTTTTCTTTTTATCTGGATCATTACTAGGATCAACAGCAGCAGCTGGAATAGGGTTCAAATCATCTCCATATCTAGGAATTGGATTTCCTGCTCCGTAAAAATCTTCAGCTAAACGATTGGCAATTGTTAATCGGTTTTCTCTAAAATCATCAAAAGCCGCCGACTCCATTTCATTACTTGTAGAAAATGCTGTTTTAATTAAAACAGTAGAGATTGAAAACATTCCGTAATTATATGGAGAACGGGAATTGTAAGTTCCATCAGAAGACACATCATATTGTTCTGAATAATTTTCAGAAAGTGATCGATCCATAGTTAAATCGATTTTCAAATCAGGAAATAAATCTACATTAGCAGTAGCTCTCAATACTTTGTTAGTTACCTGAGTATAATTTTGATTAAAATCTTGATAATTGGTTAACCAACCACTTTTGGCCGCTTCATAACGCACATCATCCTGACTACCAAAAATAAATCCTAACGATGGTCTCGAAGAACCTAGGAAACCAATACTTGGTGTATAACCAGGTAATAATGTACCGCTATTTTCGGTATAGTTAATTTGGATATTCTTAACGCTGGTCAAAATTCCAATCATACCATCAACAAAGACATTATTTTGAGCTTGTGGTTTAACTGGTGTGCTAGTAATTTTTTGTCCAGGTTTTGGCGCTGCAGCAGGAGTTGGTCTCGCTGTTATTTTAGGTTTTTTGGACAACCCTAAATATTTATACAACACATCCATATTGAAAGTAGTATTCAAATTATTGGTACGTGCATTTTGAACCGTATTTCCTAAATTAAAAGCAGCTCCATTGACTTCTATTTCAGACAAAGCATTGGCTGATTTTTGCCAACTGTAATCTCCTGTATAGGAATAATTTGATTTTATAAAACTAAACAAAGGTATTTTATTAATAGGCAAATCATAGTTTAAAACTAATTGCTGTGTATGCCTATTTGGATCTCCTATATCCCAATAACTGTCCCATATAGAGAAATCTTCCATTGGCAAATCATCTTGATTTAAATAACTCTTCACAAGATTATTAGCTGTCGCTGCATAGCTAAATTTCAATGATTTTGTCAAATTATAGTTAAAACCATAGTTGTAATTGAAACCAAAATTTCTGCGATATAAAGGATCCAGTTCAAGACCAGGAACATTATCCACTTGTCTAAATTGTTGGCGGTTGTATTGTCTGTTAATATTGGTATTAAAAGTAACATTAGAAGGCAAATAATTAAAATTAAAATCACTCAACATCTTCCAATAATTACTTTTTTTCATGAATTGCGTTTTCTTGAAAGGTTCTACAGCTTTGTTTTCAAAACTATATGCAAAATCTACTGATGTGGATGCTTGCTGATCTAGATAATCTTCAATTTCATAATCATGACGTTCTACTTTATTGAATGATTGCGAAAAAGTAAAATTCTCAGGATCGTAAATATGTGGTTTTTGTTCTGCTCCTCTTTGCTTTCTTACTCCAATAAAATTAATACTTGTTCGTTTTGTATAATCTATAGCACGGTTTCTTAAATTAGTTCTTTCATCAGCATCATCAGTTTCGCTTAAAAGCTGTTTTAATTTAATGTCCTGATTAAATGGGTCGTATTCCGGCTTGATAGTTTCTTCCCCTACACTGTAATTAAAAGGCAGGTTAATTCCCCATTTGTTAGGCAATAATTGGCCTAAATTCAAATTTGTTACAATATTATATTGCTGAATATCCTCTCTACTTCTTTCATTTGGTCCTTGTTCAATAGTACCAAAACCAACGGTACTCATTTTTCCTGTGGCAGAAATTGTGGCAAAATCGGCAAAATTTGTATCTACGTTTAACACAGCCGCCATTCCTCCTTTGTTATCCATTTCAGACAAACGAAGCTCATTGAACCATACTTCTCCTTTAATATCTTTATGAGTAACATTACTCTTAATCCCGACCATCAGCGTACGAACCATTCCGAAATTCGGATTTCCTTTAATACCCAATCGCAGTTTATTTATTTTATTAGCTAAACCACTGTCCAATTCATCTTCATTTCTGTAGTAAATTCCGTCAAGTGGCAGTGTCGTTGGGTCGATTCCTTTGGCTTCAATTTTCAAACTTGTTAATAACGACAAAGCCAAATCAATTTCATTGGCTTGAGGCCAAACTTCATCAGCGGTATATTTACAAATTCCAGATGTTGTCTTTGTTGTTTTTAATGGAATCTCAATTTGATAGAAATTTTGCGTAAAATCATTACCAAAACGGATAAACCCAACCATTTCATCATCATCTATAGCAATCTCGCCAGGCAATGATTCAGCATGCAAAAACATTCTCAATTTTTTAAACTGACGCATGTCTACGCTTACATTTTTAAAAACGGCTCTGGCATCTTCTGGCTCTAAACCATCTCCCGAAACTCGTAATGATAAGGATTGTTCATTTTGATTAATCAACGTATTGTTATTATACAATTGCTCTCTTTGAACACCAGGAGGCGTGATGTAATTTACCGGACATCTTTCGTCATTCTCCTGAACGTTTACTGCCAAAACGGCTAATTCTGTATTATCATCATCAACATTAGTATCATTAGGATCTAATGTATTGGTATACCTTCTCCAATCGCCTCGTACTAAATCTAAAGCTCCAAAACGCACGGTTACTTCGTCTTCAAATCCTGTCATAAACATTCGCATAAAACGAATAGACCTAAAATCAGTAATATTTCCAATAGTATTTTCTGGTGATGAAACTGGGATTTTAAACTGAACCCATCTAGCATCAGTCACATCACCATTGGGCAAAGTAGCCTGAATCTCTCTAACATCGGTTACATAATTCGCTCCAGGTACCATATCTGGTCTCATGTCAATACTATATTCATAATACGCATTAATGGTATTCATGGTATTGTCTCGATTAATATCTTCAACATCTGGAAGTGTAGTAGCCCCTCGATTTGGATCATTAATATCAACAGCTGAGTTATTTTCAGTACCGTTGTAATTTTTATAACGATCTAAAATCCCTCCATTTGCATTCAAATAAAAAGTATAATCATCGGCTGCTGGATCTGGTTCAGAAGCAAAATTGTCATAAATAGCTCCTTCAGCACTACTAGGTAAACCATCCAATCCTACATCTTGATTTTTTCTATTATTAGGGTCAGTATCAAAAGCATAAATTAACGATTGCGAAGCAGGAACGTCTCCCCATATCGGTTGTGGATTAACTTTTACCTGATCTGGCCCTAATCCATTTTCATATTGTTTGCGACCATCTTTTAATACATCTTCCGAAATTTCTCCTAAGTTAAAATAGATTTTACCCGTATTAGTTGGCTCTACTTTTCCGTTACCTACATAAGGATCTAGAACCCAAAACTGAATGTACTCTACATTTCCTTGTTCGAAATTAGTAGAACTCAGGGAGCGCATAATACCTCCATAATTTTCTTTTGGAGTTAAACTAAAATTAGAGTTATTGTTATACGGTCCTCTTTCGGTTGGGAAATAGGTTAAATCTAAAGTACTAATTACTTGTGTTTGCCCTTGAGCAATATCTAATAAGGGATATAATTCTTCACTAAAAATTCTTCTGGTTGAATTTAACGAAATATCATCATTAGAAATTCCAGATGGTTTTTGAACATAAAAAACGGGATCTATGGTGTACCAAGCTAATTTTGCTCTTTTGTGACCATAAGTTAAATCGTTATTTTTAGCATTAAAGTTATAGAGACTATTTGCGTTTTCCTCTGGTGTTGATGCTAAACTCCAAGTGTAAGCCGATCGCATATCTATGGTGGATTGCGAACCTTCAAAATCATCTATATACAAAGTTGACTCGCCTTGAAATTGATCTGCTTTTGGTGTATCGGGTTTTAAAAATGCAATTTCACCTCTTACCGATAAATTTGACGGAACGTCGGTATCAATATTAGGAAGCATGTTAACTAATCTTGTAAAAAAAGGAACTCCGGTAGAGAAATTAGTATTAAACCCAAAAATGGTATTATTAACGGATTCCTGACCATAACTGGTTTTTTGAGTAAATGGTCTTTCGGACATTTTTAAAAAAGTTCCTCCTAAAGTAAAATTTTCCGAGAATTTATGCTCTACATTTACTCCCATAAATCTTCTGGTTTGTTGACCAAAAATAGAATTATTTTCGAGGGAAACATTTATTGGTGTATTCGATGCCTGTAACGAAGGGTCTAGAATTTGCACTCTACCTAATTGATAATTTACACTATAATCAACCCCTTCAACTAAAACTCTTCCTCCTGCGGTAACGACAACAGAACCTTGCGGTACATTGAAAGCACCAATTGGAATTCCATCGCCAGCGGATGATTTGTATTTCCCTCTTAACAAAAATTTATTCTTGTCACTATCTTCTAATGCTTTTGCCTGAGTTACCCGGTACATACTACTAAAAACATATTTTCTTTGATTAGCATTGTAGGTAGCCGTATTATTATAATCTTCAGCAGAATTAGTATTGGATAATTTATCGAATAGTAATTCTCCAAAAGGCTCTTTAGTGGTAAAAATAATGCGTCCGTTTTGAGAATCAACAGTCAAATTTGGTACAAAATCAAAAAAACCGTCCCCACCCACTTGGCGATCATTATTATAATTTAATTTATCCAAATTAAAAACATTTAACAATGGTGTTTCGGCCACTCTGTTCTCTGCTGACGGATTGGTGGGAAAAGGACTTCCGGTAACTGGAGTAATATAATTTAAGGGTGAAGGATCAGTGTAAAGAATATTGAATCTAAAATCTTCTTGTTTAATTTGATAAGCTCCGGGAATTTGATAGATATTCTTCATCATCAAGTTCCAAACTGGATTTCTTACATTTGTCAAATTACTTTTCAACATTTTCAAAATTAAACTTTGTGTAACCACCGCCTGAGTCGATTGTTGTGTCCCCGTAACTAAGGTGGCATCCACTCCGTCATTACCAAATTCACCCACTTGATACACTTGGTCTCCAATGGTATATTCATAAGAAACTGCTAAAATTTCATCATTCGACAACCTTTGTTGTAAGGATATGTAACCCAATTGAGGATGATACGTAAATTCGTTGGCTGTCAATTTTCGAGCATTTTCAAGTTTCGAATAATCTTGGCCTTCGCTTACTGTACTATTAAATCCCGAACCCGCCGTTGCCATTTCTCGAATATTGGAATTCAACAATCCATTACCCGATTGAATTTGCGCTGGATCGTATTTATTATTTGAATTGTCCGAAGGCGAATCGGCAGGATTATTAAACATTCCTGTTGACGGATTTAAAACCACCACTTGGTCATCTGCTAAACCTGATAATTGGGCTTCTCCTAAATCTTGAAGTGCGATAACATTTCTAAGATTATTTGAAGTGGTGTTAAGACGTGTTTGTTTATTGGTAACCCAAACTTCAATTCGGGTGATTTGTACTCTACTATCAATAAATGGATAATTTTTTAACGCAATATCGTATCGGTTTCTAAAATACTGAGATAAAAAGAAGTGTCTATCAGTATCATAATCCAATGCAAAAATATCGTAATCCTGCAGCGTTCCACCTCCTTGAGAAACTACAGTTTTGGTTTGTGATTTTTGTTCAGAGTAGACACCCGTAACCATTGTTTTTCCAAATTGCAATTGCGTTTTTACACCAAACAAACTTTGTGCACCTCTAATTAGGGAACTGTTTAAAGGCATGCTCACATTTCCTACTTCAATTTTCTGAATAATATCATCCTCGGTGGGAGCATATTCTAATTTCAATAAATTTTGAAAAGCAAATGTAGACTGAGTATCATAATTAGCATTTACATTGAGCCTGGTTCCTACTTTTCCCATCAAACTCATGCTGATTCTTTGATCGAAATCAAAAGCAAGATTAGATCTGTTTCTTGGAGAAAATGAAGGATTATCTTGTCTTGTAAAACGAGCTCCCATGTCCATTTCTACAGAACCTGTAGGTTTGACATCGACGGTATTGCTTCCAAAAATAGATTCAAACAAACCCGATTTTATGTAATATCTAGGTAACAAATCCTTTTTATCTTCCTCACTTCCTTGTTTTTTTCCGTCAATTGCATCTGATTTTTTTTGGAAATATTCTTTCATAGATTCTTTCAAAACTAAGTTTTCATATTCCTTTGGAGTCAAAATAATAGGGTAATTAATAGAAAATCCATCAATAGAACTGGTGTAAATATACCTATCGGTTTTTGGGTCATAAGTATATGCAGCCAAAATACTCTTAGGATCTTTGATTTGAACTTTCCCTAACGAATATCCTTTTTTAGTTGTATCCTGAACTGATTCATTTACTTGAGCCGAGGATACAAAACCACATAATAAAAATGCCAAAACAATACAAACTTTATGCATACAATTGGTTTTACCGTGCTTTTATAAGCTTTTTAAAGCTTGCTTAATAATAGATTCTACAGATGCATCTGGATCCTCTTTCACAATTTTATCTATCACTTTTTCAGAAGCTTTTTTAACAAATCCTAAAACTTCTAATGCTGATAACGCTTCATCTCTATTTGTATTGCTTTGCGACATAGAAACTTCGTCCAAATCGTACAATTTCAATACTTTTTCTTTTAAATCTAAAATTACTCTTTGTGCTGTTTTACTTCCAATACCTTTAATGGACTGAATTGTACCTACATCGCCTGAAGCTATAGCATTAGTGATTTGTTTTGGATCTAACGAGGACAACATCGTTCTTGCGATACCTGCTCCAATACCTGAAACAGATAGCAACAATTTAAAAATTTCTCTTTCTGATTTTTCAACAAAACCAAAAATAGTATGTGCATCTTCTTTTATTTGAAGGTAAGTGAACACTTTTATAAAATCAGTATTAGGAAGTAAAGAATAAGTATGTAATGAAATATGAACCTCATAACCTACACCTCCGCAATCAATAACGAGCTGTGTTGGCGATTTTTCAACTAATTTCCCTTGTAAATGTGCAATCATCTAGTAAAAATATATAATTTATTTTGAAATGTTTTCCTAGTCTTCTTTCTGAGATTCCAAAGACAGTAATAGCAGTTTTATCTTATACACAAAGATAGAAGTCTTAACTTAAAAAGTTAACTTTTTCATAATTCTTTTATAAAAAACTAATTTTTAAGCATAAAAAAAAGCTGCAAGAAAATTGCAGCTAACAGGATATACTTTACCATCAAAATTCAACCCTAAGGTTGTGTTCCATTGATGTAAGAATCTAAAAGTTGAATTGTTTCTTTCTGTTTTTCTATAATTGATTTTACAACATCTCCTATAGAAACCAATCCTATAACTTTATTGTCCTCAATAACTGGTAAATGTCGAATTCTTCTTGAAATCATTAGTTCCATACAATAATCCAAATCATCTGTGGACTGAACCGTAATTACTTTGCTAACCATAATTTCATTTACCAACGTATCTTTAGACAATTTGCCCTTAAGAACAATTTTTCGTGCATAATCCCTCTCTGATAAAATACCTTTTAATTGATTTTCTTCAATAATTAATATTGCACCAATATTTTTCTCACCCATTACCTTAATAGCATCATATACGCTAATAGTAGAAATAATTGAATAAACATTATTCCCTTTTGTGCTTAATATTTGATTTACAGTCATATTGAGAATTTTTTAAGAACTATAAATATATAAAAAAAAGTTAAAATACAGAAATAAATAATTTATAATTTCATTTTCAACTGTTTTTATTGCTTCAAAAAATTGATATTACGTTTCAATCCTTCAAATTTGGTTCTTTTAACGGGTGAATCTTTAAAAACAATTTTAAAAGTTTCTTCAGTCATTTCTTCCCAATCATTTTTAGTCAGCGAAAGTAAAGCAGGATTGGGATTAAACAAAGGTTCATTATGAATTTTCGAAAATCGATTCCAAGGACAAACATCCTGACAGGTATCACATCCAAAAACCCAATCATCAAAATGACCTTTCATTTCGGCAGGAATATTTTCTTTAAGTTCTATCGTAAAATATGAAATACACTTACTACCATCTACAACATAAGGCGCAACAATAGCCTGAGTAGGACAAGCATCTATACAAGCCGTGCAACTTCCACAATGATCCGTTGTAGGGGAATCATAATCTAAGTCTAAATCGATAATCAATTCGGCAATAAAATAGAAAGACCCTACTTTCTGGGTCAATAAATTACTGTTTTTCCCAATCCAACCCAAACCACTTTTTGCAGCCCAGGCTTTGTCTAAAACAGGTGCAGAATCTACAAAAACACGACCCGAAACTTCTCCAATAGTTGACTGAATTGAGAAGAGCAATTCCTTTAATTTCTCTTTAATAACAAAGTGATAATCTTTGCCGTAAGCATATTTCGAAATCTTATACGAATCTTGAATTTGTTCCTTTTCGGGATAATAATTCAGTAAAAGGGAAACCACGCTTTTAGCATCGTCCACCAGTAATGTCGGATTGAGGCGTTTGTCGAAATTATTTTCCATATACGCCATTTTTCCATTCTGGTTTTTCTTCAACCAATTCTCTAATCGCGGTGCTTCTTCTTCTAAGAAACCTGCTTTAGATATACCACAAGATAAAAATCCGAGGCGTTTGGCTTCGGATTTTATGAATTGTGAATATTTGTTTCTTGAGTCGATGGTATAAATAATAAATTGAAATCTTAAAAAAGCCCTCCTTGAATATTATTTCTAATTTTCCCTAAATGTTTATAAGCTTTATCGGTAACTTCACGACCACGTGGTGTTCGCATAATAAAACCTTCCTGAATCAAAAATGGTTCGTAAACTTCTTCGATAGTTTCACTACTTTCGGAAACAGCAGTTGCCAAAGTACTCAATCCCACAGGCCCTCCTTTAAACTTATCAATTATGGTATTTAATATTTTATTATCCATTTCGTCCAAACCATGCGCATCAACATTCAGTGCTTGCAAGGCGTATTTCGAAATTTCAATATCAATAGTTCCATTTCCTTTTATCTGAGCAAAATCGCGAACTCTACGTAATAATGCATTGGCTATTCTAGGTGTTCCGCGGCTTCTACCAGCAATTTCAATAGCCGCTTCCATAGAAATTGGCATTTTTAAAATAGAAGCACTTCTTTGCACAATGGTAGTCAACAATTCTACTGTATAATATTGTAGTCTTGATGAAATTCCAAAACGAGCACGCATGGGAGCAGTTAAAAGTCCTGAACGTGTAGTTGCTCCAATTAAGGTAAAAGGATTCAGGTTAATCTGAACCGTTCTTGCGTTAGGTCCCGATTCAATCATGATATCAATTTTAAAATCCTCCATTGCCGAATACAAATACTCTTCAACTATAGGGCTTAAACGATGAATTTCGTCAATAAACAAAACATCTCTTTCTTCAAGATTAGTTAACAAACCAGCTAAATCCCCTGGCTTATCCAATACTGGACCAGAAGTTATTTTGATTCCTACTTCTAATTCATTTGCCAAAATATTAGCCAATGTAGTTTTCCCTAATCCTGGAGGACCATGAAACAAAGTATGATCTAGCGCCTCGTTACGTTGATTTGCAGCAGCAACAAAAACCTTAAGATTCTCTAACACCTGATCTTGACCAGCAAAATCATCAAAACTAAGTGGTCTCAATCTTTTTTCAAGATCAAGTTCTTCTGGATTGTATCCCTTTGTTGTTGGGTCTAAATTTTCATTCATGTAACAAAGATAGAAAATACAATTAAATACCAATTTTTAAAATTCCAAATTCCAAAAGGAAAGTGAGTCGTTATAGAATTTGGAATTTTTCATTAGGTATTTGTTAACTCTATAAAACAAAAAAACCCTCTTTTCAGAAGGTCTTTTTGTAAAATATTTTAATGGTGTAAAACTGATTCACCTGGTTTCATTGGAACCGTTTGAGGAACAAAATCATCTTCATGTTCTGGGTTACTGTAATCGTAAGCCCAACGGTGAACTTCAGGGATTTCACCTGGCCAGTTTCCATGTATGTGTTCTACTGGTGTTGTCCACTCTAATGTTGTAGATCTCCAAGGATTTTGAACTGCTTTCTTACCATAGAAAATACTAATAAAGAAGTTATACAAGAATATCAATTGGAATACTCCACCTACTAAGGCAAAAACGGTAATCAATACATTCACATTTTGTAAATCATCAAATAATGGGAAGTTAGTATTTGTATAATAACGTCTTGGTAAACCAGCTAATCCAATAAAGTGCATTGGAAAGAAAACTCCATAAGCACAAACTGCTGTTATCCAAAAGTGTACATAACCTAAATTTTTGTTCAGCATTCTTCCAAACATTTTAGGGAACCAGTGGTAAATACCAGCAAACATTCCATAAAGCGCAGAGATTCCCATTACTAGGTGAAAGTGAGCAATAACAAAGTAAGTATCGTGAACGTTAATATCCAAAGTACTATCTCCTAAAATGATTCCTGTTAAACCTCCAGTGATGAAAGTAGAAACCATTCCGATAGAAAACAACATAGCAGGATTCAATTGTAAATTACCTTTCCATAAAGTTGTAATCCAGTTAAATGCTTTTACAGCTGATGGAATTGCAATCAATAAGGTTGTAAAAGTAAATACAGATCCTAAGAAAGGATTCATACCTGAAATAAACATGTGGTGACCCCAAACAATAGTTGACAAGAATGCAATTGCAAGAACTGACATAATCATTGCTCTGTAACCGAAAATTGGTTTACGAGAATTTGTTGCCATAATTTCAGAAACAAGTCCCATTGCAGGCAAGATTACAATATATACCTCTGGGTGACCTAAGAACCAAAATAAGTGTTCGAATAATACAGGAGAACCACCTTGGTAATGTAAAACTTCTCCGGCAATATAAATATCAGATAAGAAGAATGAAGTACCAAAACTTCTATCGAAAATCAATAATAAAGCTGCCGACAATAATACTGGAAAAGAAATAACACCAATGATGGCTGTTACAAAAAATGTCCAGATTGTAAGTGGAAGTCTAGTCATAGACATTCCTTTAGTTCTCAAATTGATTACAGTAACAATATAATTTAAAGATCCCATTAATGAAGATGCAATGAATATAGCCATAGATACTAACCAAAGTGTCATACCTGTTCCTGAACCAGGAATAGCTTGTGGTAATGCACTCAAAGGAGGATAAATTGTCCACCCTGATGAAGCAGGTCCAGATTCAACAAATAAAGAGGCAATCATAATTACAGCTGAAATGAAGAACAACCAATAGGAGATCATGTTCATAAATCCAGATGCCATATCTCTTGCACCTATTTGAAGTGGAATAAGTAAGTTACTAAAAGTACCACTTAAACCGGCTGTAAGTACAAAGAATACCATTATTGTACCGTGAATTGTCACTAAAGCAAGATAAACATCATTAGCCATAACTCCATCAGGAGCAAACTTATCACCTAATAAAACATTAAATATTTTAAAAGATTCTTCTGGCCATGCTAATTGCATTCTGAAAAGTAGCGACATACAAATCCCAATAATCCCCATAAGAATACCTGTAATAAGGTATTGTTTAGCAATCATCTTGTGATCAATACTAAATATATACTTAGTAATGAATGTCTCTTTATGGTGGTGTTCGTGTTCGTGTTCGTGATCGTGTGCGTGATCGTGACCTTCTGCTGACATATATTATACTTTAAATTATCTTAATAAATTATTTAATAACAACTTTCTCAGCTGCTACTGTATCAATTGGTTGTTGTGTACCTTCAGTTGCTGAAGAATTCTCAGCAGGTGTTTCTAATGATGCTTTAACTTGACTAACAAGTGAAGCTTGACTAGCTAACCATTTTCTATAATCTTCAGGTGTATCAACTATAATTTTCATTTGCATGTTATAGTGAGATGCGCCACAAATTTTATTACAAAGCAACAAGTAATCAAAAGTATACGGGTCTAACCCTGATTCTCCTTTTGCAATTAATTCAGCACTTTTCTTTGCTCTTAGATCATTAATATGAGAAACTTTCTCAATCATATAAGGCAAATCTCGGTATTCAGCTGTAGTATAAATTGGCGTAAAAGCAAATTCAGTTACCATACCAGGAACACAATTCATCTGAGCTCTAAAGTGAGGCATATAAGCTGAGTGCAAAACGTCTTGAGAACGAAATTTGAAATGAATTTTTTTACCTTTAGGTATGTGCAATTCGCTAACTACAATATCATCTTGAGCATTTGGATCACTTAAATCAACTCCTAAAGTATTTACTCCTTCAATATAACGAACATTCGCTTTACCTAAAACATTATCTTCTCCAGCAAATCTAGCGGTCCATTTAAATTGTTGAGCATATATTTCAATTTCAATTACATCTTCATCTTTATCAACAAACATAATGTTTGTCCAAGCGTACAAACCATAAAGAATCAAACCAGCTAAAACTACCGCAGGAATAATACTCCACAATGCTTCTAATTTATTATTATCAGCAAAATATAAAGCTTTTTGATCTTTTTTACCTTTATATTTAAAAGCAAAGTAATGCAATAAAACTTGTGTTATTGCTTGAACCGTAAAAATTAAAATCCAAGTAATATTCATCAAATTATCTACTTGTCCTCCGTGTTCTGAAGCAGGTGTGTGCAAAGGTAAATCACCCCAGGCAAACAAACCATATATTGTAAAAATATATAAGAATGCTAAAAAACCAAACATCAAATAACCTTGAACATTATTATCTTTATCATTAGCTACTTGAGAGCTATCTGATGTAGAACCTACTTGAGTAAGGTCGAATATTTTAGTCAATTGCCATAAAGCAACAGCTAATAAAACTAAAACTATAATTACCAACAAACTTGTCATCTGTTTATCTCTTTAAAAATTAATAATGAAAATGTTTACTTTCTTCGATATAAGGATTTCTTTTTGCTAATAAAGGAACTTTAGTTAATGCTGTAAAAACAGTAAAAATAAACAACCCAAGGAAGAAAAGAACTGATGAGATTTCAGAAACACCAATAAACCATTGGTCACCAACTGTTGCAGGCATAATCATATTAAAGAAATCAACATAATGACCCAATAAAATAACTGTACCAGCCATAACAATTACCCATGAAATTCTCTTGAAATCAGTATTTAAAAGAATTAATAATGGGAAAACAAAATTCATGACAACTGCACCAAAGAAAGGCAGGTTATACAATTCAATTCTTGTAATGAAATACGTGATTTCTTCAGGAATATTAGCATACCAAATCAACATAAATTGAGAAAACCATAAGTAGGTCCAAAAAATACTGATACCAAACATGAATTTAGCTAAGTCATGAATATGACTTGTATTTACATATTCTAAATATCCTTTAGATTTTAAATAAACAGTTACCATAGCAATCAATGTGATACCACTTACAAAGAAACTTGCAAATACATACCATCCAAATAATGTAGAGAACCAGTGAGGATCAAAAGACATAATCCAGTCCCATGACATAATAGATTCAGAAACAATAAAAAACACTAAGAAACCTGCTGATATATTAAAGTTCTTTTTATAAAAACTATTATCATTAGCTTCATCCTGTGCTAAGCAGTTTTTTCTTGAAAAATGACGGTAAACATTCCATCCAATTAAGAAAATAGCAGCTCTAACAATCCAGAAACCAAAATTTAAATAACCTGACTTACCAGCAATCAATTTATCATAATTAGCACTAGTAGGATCTGTAACTCCATCAGCCATCCACGTAAAAAGGTGATTAAAATGCAAACCACATAAAACTAATAATATAAAAAATAAAACCGAACCATAAGGAAGGTAAGCTGTTATTCCTTGCATAACTCTAAATAAAACTGGAGACCAACCCGCTTGTGCTACTTGTTGAATAGCATAAAAAACTAGAGTACCCATTGTAATTAACAAGAAGAAAATACAAGCAACATATAGAGCTGCCCATGGTTTATTTTGTAATTGGTGCAAAACGTGAGTCAAATGCTCTTCGTGTTCAGCATGTGCGTCAGATTTGCTTTCGGCAGCATGTGCTGTTGTTGCGTGATTAGCCTCTTGAGTAGGATTAGCTTCTTCATGAGCAACAGTTTGTGATTGATCATGAGCTGGAATTGCTTTTCCATGAGCAACAGCTTGTGCTTCTTCATGAGCTGGCTCAGCTTCTCCATGAACAGCAGCTTGCGCTTCTTCATGATGTGCTTCTCCGTGTCCATCATGTGATGATGCAGAAAGGATATTCTCGACTTCATGAATATCTTTAGGTGCGTTAAAAAAACCATAACCTATTCCTAATACACCAACGGCCATTAAGATAAAAGAAAAAGTTTTTAATTTACTTGAAAATGTATACATATCTATTACGATCAGTTTGTTCAACAATTATAATTGGCTTCTAAGTTTTTGCACGTAGTCAGCAACTAACCAACGCTCATGGCTACTTAATTGATTGGCATGAGAACCCATTGAATTCAAACCATACGTCACAACGTGAAAAATACTTCCTTCAGTTATTACTCTATCTTTATAACTAGGAACTCCAAGAAATTTTTCTCTCTCAACTAATTTCCCTTTACCATTACCCGTTGCACCATGACAACTCATACAATAAATTTCGTAAAGTTCTTTTCCTTTTTCAGAATTTAAATCTAGTGAATCCAATGGTGACTTTAAATTAGCTTTAGCCAATTCATATCCTGCAGTTGTATTTTCATATTCATAAGGTTCAAAACCTCTATTAATACTACCTTGAGCAGGAATTTGTGCTTCTTGACCATTTGCAAAAGCTTTAGATTCTGAATAGGTTTCATAACCTAAAGACTCATACATATTTGGAAAATACTGATAATTCGGCGCTTTATCATTACGGCATGAAGCTACTAAAATAGTAATGCCTAACAATAGTGTTATTTTATATACCCTTTTCATATCTAAATTAATTCTTTTCTATTACTTTAACTTCTACAGCACCTGTATTTTTGAAAAAAGAAACCAATTCTTCTTCATTGTTTTTAATAGCAATTTCCATTAAGAAATGATCATCTGTAGTTCTAACATCTGGATTTTCAGCTTTCTTAAAAGGCCATAATTTACTTCTCATATAAAAAGTAATTACCATTAAGTGGGCAGCAAAGAATACAGTCATCTCAAACATAATTGGTACGAAAGCAGGCATATTTTGAATATAACTAAAACTTGGCTTACCTCCAATATCTTGAGGCCAATCATGAATCATAATATAACTCATCATGAAAGTTGCAAAAGAGATACCAACACATCCATACAAAAAAGCGCAAATTGCTAATCTAGATGGTGCTATTCCCATAGCTTTATCCAAACCGTGTACTGGGAATGGAGTAAAAACTTCTTCAATATGATGGTGAGCTGCTCTGGTTTTCTTAACCGCATTCATCAATACATCATCGTCATTATAAATGGCGTATATTACTTTATTACTCATGGTGTGAATCTTTATTTGCTTCTCGTTCTCTTATGTAATTATCTCCTGTTGCTTTTAATATTGTTTTAACCTCTGCCTGTGCAATTACTGGGAAAGTTCTAGAATACAATAGAAACAATACAAAGAAGAAACCTATTGTTCCAATGAAAATTCCAATATCAACAAATGTTGGCGAGAACATTGTCCAAGAAGATGGTAAGTAATCTCTATGTAGAGAAGTTACAATAATCACAAATCTCTCAAACCACATTCCTATGTTTACAACAATCGAAATCACAAATGAAAACATAATACTTGTTCTTAATTTTTTGAACCACATAAATTGTGGAGAAAAAACGTTACAAGTCATCATTGCCCAATATGCCCACCAGTAAGGACCAGTTGCTCTATTCAAGAATGCATATTGTTCGTATTCTACACCTGAATACCAAGCTACAAATAACTCAGTGATATAAGCAACACCTACAATAGAACCAGTAATCATGATGATAATATTCATCAATTCGATATGTTGTAAAGTAATGTAAGCTTCTAGATTAGATACTTTTCTCATAATAATAAGCAAAGTATTTACCATTGCAAATCCAGAGAAAACTGCTCCAGCAACGAAGTAAGGAGGGAAAATTGTAGTATGCCATCCTGGAATTACAGAAGTAGCAAAGTCCATAGATACAATCGTGTGTACAGAAAGTACAAGAGGAGTTGCTAAACCAGCAAGTACCAAAGATACTTCTTCAAAACGCTGCCAATCTTTTACTCTACCGCTCCATCCAAAACTTAAGATAGAATATACTCTTTTATTAAATGGAGTTATCGCTCTATCTCTAAGCATTGCAAAATCTGGTAATAGACCAGTCCACCAGAAAACTAACGATACTGATAAATAAGTTGAGATTGCAAATACGTCCCAAAGCAATGGCGAGTTAAAGTTAACCCATAATGAACCAAATTGATTTGGAATTGGCAATACCCAGTAAGCTAACCAAGGACGTCCCATGTGAATGATTGGAAACAAACCTGCTTGAATTACAGAAAAAATTGTCATTGCTTCTGCTGAACGATTAATTGCCATTCTCCATCTTTGACGGAATAACAATAATACTGCAGAAATTAATGTTCCAGCGTGACCGATACCAACCCACCAAACGAAGTTAGTGATATCCCAAGCCCAACCAACTGTTTTATTTAATCCCCATGTTCCAATACCAGTAGACACGGTGTAAACAATACATCCTATTCCCCAAAGGAAGGCTGCTAAAGCAATTGTAAATACAATCCACCAATGTTTATTCGCAACACCTTCAACAGGGGCAGCTACATCTACTGTTACGTCGTGATAAGTTTTATCACCTATAACTAAAGGCTTTCTAATACTAGAGTCGTATATATGAGACATATTCCTTTATATTGATTTTAAATTTATTTCTAAGTGTTTCTAACTTTTACGTGATAAACCACATTTGGTTTTGTTCCTACATGCTCTAATAAATGATAAGATCTATCATCAGCGGCTAATTTAGCAACCTTACTTTCCTTATCATTAACATCTCCAAAAATCATTGCTCCACTAGAACAAGCAGATGAACATGCCGTTTGAAACTCACCATCTACAACTTCTCTTCCTTCTTTTTTAGCATTCAAAATTGTAGCTTGTGTCATTTGAATACACATAGAACATTTTTCCATAACTCCACGAGAACGAACGTTAACATCTGGATTCAACACCATACGTCCTAAATCATCATTCATGTGATAATCAAACTCGCTATTTTTGTTGTATAAGAACCAGTTAAAACGACGTACTTTATAAGGACAGTTGTTAGCACAGTAACGAGTACCAACACATCTGTTGTATGCCATGTGGTTTTGACCTTGACGACCATGAGAAGTAGCAGCAACTGGACAAACTGTTTCACAAGGTGCGTGGTTACAGTGTTGACACATTACTGGTTGAAAAGCAACCTGAGGATTATCTCCTGCCTTTTCCATTTCATTAAAAGTAGATAATGAACTAGACAATCCAGCAATACCTTCTTTTCTTTCATTATCTCCTTCAAAAGTACTTTCAGAAGAATAGTATCTATCGATACGCAACCAGTGCATATCACGACTTCTTCTTACTTCTGATTTACCTACTACAGGAACGTTATTTTCAGCATGACAAGCAATAACACAAGCCCCACAACCTGTACAAGCATTTAAATCGATAGAAAGATTGAAGTGGTGACCTACAGAACGATCAAAAGATTCCCATAGATCTACAGAAGTCGCTTCAACTTCTTTGTGATCTAAAGATACTTTTGGAGTTTGATTCCAAATTTTAGAATCCTTAGTATTAAAGATTTCTAATGATGTCTCTTTAATAATATCACCTCTACCCATCAATGTTTTTTGACCTTGAACACAAGCGAACTCATGTTCTCCGCCAGCTTCAACTAATTCAACTGATTGAACATCATTAAAACCTTTATATAAAGCGTAAGCATTAATACCTACTTGCATTTCTTCTTTTAAAGCCGCTTTACGACCATATCCTAAAGCTAAACCAACTGTTCCAACTGCTTGACCTGGCTGAACAATAACTGGAACTTTCTCTAATTTTGTACCATCAGCAGCTGTAATTGTAACATAGCTACCATTCAAACCACCATTGGCTACAATTTCATTAGATAAACCTAATGTTTTTGCATCAGCATTAGAAACCGTTACATAGTTATCCCAAGATACCCTAGTAATTGGATCTGGAAACTCTTGTAACCAAGGGTTATTTGCTTGTTGACCATCTCCCATACCCGTTTTAGTATACAATACTAATTCTAATCCAGAAGCAACTTTAGACTTAGCTAATTCTGCAGCTGCAGAAGCATAATCAGCAGTACCACCTGACAAGGTTTGAGGGGCTCCAACAAAGACACCATCATGCAATACTTTATTCCAAGTTGAACCTGCTATAAATGATGATGAATAATTTTTTAAATAATCGTAATAATTACCAGTAAGACCACTAATAGACATCAAAACATCTTGAAATTGTTTTGTATCGAATAATGGACGAATTGTTGGTTGTGTTAAACTATATGTTCCTTTAGTTAATGCTAAATCTCCCCATGCTTCTAAATAATGAGGAACTGGAGCAGCAATAGATGCAATAGCTGCAGTTTCATCTTCTTTTAAAGATAAAGCT
The DNA here is from genome assembly GCF_041729725.1 of Flavobacterium zubiriense. Taxonomy (NCBI): domain Bacteria; kingdom Pseudomonadati; phylum Bacteroidota; class Flavobacteriia; order Flavobacteriales; family Flavobacteriaceae; genus Flavobacterium; species Flavobacterium zubiriense. The sequence goes on along the minus strand of NZ_JBCFQL010000005.1, from coordinate 9,006 downwards.
ACAGAAGTTTTTACTTTTTTAAGACCTTCAACAAAAGAAGCTGAATCGGACAAAGTGTACACTGGGTTAACTCCACTCATAATCAAAGTATGAATGCTACCCGCTTTCATATCATTAACTAATTGAGACACTTTCTCATCAGACCCTTTTCTTATTTGTCTAGCACCAACCGTAGTAAAAGCTTCACTAGCTAGAATTTGATTGATTGCTAGCACTAGCAATTGTGCATTTTTATCTTGAATCCCTGAAACCAAAAGTCCTTTAGAACCGGCAGCTTTTAATTGCTGAGCGGCTTTAGTAACTTCTGCTTTAAATTCAGGCGCCAGGTTTACAGCAACTGCCGAACCTGTAATTACATTATATATATGTACTAATGCTTGTTTTTGATTCGCAACCGACATCGGTAAACGCTTATCAGCAGCAGCACCAGACAAAGTCATGTTAGCTTCTAATTGGAAATGACGAGACATTTTTCCGTTTTTTGGAACTCTACCTTGTGCATATCCTGCGTCATATCCACCACCTTGCCAATCACCTAAGAAGTCAGCTCCAACAGAAACTATAAGTGATGCTTTTGAGAAATCATAATCTACTAAAGCTCTTTCTCCATAAACTGCTTCAAACGCATCCAAAGCTGATGATGATGAAACTGCATCATAAACTACGTGTTTTGCATTTGGATTTGCAGCAATAAAATCAGCAATTAATTTTTCAGTAGAAGGACTAGCTAAAGTATTTGTCAATAAAACCACTTGACCTCCATTAGCTTTTGCATCAGCAATACTTGATTTAATTCTTGAATCAACTGCTGACCAAGAAGAATCTTTTCCTTCAATCTTTGGTGCTTTCAAACGCATACTATCATACAATGACAATATTGAGGCATGAATTCTTGCATTTGCAGCAAATTTCGCTCCCGAAATAGTGTTATTATCTATTTTAATAGGACGCCCTTCACGTGTTTTAACAAGTAGGTTTGCAAAATCAAATCCATCAAATACAGAAGTAGCATAATAATCAGCTACTCCAGGAATGATTTGCTCTGGCTGCAATACATAAGGAATCGACTTGTTCACAGGACCTTCGCATGCTGCAAGTGTAGCTGCAGCAGTACTAAACCCAACGTACTTTAGAAAATCACGTCTTGAAGTTGAAGAAGATGACATTGCATCAACATTCCCTAAAAATTCATCCGTAGGAATCTCTTCAACAAACTCGTTATTTCTAAGCGCCTCAACAATAGAACCATTTTCTAGTTCCTCAACACTTTTCCAGTATTTTTTGTTTGATGACATTGTATATATATATTAAAATCTTAATAAATTGATTAATAGTGGCATTTTCCACATTCTAAACCTCCCATTTGTGCTTCAGTCAATTTTTCCACACCGTATTTCTTAGAAAGTTCTTCGTGTATTTTAGTGTAATATCCATTTCCTTCCATTTTAACGTCAGTTTTTCTATGACAGTCAATACACCAACCCATAGTTAATGGAGCAAATTGTTTTTGAATTTCATAAGTTTCAACAGGACCGTGACAAGTTTGACATTCAATACCTCCAACTGTTACGTGTTGCGAGTGATTAAAATAAACAAAATCAGGCAAATTATGAATACGAACCCATTTAACAGGCTGTGTCTTTCCAGTATACGACTGCGTTGCTTTATCCCAACCTACAGCATCGTATAATTTCTGAATTTGAGCATCATAGAACGCTTTGCTGTACTCAGGAGTAGCTGTGGTTTCAGCAACTTCAGAAATGTTTTTATGACAGTTCATACACACATTTAAAGAAGGAATACCCGCGTTTTTACTTACTCTAGCTGCAGAGTGACAGTATTTACAGTTAATCTCATTGTCCCCAGCGTGAATTTTATGAGAATAATGTATAGGTTGAATTGGAGCATAATCTTGATCAACACCAATTTGCATTAAATATCCATATACAAAATAACCACTAGCTAAGAGTAAAAAGATAGAAGTCACCAATACTAAAAATTGATTTCTAACAAAAGCTTTCCATATTGGCGTACGTTCAACTTTAGGAGCTACTTCTATACCATTTGCTTTAGCAACTTTCGTTAAAACATTATTAACCATTATTAGCATAACAACTAAAACGACTAAAACTAACGCAAGAACTCCTAATATTACATTATTAGAACTTCCATTTTCTACATTTGTTCCTGGAGGACTAGCAGCTCCTCCAACCGCAGCAGCAGGTTCCGCTTTTGGCTCTGAAGTGTAAGCTAAAATATCATCAATATCAGCTTCAGACAATTGCGGAAAAGCGGTCATTACTGACTTATTATATTCTTCAAAAATCTTTACCGCAGCAGCATCTCCCGATTTAATCAATTCAGAACTGTTGTGAATCCACTTGTAAAGCCATGCTTTATCATACTTATCAGCAACTCCTCTTAATGCAGGTCCGGTAGCCTTAGCATCAAGCTTATGACAAGCAGCACAATTAGAATTAAAAAGCGCTTTACCATTTACTGCATCCCCACCAGCTGAAGCAGCTGCAGGAGCATCGGTTGCCGCCGCCTGAGCAGCATCTTGCGCAAATGAAGAGAAGGAAAAAGAAAGCATTAATGCTAGACTTAAAAATAATTTCCTTGAGTTCGAATTATGGTTACCCACCTTTTTCATAAAGTATAATGATTATCTACTAATAATTGGCACATTTTTTTATACTAAAATTGGATATAAAAATGTCCCTTTATTTTAAACTTCGACAAAAATACGACTTAAGAACTATTCTCAAAACCCTAAAACAACTCAAACAACAATTTATATTTATTCTAAATAACTTTTTTATTTCACAATCTATGAATAAATATTATTTTTACTCAAAAATCTTCACATTATGAGAATTTTAACTATTTCAAATCACTTTTTTCAGATTGCCTTACTCTCAATTTGTTGCTTTCAATTAAGCGCTCAAGAAGCAAAAATTAACATTAAGCAAAATCCTAAGTTCGAACAACTACTAAACGAAAAAAGAAAAATTAACGCCTCAATAGCTGTTAATGAACGATATAAAATCCAAGTTTTTAGTGGAAATAGTGAAAAGGCTAAAAGCACGTTAAATGATTGCAAACAAAACTTCACAGACTTAGACGCCACTATCGTTTTCAACACACCTAATTACAAGGTTTGGATAGGAAACTTTAGAAACCGTATTGAAGCAGAACGGAATTTAATTGAAATTAAAAAAATGTATGAAAATGCTTTTTTAATAAAACCTAAAAAATAAAATTTCACGAGCCTAATTAAAAATATTTGTAAAAAAGAACCTTATAAATAAAAATATAAGGAAATCAAATGATAAAATATCTTGTTTTGAAATAGCATAAAAACATATTGATATTTAATTTTTTAAAGGTTTTAAGCCCTTTAACTTTATAACTTTCGACTTGTTTAGTTTAGTTTTGTTATTTTAAGCATTTTTAATAAGGCTTCAAGCTTAATTTATAGGTTCTGGATATTTAGGTATTCTTTTATCAGTATCTGTTTATATCCAGATGATCAGAAAAAAAAATCTTTAGCAAAAATCTAAATAAAGATTTAGCTAAAGATTTTTGGAAACTTAAATTTCAAACACGCTAAAACCCTTTTCAATTGACGTCTTACGCCAAACGATTAAGAACCACAAACTACATCAAACTAAGAATCTCTTTTTTGAAAGCATCATACTCTCCTTGTAAAATCAATCCGTTGTCGAGGAGTTTTTTGTAGTTCTGAAGTTTAGCAAAAAGTTCGTCTTGCGTCAATTCGCTTGTAGATTTTTCAATTGATGGAGCGGTGTTTTCTTGAATAGGCTCAGCATAATTTGAAGTTGCTGGCATTATTTCAGCATAATGAGTTACTTCTTCAGTTTCTATTTCTTCCACTTCCTCAACAACTTCTTCAGGAGCAGTTACTGGGTTTTGGGTAGAACCTGTTTTTAAAACATCTAATTGTTCCTTAGCATAGGTAAAAATCTTTCGGGCTTGGGTTTTCGGAATATAATCAATCGAAACTGTCATATCCGTTTTTGTCGAAAAAGAAAACTCTGAACCTAAAATATTCTCTTTTACAAAAGTGCCTTCAATTTGATCCCAGGTGTAATCCACAAAATCCATCGAAAGACCTAAATTTTTAGGCTGGCAAATGATGATTCTTTTATTTGTCAAAACAATACTATCTGGAAAAACAGTGATTGCTGGTTTTTTCTGTACTCCTATATATCCTATTTCTTCATTTTTCATTAATAAATCATTCAGCTTTGAAGTGATTTTTTCGATAGCCTTGGGATCTTGCTCCTCGTTTAAAAACTTTTTAATTTGATCTTTCATTTTAGACTTGATTTATATTCGATTGGTTAAATAGTCATTTTTTACTTTACAAAAATAAGACCTAATTTCAATGGACAAGCGAATGTATTTTATTTTTACCACGAATTACGCTAATCTCTATAAATTTTAATGATTTTGCCTAGTCCTAAAATAGGTTTACACAAAAGATATAAAATTAATGAGTAATACAAGTAGAACAAAAGAGAGAAATAATTATTCAAATTAAACCAACGAGTTTAAGCATATGGCTAGTAAAGAGCACCAAAAAGGGAATCAAATAAAAGAAGCTATAAAAATCAAATATGGCATAAAAGGCAGTACACGTATATTATTTTAGTGGCTAGGTAACTTGGGTTATATTACGTCTATCATTTCCTTTAAGACAAAAATTGAGTTTAGGGCTAAACCAAAGAAAAAGACTTTAAAAAGTCTTGAATACGAAATAAGGATTTAAAGCTTGAACTTTCGATGTATCAACGAATGATTGAGATAGACGAAAAGGAATTTAAAAGTTCCTACAATAAAAAAGTTAAATACCAAATAGTCCAAGAAATGAAAGACAAAAAAAATCTAATCAGCCTGATGTAATTTTATGGAGCAATGTCTTTTATGGGCTACTTGGAGGCACACGCTAATATTATTATCTACATTATTCCAATACTTCTTTTTGGAGTTTTTTAGTCAAACTACTAAAAACCAAATCATAAGAATGATCAATCATTTCTTTTAAAAACAAACTAGAAATACTTGTATTTATAGTAACCGTATTCCAATGGTTTTTGTTCATGTGATAACCTGGTTGAACAGCCTCAAATTGAGCTCTCCATTCTTTTGCTAAATCAGGATTGCATTTTAAATTGACCGCTGGCTCTCCTAATTCCCATTGTTTTAAAGAAGACAAAGCAAATATTTTCCCGCCTACTTTAAACACTAAAGTATCCTGATCAAAAGGGAAGTGTTCAGTTACTCCTTTCTTAGAAAGACAGTATTCATAAAAAGTTTCTAAATCCATATTTTCATTTTCTTCAACTAGATCCTGTTTAAAATTCATCAAAATTAATTTTCCCAAACCCTAAAGAGTGTAATTTTGATGAATTTTTAAGAAATTTTTCACCCTTTAGGGACGTGGAAAAAGAAAATTTATTAAAAAAAAAATTAAACAGGTTCTACAATAAATAATTCATTAGTAAATAACAGAACGAAAGAGTAATCCAAAAAATTTTATTTAAAAGCCGAAATTCCAGTAATATCCATTCCGGTAATCAATAAATGAATATCGTGCGTTCCTTCATAAGTAATTACCGATTCGAGATTCATGATGTGACGCATAATCGAATATTCGCCAGAAATTCCCATTCCACCTAATATTTGTCGGGCTTCACGAGCAATTTGAATGGCCATATTTACATTATTTCTTTTCGCCATCGATATTTGTGCGGTAGTAGCTTTTCCTTCGTTTCTTAAAACACCCAAACGCCAAGTTAATAATTGTGCTTTGGTAATTTCGGTAATCATTTCAGCTAATTTCTTTTGTTGTAATTGCATACCAGCAATAGGTTTATCAAATTGAATTCGCTCTTTAGCATACCGCAAAGCCGTGTCATAACAGTCCATTGCTGCGCCAATAGCTCCCCACGCAATGCCATATCGGGCGGAATCTAAACAACCCAAAGGTGCACTCAATCCTGATTTATTAGGTAACAAATTCTCTTTTGGTACTTTAACATTATCAAAAATCAATTCTCCGGTTGCTGAGGCACGAAGCGACCATTTGTTATGTGTTTCTGGTGTAGAAAAACCTTCCATTCCGCGTTCTACAATAAATCCGTGAATCCTATCCGTTTCATCTTTTGCCCAAACAATGGCAATATCAGCAAATGGTGCGTTTGAAATCCACATTTTGGTACCATTTAATAGAAAAAAATCACCTTTGTCTTTAAAATTAGTAGTCATGCTTCCTGGATCAGAACCGTAATTGGGTTCGGTCAAGCCAAAGCAACCCATATATTCTCCCGAAGCCAGTTTGGGTAAGTATTTCAAACGTTGTTCTTCGCTACCGTATTTCCAAATGGGATACATCACCAACGAAGACTGAACCGAAGCTGTAGATCGAACACCAGAATCACCTCTTTCTATTTCCTGCATAATTAAACCATAAGAAATTTGGTCTAAACCAGCACCACCATATTCAGTAGGAATATAAGGTCCAAAAGCACCAATATCAGCCAAACCTTTGATGATTTGCGTTGGGAATTCAGCCTTTTGAGCATAATCTTCAATAATAGGAGAAACTTCACGCTTGACCCATTCGCGAGCGGCATCACGCACTAATTTATGTTCGTCCGTCAATAATTCGTCAAGGTGGTAATAATCGGGAGCTTGAAATAAGTCTGGTTTCATGGTTTTGAAAATTTGTATCTTACAAATCTACATAAAGAAATACAACAAAACGACTAACAATTGTTATAATTTTAAGAAGATACTTTAAAAGGGGTATGTATGAAATCAAACTTTTTTTGGTAGAAAGTAATGTAAACAGTAGTGAGTTGATGAGCGATAAAATTTATATTACATCTTCAAATAAAAATCTGTCGTCAAAGCGATGTATTCTGGAGTATAAATATGTCGTGCAGTTTCGATAATTAATACATCAATAGGAAAAGAGGCAATTTCCTTTCGGCTAAAAGCCAAAAGACTGCGTTTGATTTCGGATGTTGGAGTTCCTTTTACTCGGGTAATTTTTATGGGATACAATTCGTATTCTTTGGCTAAAGCCAAGAAAGTTGATTCTTCTTTGAAAGGAATGATTACGGAGAAGATTCCATTTTCTGAAAGTAATAAATCAGCAGCTTCTACCAAATCTTCAAAAGGCATGGCATCTTGAAAACGCGCTAAATCGCGTTGCTCATTACTGGATTTGTAATCTTCGTTATAAAATGGCGGATTGGAAACAATTAAATTGTACTCGTCTTCGGGTTCTTCAACAAATTCGTCCAAGCCAGCGTGAAAACAAAACAAACGATCATTCCAATCCGAATTTTCAAAATTATCTGTGGCTTGTTCGTAAGCATCTTCGTCAATTTCAAGAGCATCAATTTGCTGCGCGTTGCTTCTTTGTGCAAGCATCAGTGCAATTACACCTGTACCCGTTCCGATATCCAAAATACTAAAAGGATTATGATTTACGGGAGTCCAAGCGCCAAGAAGAACTCCATCGGTGCCTACTTTCATGGCACATCGGTCTTGTTCAAGGGAAAATTGTTTGAATTGGAATTTGGACATCAGGATTCAGATTGTAGATTAACGATTTTTGATTTCAGATTTTTGAGCAACTGATCACTAAAAACTGTCTCTCGACTGCGCTCGAGATGAGAACTGAACACTTTTTAAAGATACATCTCAATCAAACCCTCAGGCAAATCCATGATTACTTTTTTGTTTTCACGGTCAATTTTAATCAAGAAATGGTCAATCATTGGGATTAGAATTTCGGTTCCATCTTTAAGCACTTCAAATAGTGGCTGAGCAGTAGTGTCGTTGATGGATTGAATTTCTCCAACAATCCCCAAACGTTTGTCTTCTACTTCGAAACCAATAACTTCGTGGAAATAGAATTTATTACCCGAAAGTTTGGGTAACATTTTTAGCGGAAGATACAAATCGTTACCCATTAGAGCATCGGCTTCTTCTTCGGTATTGATATCTTCAAAACGAATACGTAGGAAATCGTTTTTGTGTAGTGAGCTACTTTCAATAAAAAAAGGAACCAAGTGTTTGTTGCATTCAACAAACACTGATTCCAAGTTTTCGTATAACTCGGGTTCGTCTGTGTCCAAATAGGCTAAGACTTCCCCCTTAAAACTAAATTTTTTAGCGATTTTACCTAAATAGAAACACTCTTCTTTACGCATTTTCGCTTTCTAAATTAAGCTTGAGCTTCTTCGTTGTTTTCTTCAGTAGCAGCTTCTTCAGCAACAACTTCAGCTTCTTCTTCTACAGCAGGATTTGCAGCAGCAATAGCATCAGCTTCTGCTTGAGCAGCATCAGCTAAACGTTTTGCATTTACAGCTTGTTCTGCTTTGAAAGCTTTTGCTTTAGCATCAGCTTGCACTTTTGATAAACCATCTTTTTTAGCATCTACTTTTCCAGCTTTAGCTTCTAACCAATCAGCTAATTTTGCATCCGCTTGTTCTTGAGTCAAAGCACCTTTACGAACTCCTCCGTCAAGGTGGTGTTTCAATAAAGCCCCTTTATAAGAAAGAATTGCTTTAGCAGTATCAGTTGGCTGAGCACCATTGTGCAACCATTTTACTGCGCTATCCAAGTTTAATTCGATAGTTGCAGGGTTTGTGTTTGGATTGTAAGTACCGATTTTCTCTAAGTATTTACCATCTCTTTTTGAGCGAGCATCTGCTGCTACAACCCAGTAAAACGGTTTTTGTTTTTTACCGTGTCTTTGTAATCTAATTTTTACTGACATAATCTAATGATTAAATTTTGAGGTACACGACCTCGATTAATTAAGGCTGCAAATATACTTAATTTTTTTACATACCCCAATATAAATTTAGTATTTTGATATGTAATTATTTAGCTGTTTTTTTGAATCTTTTTTTGGGCTCAACCGATTTAATTTAGCTTTAATAGTTTATTTTTGTTTACTCG
>NZ_JBCFQL010000045.1:0-213 GCF_041729725.1 Flavobacterium zubiriense | reverse complement strand
TGGCAAACCTACCATTGTTGCAGTTATTCCATTAACTGTTCCGGTAAAGGTTGGGGAATCAATATTTGCTTTTAAATCTAATGCTGTTGTTGTAGCAAAACTGCTCAAATCCTGATCACCTGTGTTGGTTCCAGATTGATTCGAAAGTTTAGTGATTTCCGAAGCGTTAATAAGACGCTCGCCGTCAACCTTATCCACTTTTGCATCTAATGC
>NZ_JBCFQL010000044.1:0-218 GCF_041729725.1 Flavobacterium zubiriense | reverse complement strand
TTTCAGATTCTAATGAAACCCCATTCCTATCGGAATGGGGTTTTTTATTCCTGTTTTGTTTGTAAAAACGGTAGTAATATAAGGTACCTTAGCTCAGATGGTAGAGCAATGGACTGAAAATCCATGTGTCCCTGGTTCGATCCCTGGAGGTACCACATAATACAAGGCTCGGATGGTGAAATTGGTAGACACGCTGGACTTAAAATCCAGTGAACAGC
>NZ_JBCFQL010000043.1:0-235 GCF_041729725.1 Flavobacterium zubiriense | reverse complement strand
CGCTAAAATTGCTGATGATGCAGTTACTTCAGGGAATATAGCAAGTGATGCAGTAACCACAGTAAAGTTATTAGATGAGGCAGTAACTTCAGCAAAAATAGCTGACGGTACAGTAGTAAATTCAGATATCAGTTCTACTGCTGCAATTGCTTACAGTAAATTGAATTTAGAAAATTCTATAGTTTCTTCTGATTTGGCTTCCTCATCGGTAACTTCTGCTAAAATAGCTGATGCA
>NZ_JBCFQL010000042.1:0-254 GCF_041729725.1 Flavobacterium zubiriense | reverse complement strand
GTTACTTCAGGGAATATAGCAAATGATGCAGTAACTACAACAAAGTTATTAGATGAGTCCGTTACTACAGCAAAAATTGCTGATGGTACAATAGTAAATTCAGATATCAGTTCATCTGCTGCAATAGCTTACAGTAAACTTAATCTTGAGAGTTCGATAACTGCTTCTGATTTAGCTGACGGAGCTGTGACTAGTACTAAAATTACTGATTCAGCTATAACTTCAGGTAAAATAGCCGACGCGGCTGTAACTTC
>NZ_JBCFQL010000041.1:0-262 GCF_041729725.1 Flavobacterium zubiriense | reverse complement strand
TGCTACAGATGCTAACGGATGTACTAAATCGATAACAGTAACCATCAATGCTGCTCCTGATGCAATCGCTTTCTCGGCAACTCCTACTCAACCTAAATGTTTTGGTGAAAAAGGATCAGTAGTTTTAAGTACTCCAACTGGTGGAACTGGAAACATTACTTTCAATAATACTGCAACTACTGACTTAGCGGCTGGCGAATATACTTATACTGCTACAGATGCTAACGGATGTACTAAATCTATAACAGTAACTATCAATGCT
>NZ_JBCFQL010000040.1:0-274 GCF_041729725.1 Flavobacterium zubiriense | reverse complement strand
ACAATATCCGTATAAATACGGATGCAAATTGGGTAGATTCACATAATCCCGAAAGCCTATTACTGAATGTATCTTTGTAAGGAACATTAAAAGTAATAGTCATGAAAAATATAGCATTAATTTTAGGAATTTTATTAATTTCTTTTGGGGCATTTGCACAACAAGAAAACAATGTAAAACAAAGTGATTTAAAAGGTCCAGCTTATAAAAATTACAAACACTGGATGCACAAAACTGAGCCTACTAAAATATACTCAGACAACAATAAAAAATC
>NZ_JBCFQL010000004.1:0-250931 GCF_041729725.1 Flavobacterium zubiriense | reverse complement strand
GTATAAGTATATTCGCCAGCCGCTAAGTCAGTAGTTGCAGTATTATTGAAAGTAATGTTTCCAGTTCCACCCGTTGGAGTACTTAAAACCACCGATCCTTTTTCACCAAAACATTTAGGTTGAGTAGGCGTTGCTGTGAAAGCGATTGCATCAGGAGCTGCATTGATAGTAACCGTTATCGATTGAGTACAACCATTAGCATCAGTAGCCGTATAAGTATATTCGCCAGCCGCTAAGTCAGTAGTTGCAGTATTATTGAAAGTAATGTTTCCAGTTCCACCCGTTGGAGTACTTAAAACCACCGATCCTTTTTCACCTGCACATTTAGGTTGAGTAGGAGTTGCTGTGAAAGCAATTTCAGTTGGAGCAGCATTGATAGTAACCGATAATTTTGCAGAAGAACAATTCTTAGAGTCTGAAACTGTTACCTCATAGATACCTGCTTCTAGATTGTTTATATCTTCGGTTGTTGCATTATACGGATTTCCATTTTTAGTCCATGTATAAGTGTAAGGAGCTGTTCCTCCATTAGTATTGATATCAATACTTCCTGTACTTGTTCCAAAACATTGTATTTCTATTTTATTAGCAATACTTAATGAAGGTTTAGCATTTATAGTGACTACAATTGGTACTTTAGGGCCAATACAAGAATTACTTTGACCTTCAGCGACATAGTAAGTTGTTTCTCCTGCTGTATTTGTAAGCGGAGTAATTGATGATTGTGCTGGCGAAGTAAGACTTGTATAATAATAAAGTGTATAAGCTGGATTACTTTTTGTAGCTGTTAATTCAGTAGCAGTATCTCCGATGCAATAATTTACATTAGTTGCTGTAGGTGATGAAGTAATACTTGTAACATTAATTGTAAATTCAAAATAACATCCATTAGTTACTCCGGCAGGAATAGCGTAATAAGTTTTAGTTCCTACTGTTGCTGGAAATGGATTATTTGTAGTGTATTGGTTGGTTTTAGCAAGTGAATCATAGAAAGTTGATCCAGGAGGGAACGCACCTGCTACATCTGAAATTGGAATTGTATTACCAGTATTACAAAAAGTAAATGCAGCAATTGGAGGTGTAGACTGACAATTATTATTAACAAATTCGGTAGCATTAATTGTAGTTTCAATTGGAGCAGCTATAGCACTTCCTTCACAATTACCGCTTCCTGAGTATCCTTGGATTAAAGATTTATCCGTGATATTTACATTTGAGGTAGCTCCTGTTCCAGTCATTAAACCATTCACTGAAATGGTATTGCTACAATTTGCATTTTTAAGTAACGTACAATTTTCTGTTACCTTAAATTTAAATGTAAGTTCTGCTAAAACTGTATTAGGATCTGTAGGTAATGGTAAAGACCCAATATTCCAAACGATAGATCCATTTGCTCCAAGTGTAGGATCAAATGTCAAATTGTTTGGAGTTGGTAATGGGCTAAAATTGATAGTTTTACCAGCGCTATTTGCAACATAAGTTGCATTGTAAGGGACAGGGATTATTATTTTTGAATTGTTTATAATTTCTGTTCCTTTATTTTTAATTTGAACTTTATAGCCTAATTCCTGACCTGGTAGTGCAGTATAATTTCCAGTGCCTACTACAGGAGAACCATTAATTGTAGTAGCGGTAATGACACCTTCTATTTCAGGTACATAAGCGTCAACAGACATTGCTAAGGCAAAGATCACATAAGTATCCTGAGTTGTTCCGTATTTAAATTTTGTTGAAGTTTGATTATTACCTATTATGGTATTTCCTGAATTAGGAATTTTAAACATACTAATATCTAATCCTGTATTGTTTAAATGATTTGGATTTCTTGGGTTTCCGCCAGTTTCAATGGAAGAGTTGAAGAAATTAGTTGCTGAATTTCCAGAATGGTTAAGAGATTGAAAATCGTTAGAGTTTAATTTTTGTATTTGAAAATAGTCTCCAGAGATGCTTCTATCACCTTCACCTGCTACTAATCCTAATTTGATCCCTACATCACCTGTTTGAACGGCATTAAAACCATCAACAGCAATATCAAAATTTGTTGTAGTACCTCCTGTTACATAAGCATGACCGTCAAAGACAGTAATGTCTCTGTTTTTCATGTTGGAATTTTCGTAAATAATAATCATAGACCAACCACCATAGTATCCAGTGTTACCACCATCTCCTTCTACTAAAGCAATATCAGCTGCAGTATATTCACCTATTCCACGACTCTTTACAAAACTGGTTACATCAGCATAAGCAGAATACATAAAACCATCGGAAGTTGTTGGGTAATAAATTTCACTATTATTTCCATTTTGGCTTGCAGAAATTGTAGTATAATTGGTATCACCAGGTCCTTTTAATGAAATTTTAGTTTTATCATAATTTTTGGTAACACTTATTACTTCTGGTACTGTTGTTTTGTAAGTTACATCAACGTATGCTCTGGATGGATTAAAACTACTAGGTCTTCTAAGTCTATTAACAACAAGTGTATAATTTGTGTCTGAAAATATTAGTTTATCTGATGCGTCAGAAGGGTAAACAGAGTTATTATCCGATGTAAAATTGATAACATTGGAATTTCCATTATTTACAGACTTCGTTAATGATGAACTATTAGATGTATATGAATAAGTATACTTAATCGTGTTTCCAACACTAATAGGGGTAAATGTGTAAGTGATAGTACCGTTATTACCATTACTGCTAATATTTTCAGTGATAGTTAATTTATAATTAGTATTTTCTATAGCATCATTACTGCTAAATATTTGTCTATTTGAGTCAGTATTATTTTGAGTTACTGTATTTCCAGTATTTACATTTTTAGTTACTGAAAAAGTATTACTGCTTTGACTTCCATCAGAAGCTCTACCTGTCCAATACAAACCAGCAAATACAATATTGGAACAATTAGAAGCTACTCCATCATCTGTAGGTAAAACTAATGTTGATGATGATGAGTTTAATGTATTTGAATTCCCATCAACATCAACATACACCATTGGATTTGAGTTGCTACTATTATCACCATAGGATTGTAATGTTAAATTAGTATTTCCTATTAATGTAAAATCACCTTTCACTTTGTAATTTTTAGTAAAAGGCGCAGTAGATGAAGCTCTTTGAGTGAAAGGCACCCTAACTTGTGCGGTTACACTAAATAGATTTCCAAATAATACTGTACTAATTAATAGTAAGCAGAATGATATGGACTTTTTAGTTTTAAAGTAAAGTTTATTCATGTTTTCTGTTATTTATTTAGTAGTAAAATTATTCTACTGGATCTATTTTATATAAAATGGTATAATCATTATCATCGTTTCGAATCATATTGACAATATTTTGTTTAGTTATATTTATCCCAGAAACGATGTAGATGTATTTTAAATTTGTAAAACTGGAAAAGATTGAAAGATCAATTTTTGTATTGACATCAGTTGATTTTTTTATGCTAACTTTCACTACCTCAACTTTATTAGAAGGAATAGGATTGTTTTTTATATAGTTAATTGATGGCATATCTGTAAACAACACCGTGCAATTCTCTCCATAGATTTTTAGAATATTGTCATAGGTGTAAATAGCAGGATTTAAATTATGTAGTAAACCATCTAATTTTTTATATTCTGAATCAGAAGTTGATTTTAATGTAGTTAAAAATGAATTAACTTCTTTGATGTCAGTAGAAACATTGTTTCCTTGTGCCGTACTGTTTTCAAAACTAATTAATGTTACTAGAAATATTATAGTTTTAAAAACTATTCTTATATACGAGTTTTGATTACTAAATTTGCTTAAATTCATATTAATTGATAGATTTCTATTTATATTTTTCATTGGAGTCAATTTTAATTCGTCAAAAATTTAAAACGAATTTAATTACATTTAATTTATGTAGTATATATTCTCTTCAAACAACCTAAATACTCGTTCAAAAGCATTTTTTTTGTGAAACAAAACTTAAAAATTAGTTAATCATTGTTTTGATTTATATTAATCTCCTAACTGTATTAAAAATAAAGGAGTTACTTTAATGTTTATATTATTGTGATTGCTATTGAATAATCATCCAAATTTAAATTGAAAAAATTTATTAAAAAAATAAATTATCGATAAAATACATTTTTGTTGGTTAAAATACATTAAAAATTAACATAAATAAGTTTTTAACTACAATTAATTTAATATATGATTTCTAATAAAATCAAAAATAGAAAAATAAAGATTTTTATCTTTTTTACATTTTCTCTATAAATTTATTCCAAGATTAATTGTATCTTTCTAATTTAAGAAATTCTAAAATAGACAGTCTAAAATAGAAATATGAAAAATTTAATAGTAGTAAGACACGCTAAATCCAGTTGGGATTTGCCAATGAAAGATATAGACAGGCCGCTCGAACAAAGAGGGATTAAGGATGCCCATTTAGTGTCTTCAAATATTTTTGATTTTTTACCACAAACCTTTATTATTTGGAGTAGCATTGCTAAAAGAGCATCAGATACGGCAATAATTTTTGCGCAAAATATTTTGTACCCTATAGAAAACATTGTTTTTAAAAAGGATTTATACACATTTGACGAAAAACAGTTAGAAGAAATTGTAAAATCGTGTGCTAATACATTTGACAGTGTAATTCTTTTTGGACATAATGATGCAATTACAAATTTTGTTAATAAATTTGGGGATGTATTTATAGAAAATGTTCCTACTTGTGGCTTTGTTTCACTTCAATTTGAAACCGATAATTGGGAAAAAATAAGTAAAGGAAAAACTAAAAAAATAATAATTCCAAAAGATTTAAAATAAAAAATGTTTGATCAAAAGTATATTGATAGAGAAAAAAGTTGGTTAGCATTTAATGCCAGAGTACTTCAAGAAGCAGCTGACGATTCGGTACCATTGTTAGATAGATTACGGTTTTTAGGAATTTTTTCGAATAACTTAGATGAATTTTTCAGAGTTCGTTTTGCGGCAATTCGTCGGTTGAGTTTGTCAGGTAAAACAGGTGAAAAAATTTTAGGTGGAATATCGGCACAACAATTAGTAAAAGATATTACAGAAATTGTAATCGAACATCAAACGGAAAGTTTGGCAATACTTAGGGAAATTGAAACCAAATTAGAAACCGAAAACATTTTTATCATTGATGAAAATGAGATATCTGATGAGCAAGAGATTTTTTTGAAAGATTTCTTTAATCAAACGCTAAGCCCTGAATTAGTAACTATTATATTAAATGATTTAGCTGAATTCCCTTTGTTAAAAGATAATATTGGTTATTTAGCAGTTAAGTTAGTGATGAAAAAGGACGCTGCTGTTCATTATGCGATTATAGAAATTCCAAAAACAATGAATCGTTTTATTGTACTACCTTCAAAAGACAATAAAAAATATGTGATTCTCATTGATGATGTCATTCGACATAATTTAAAAAGTATCTTCAATATTTTTGATTATGATAGCATTTCTGCTCACATGATAAAAATTAGTAGAGATGCTCAATTAGATATAGACAGTGATTTGAGTAAAAGTATGCTCGAAAAAATATCCAGTAGCGTAAAAGAAAGACGAATTGGCGAGCCTGTACGTTTTATTTACGACCAATTAATTGGTGAAGATACTTTACGATTTTTTTTAGATAAAATGAAAATTGTTTCTACCGATAGTATCATTCCCGGTGGAAGATATCATAATAGAAGGGATTATATGGATTTTCCTAATTTAGGAAGATATGATTTACTATATAAAAAAAACGTACCATTGCCTGTTCCTGGACTCGATTTAGAAGGTAGTATTTTAGAAAAAATAAGCAAAAAAGATTATCTTTTACACGCTCCATACCAATCGTTTTCATACATAACAAAGTTTTTAAGAGAGGCTGCTTTAGATCCTAAAGTAACTTCTATAAAAATTACCTTGTATCGATTAGCTAAAAATTCTCAAATTATTAGTTCGTTGATTAATGCAGCTAAAAACGGAAAAAAAGTTACCGTTCAAATAGAATTACAGGCTCGTTTTGATGAAGCTTCCAATATTTCGTATGCCGAACAAATGCAAACTGAAGGAATCGATCTGATTTTTGGTATTAAAGGTTTAAAAGTGCACAGCAAAATTTGTGTTATTGAAAGAATTGAAGATGGTAAAAATAAACGCTATGGTTTTATTTCTACAGGTAATTTCAATGAAGCGACTGCCAAAATTTATACTGATGTAACTCTTTTTACGAGTCACCAACAAATTTTAAAAGATATTTCAAAAATATTTGAATTTTTTAATATCAATTATAGAGTACACCGATACAAACATTTAATTGTTTCGCCACATTATACGCGTTCAAAATTTTATAAATTTATCGATCGCGAAATTTCTCACGCTCTAGCGGGTAGAAAAGCGTATATGAAACTAAAAATGAATAGTTTGTCTGATTTTGCTATGATTGATAAACTCTATGAAGCGAGCAAAGCAGGAGTGAAAATCCAACTGGAAGTGAGAGGGATTTGCTCTTTAATTCCTGGAATCAAAGGGATGAGCGAGAACATTGAAGCAATCAGTATAGTAGATAATTATTTAGAACATTCTCGAATTTATATTTTTGGAAATGGAGGTCAAACGGAAGTCTATATTTCTTCAGCCGATTTTATGACTCGAAATTTAGATGGCAGAGTCGAAGTAACTTGTCCTATTTATGATCAGGATATTAAAAACGAATTAATAGAAAATTTTGATATTGGATGGAAAGGAAATGTAAAAGCCCGTTTTCATTCTTGTAATTTAGATAATCAGTACCGTCCTAATGACGGACAAAATGTATTTAGAGCACAATTAGAAACATACAAATATTACCAAAGAAAAGTAGGCATGTTCAAAGAAATTGTCTTTTAGTACGACAGTAAAAATAATAGGGAAAAAGAATGATTAAAATTAAAAAATATGCTGCCATCGATATTGGATCTAATGCCATGCGTTTATTAGTTGTCAATATTGTGGAACAAGATGGTAAGGAAACTCAATTTAATAAAAGTGCTTTAGTGCGTGTTCCTATTCGTTTAGGGCAAGATGCTTTTACAGTTGGAGAAATCTCAGCAGAAAATACAGATAGAATGTGCGATGCTATGAAAGCATTTAATCTTTTAATGAAAGTTCATAAAGTAGAATCCTATAAAGCTTTTGCTACATCGGCAATGCGTGAAGCCTACAATGGAAAAGAAGTTGTAGCTCTAATTAAGAAAAAAGCCGATATAAAAATTGAAATTATAGATGGTAAAAAAGAAGCAGCTATTATTGCATCGACTGATTTGCATCATTTATTAAAAACAGATAAAACGTATTTATTTGTGGATGTTGGTGGTGGTAGTACTGAATTCACTTTATTTTCTGATGGTAAAATTGTCAACTCAAGATCATTCAAAGTAGGTACCGTTCGTTTACTGAATAATATGGTTTGCGATGTAGTATGGGACGAAATTGAAAAATGGATTAAATTGAATACTGCTGATTTTGACGAAGTAACCTTGATAGGTTCTGGTGGAAATATTAATAAATTATTCAAAATGTCGGGTAAAATGCAAGACAAACCCATGTCTTATTTATATATTAATTCTCAATATGCTTTTTTAAATTCGTTGACTTACGATCAAAGAATTTCGGAATTAGGATTGAATCCTGATCGTGCCGATGTAATCATTCCAGCTGTTCGTATTTATCTAAATGCCATGAAATGGAGTGGGGCAAGAAATATTTATGTTCCTAAAATTGGGCTTTCTGATGGTATTGTCAAAGCCATGTATTTTGGTAAAATATAATAGGACTTCCGTTTCTTATACCAATCATTGAAATGGCACACAGATGAAATGGATTTTAACCGATAATCGCACATTGTGATTCACAAAATATCTAGTAGAACCCTGATTTTAAACAGACTCTTAGACTTTTAAACTTGAGACTTTAAACTTTCTAACTATTAATATCTAATCCAAATGTTGTTCTCAAAAGATCAATATTTGGATTTATTTCATGTAAGCGGTTGTATCTGTCCTGATCATTTAATGCTTTTTTGATGGATACATTTTCGTTTACAATCACTTCTATACTGATGTTGTGGTTGTGTAAATGACCTCTCAAATGTCCTAAAAGTCCATTCATTTCCTTTTCGAAATCTAGTTTAGAACCCTCATTTGGCAATTCGATACTAATGGTTGTTCCGTTTAAAACTGGATCATTAATCAATAGTAAAGATTCCATAATTCGGAAACCTTTATCACCTAATTTTTTAGCATAATTAGTCCATTGCAATAGCATTTCAGTTTCTGTAAATTCTTCAGTTGGCAAATGAACTGTTTCTTTTACAATTGTTTTGTTGCTTTCTTCCAATGCTTTTTTGGCACGAATGCTCGATAAGGATAATGCCGAAAATTGAGGACCTGTTGGTTCCGTTTTTTTAGGAATTTCAGGAGTTGGAGTTGCAGTTACTGCTTCTTTTTGAGGAGTAACAGGAGTAGAAACTGGAGTTTCAACCGCTTGTTTCGTTTGCTCCACTATAGAATAGTCGTTTTTTCTAAAATACGTTGGCGGAATTATAAAGGACTCAACTTTTTTTTTTCTCCATCAAAAGTGATAGAGGCTAATTGCATCAAACAAAGTTCAACTAACAAACGTTGATTTTGACTTAATTTGTATTTCAAATCACATTCGTTTGCAATAGCAATTCCCGTTAAAAGGAATTCCTGGGTGCATTTTTGAGCCTGAACTCCGTACATTTTTTGAGCTTGTTCACCTGCTTCTAATAAACTTAAAGTTGAAGGTGTTTTGCTTACCAATAAATCTCTAAAATGCGAAGCTAGTCCTGATACAAAATGATGGGAATCAAATCCTTTTGCAAGAATGTCATTAAAAGCCATCAATAAGTCAGGGATTTTATTTTCTAAAATTAAATCAGTTATCGTAATATAGGTTTCGTAATCCAGCACGTTCAGGTTTTCGGTAACAGCCTGACGGGTCAAATTGGTGCCGCAATACGAAACCACTCGGTCAAAAATAGACAAAGCATCACGCATGGCACCATCTGCTTTTTGAGCAATAATATGCAATGCATCATCTTCAAAAATAATTCCTTGACTTTGTGCTACTTCGGCCAAATGTTCTTTGGCATCTTTTACGGTAATTCTTTTAAAATCAAATATTTGACAACGCGATAAAATCGTTGGGATGATTTTATGTTTTTCGGTCGTAGCCAAAATAAAAATGGCATGTTTAGGTGGTTCTTCTAATGTTTTCAAAAAAGCATTAAAAGCCGCCGATGACAACATGTGCACCTCGTCAATAATATAGACTTTGTATTTTCCGGTTTGTGGCGGAATACGAACCTGATCAATCAAATTACGAATATCATCTACCGAGTTGTTGGAAGCGGCATCCAATTCGAAAACATTAAAAGCAAAGTCTTCATTAGGATCATCGTAACCAGGTTGGTTGATTTTTCGAGCCAGAATTCGGGCGCAAGTAGTTTTTCCAACACCTCTAGGTCCAGTAAATAAAAGGGCAGAAGCCAAATGATTGTTTTCTATAGCGTTCAATAAAGTATTGGTAATCGCTTTTTGTCCTACAACATCATTAAAGGTTTGCGGACGGTACTTGCGAGCTGATACTATAAATTGTTCCATAGAAATTTTTATTCGAAAGCAAATATAGGGTTTAATTTAAAGATTGAAAAATTTAACTATTGAAAGATTGTTATTGCTATCCGAAAGTTTTACTAAAACCTGAAATGTTAATCGGAATAGCTTTTAAACAGCATGTTACTACAAAATTATACTAAAAATAACTCAGAACTGAATTCCAATTGATACATTTTACAGCATTTTTTTAATATTGCTGTAGGTTTTATCGTTTAACGAATTTATTTACTTTTAATAGATTTAGTAATTTTCAGAAAATATTTATAATTATATTTGGAGAAAACAATTGAATCGTTTCCATATTTTGAGGTTGAAAATTAAGGAATTGCTTTTTGGTTTTAAATAGGGATAATTACGTTTAAGATTTAATAGGTTTTAGGATAGTGACAGTGTCGTTATTTTAAATGTTTTTTTATTGCACTAAAAACAATATGTTTTCTTTTTCTAAGTTGCTTGTCAAAATGATTTACTTTAAAAATTTCTGAGCATCTTTTTACATATGACATATAATTTGAATTCCTTCTTTCAGAATTAATTTCCTTACTTATTATTGAATATTCACCTTTTATATTTATTTCTAAAAAATTTTTTGTTCTTAGTTTTTGTTTTAGGTCGTTTTTCTCAGTATCGAGTTCTCTTAATGGGTTATTATATAATTTTTTAATTTGGTTTATATATATAGCTTTAGTTTGCAATGGGTTTTTTTCACTTCCTTTTAAAGCTCTTTTAGATCTACGTTTTATTATATTTATAAGTCGTCTATAATATTTTGCAAGATTAGTAGATTTGATTAAAATATTATATCCTCTAAATTCAAAACCAAGATAAATTAAAGGAGAGTTTATTGTTTGAGTACCATCATTATTAATTTTAATAGAGGTTAATCTCTTTTCTTTTGCTTTATTGAATTCAATGAACTCAAAAATAAATGTTTCAGTTTTTGCTGAACTTATTTCGACTTTACTTTCTTTTATTAAATTTTCAACATGTTTTTTTGTGAATTCAATATCTTCAACATTACAAATAATAACGATGTCATCAGAATATCTTCGGTAATATATTTTTCTTTTTAATGTTAAGTTATTAATTATTGCTTTGTCAAAATCTAATAAATAAATGTTTGCTAAAACAGCACTAATTGGTAAACCTTGAGGAATTCCTATTTTTTGTTTTTGTTCATTTCTAAAAGGATTTTTGAAAACTCTTAACTTTCCTTGCTTAATATGATTTCTAAAGTCTTCATTTGACTCAAAAAAACATTTAAACCCCTTTTCGCGTCTTATTTTAGCTAATTTACTTTCATCAAACTCTGATTTTCTTCCTAATTTTTTATTTGTTTTTCTCAAATCATCTTTTAGGACATAACTAAAATTAGTACACGATTTAAAAACATTATAATGATGATTTGGAAGTAGAGATTCATCAATAATATACGCCCATTTTTCTTTTAAAATCTGATGGTCTAAAGAAGAAAAGAATCCTTTTATATCAAACGTTAATACAGCAACTTTTTGATTGTTTTTAGTGCGATTAATAATTTCATCAAAAACTTCTTTAGCAAAATGGATTGTGCTTTTACCTTTTTCAGAATTACTATCAATTGGTATTTTTCTGTATGCAGTAACACAATTATATAGTTCTAAGTTTTGAGATAATTTTTCTTTGTATTTTAAATTTAATAAATGAGCATAATAGCCGTAAATTAGAGTATCATAATGACTTGCATAGTGAAGTGGTCTTAATTTAGCAGTTTTTTCTGTTTTTCCAGTAGTCTTTAAAATATGTTTATGTGCTTTACCAACGGTAGTATGCTTTTTTGGGTCAGCATTTTTATATTTTCTCTCTTTTATGAAAGCATGAATAAGTGGGTAAAATGCATATCTTTCAATAAACTCTTTATTTTCAATCTGCTTTTTATACTTACGCCAATTTTCTCCAATTCTCAAACTTGGAGAAATGTGTAAGTAGCCTTTAGATTTTAACCAATCAGGAATGTCATCAAATTGTTTCATAAAAAAACCTCGTGCATCAGTTCTAGCAATAATAATATTTCATTTTACATACATCCCGAAGGATCGGACTAGTACCCAATAACTGAGTCATTGTTTGTTTCGTAAATTATAACTTAAATGCAACATCAAATACTATGACCTTGACTTATATTAGATTATTTCATATATTTGTAGTCGGAATTCCTCTAATAGAAGAACTGCTACTAATAAATCTTGAACCTGAATATCTCAAACATTCAGTAGAGCATAAAGCCCTTTAGTCCTAACTAGTTGTAAAAAATCAACTTTCTGCACAAGGTAAACAAATATAAAACTTTTTTTATTAAATTTACAAAAATCATTAAGTATAATGTATGTCAAAAATCAGACTTGGGGATTTATATTCTCTAAATAATCATCCATATGAATTAGATTTATCAGATGTGAAAATTGCAGCACTTGCAAATATGACACCTCCAATTTTTGTTGTTACTGAAATACTTAATTCGTCAAAAGAATTTGATTCTGAAACAGGAAAAGAAAAATTTAAGCAAGTAAAATGTATTTTTTATTCTCATAAATCTCATAAGTTTGAAAGTTTATGGTTAGATATTAAACATGTTAAACCAATTAAAAAGCAAGGTGAAGAGGATATTATTTTAGATAAAAATGATGAAATAAATACTGCATCAAAGACAGAAAATGCAAAACCTATTTCAATAGAAGATGTAAAAACAACTTTTTTAAATAATCAAGTAATTTTAAAATCTTGTGATTATGAGCTTGGTAAGTTGAAAACAACTTTTGTTAAAACAGATAATAAATCTTCACAAAAAGTAAATTCACATCTTGATTTTTTACCTCCTGTACTTACTGTGATTGATGTAAAGAATAATGAGGAGAAAGTTGGTTTTAATCCTAAATCTGGAAATTTAAGAAAGATCACTTCAAAAATTTTACTAAAATGCAAATGGTACAATCCATTGTCTGGAGGTTTTTCTGAAGACTTTATTCCTTTAGAAACTGTAGAAATGGTTAAGCATGCTACAAATCTAGAAATGATTTATGATTTAATTTTAAATAAAACGTTCTTTAGAAATGTTTTTGAAAATCATATTGAGTTAGAAAGTGGTATAACTCTGCAACATAGTTACATTCAACCTATTGAATTAATATTTAATCATTATAAATATAAATTAAAATATTTTGATTTTTTTAAAACAAAATATGATGAAATGGATTTATCTGAAATTAATTTTGATGATGATGTTGTTGGAATAAATGATTTAATAATTGATAAAATACCTGAGTATAAAACTAATTTACAAGAATTTACCACTATTTTAGACTTTGCTTTTAAAAAAAACAAATATTATAGAATAACATATAAAGATCAACAAGATAGAATTACTAGAAGAGTAATACATGTAAAAGAGTATCTAGCTAAAAAAGTTGTTATAGCGGATTGTTTATTAAGAGATGGTGAGGAAAGACATTTTAGATTAAAAGAGAGTAGTATGTTAAAAATTGAAATTCTTGAATCAAAATATTTCAGTTAGTTGATAAATCATTAAAGTAAAATATACTTAAATAGTAACCATCCAGACCCAAACCTTCTTCTAAGTTATTTTGGTTAGTAACTATTTCCCATCAAGTACTAATAAAGCATACTAATATGATTTTTAGTAATTTAAATACGAAATAGTAGCAATAGAATTCTAATCAGCAATTTTAAGTATTGAAAGCGCGTCTGGAATTATCCTAAAAAGACAAATCCTTATTGATACCCCCGACAGCAGCGGCATCCTTGTGGCGGTGGCGTTTATGCCGCCACAAGATAGAGCGTATGGCGGGAGCGGTGTTTCCTAAAAAATACTATACGTACTGGTTCTAATAACGCCAAAAATAAATACTGCTCGCTTTGTCTTGTTAGTTGCTGCAATTTGATTTTGTCCTGCTAGCTGCTGCTTTTTCTTGTCAATATCATTTTTGATAACTTTGGCTGCTGGCTCTTTTAAAATAGGGCGATATATGCTATATTAGCAAAAAAATCCACAAAATTTAATGTCTGAACAAAATCAATACAACGAAGATAATATTCGATCGCTCGACTGGAAAGAGCACATCCGTATGCGTCCCGGAATGTATATTGGGAAATTGGGTGATGGTTCTTCGCCAGATGATGGAATTTACATTTTATTAAAAGAAGTGCTGGACAACTGTATCGATGAGTTTGTTATGGGTGCTGGGAAAACCATTGAGGTATCGATCAAAGACAAAACGGTTTCGGTGCGCGATTACGGTCGTGGGATTCCGTTAGGGAAAGTGGTTGATGTGGTTTCTAAGATGAATACCGGTGGAAAGTACGATTCCTTGGCCTTTAAAAAATCGGTAGGTTTAAATGGGGTAGGTACTAAGGCGGTGAACGCGTTGTCGAATTATTTCCGTGTAGAATCGGTTCGGGAAGAAAAACAAAAAGCGGCTGAATTCTCGGCTGGTAACTTAGTTTTAGAAGAAGACATAATTGAAACTACGAAGCGAAAAGGAACCAAAGTTACTTTTATACCTGATGAAGCGATTTTTAAAAACTACAAATTCAGAAATGAGTATGTAATTAAAATGCTAAAAAATTATTGTTACCTGAATACAGGATTAACGATAATTTACAACGGCGAAAAATATTTCTCTGATTTTGGTTTACGCGATTTATTAGACGAGAATATTGCCGAAGAAGATAAGGTGTACAATATCATTCATCTAAAAGGCGATGATATCGAAATTGCGATGACGCACAGCAAATCGCAATACAGCGAGGAATACCATTCGTTTGTGAATGGTCAGAACACTACTCAGGGAGGAACGCATTTAGTAGCTTTTAGAGAAGCGATCGTAAAAACCATCAGGGAGTTTTACAACAAAGGTTTTGAGCCTTCGGATATTCGAAAATCCATTGTTGGTGCGGTAAGTATTAAAGTGATGGAACCCGTTTTTGAGTCGCAAACCAAAACCAAATTGGGTTCTACGGATATTGGTTCGGAACCCGGAATGCCTTCGGTACGAACGTTTGTGAATGATTTTGTCAAAAATAATTTAGACAATTATTTGCACAAGAATCCAGAAACTGCCGATTTGCTTTTGCGCAAAATTTTGCAAGCCGAAAGAGAGCGTAAGGAACTTTCGGGTATTCGAAAATTAGCGAAAGACCGCGCCAAGAAAGCCAGTTTGCACAATAAAAAATTACGGGATTGTCGCGTGCATTTGCCAGATGTTAAGAATCCAAGATATTTAGAAAGTACGCTTTTTATCACCGAGGGAGATTCGGCTTCGGGTTCGATTACCAAATCCCGTGATGTAAATACCCAAGCTGTGTTTAGTTTGCGTGGTAAGCCACTGAATTCTTATGGCATGAGCAAGAAAATTGTGTATGAAAATGAGGAATTCAACTTGCTACAAGCGGCTTTAGATATCGAAGACGACATGGAAAACCTGCGTTATAATAATATTGTAATTGCGACCGATGCCGATGTCGACGGAATGCATATTCGATTATTATTAATTACTTTTTTCCTGCAATTTTTCCCTGAATTAATCAAAGAAGGGCATTTGTATATTTTGCAAACACCATTGTTTAGAGTTCGAAATAAAAAGGAAACCATTTATTGCTATTCGGAAGAAGAGCGTAAAGCGGCCATTGAAAAGTTGAAACCAAAACCAGAAATCACCCGATTTAAAGGTTTGGGAGAGATTTCTCCTGATGAGTTCAAGAATTTCATTGGAGAAACGATTCGTTTAGATCCTATTATGATGGACAAGAATACTTCAATTGAGCAATTGTTGTCATTCTACATGGGAAAAAACACACCCGATAGACAGGAGTTTATTATTAAGAATTTGAAAGTGGAGTTGGATACATTGGAGGCAAGCTAGAAATAGTTTAAAAAGGAAAAATATTGTCAAAAGATCTTCAAAATAACGTTTTATTCCAGCAAGTTGTGGAGCTATTGCAAAACGCTCGGCAACAGGTTTTACGTACTGTAAATTCAACAATGGTTTACACCTATTTTGAAATTGGAAGAATAATAGTTGAAGAAGAACAAAGTGGAAAAGACCGGGCTGAATATGGAAAGCAAATTCTAAAAGGACTTTCTACGCGGTTGACTAATGAGTTTGGGAAAGGGTTTTCTTTGAGAAACTTAGAACAAATTAGAAAGTTTTATTTAATTTATTCAAATTCAGCATCAATGTTGCGGATTTTCGATATTCAAAAAACGCAGACAGTGACTGCGCAATTGCCTGATAAGATTTCGCAGTCAGTGTCTGCGGAATTGAATTCTAAAACATTATTTTCTATTTTCAAATTAACTTGGTCTCATTATTCATTTCTGATGCGGATTGATGATGAAAAAGAAGTTAGGTCAGATGCAAATGTATGTCAATTATTACGATAGAGAAATGCGTTTGGAAGATGAAAATAAAACCATTGGAATTGTACTTTGTCAAAATAAAAGTGATTTGGTTGTAGAGTATACTTTACCAGAAAATAATGAGCAAATTTTTGCCAGCAAATACAAAACAGTTCTTCCTAGTAAGGAAGATTTGATAAAATTAATTTCGTAATTTGAAAGCATGGAAAATCAAGACATTCGTTGGAAACAAAGGTTTGGGCATTTCATAAATGCTTTTAAACAATTAAAAAGAGCGAAAGAGTTAAAACGCGAAAGAGATTTTACCGAATTAGAATTGCAAGGCGTGATTCAAGCATTTGAAGTTTCTCAGGAACTGTCTTGGAAAGTAATGAAAGATTTCTTGGAAGAACAAGGGAAAACAGATTTATTTGGGAGCAAAAATGCAGTAAAAGAAGCTTTTAATGTAGGACTTATTACCAATGGAGAGGTTTGGTTAGATATGATTAAAAGTAGAAATCTTACTTCTCATATTTATGATGAGAAAGAGGTTTTGGTTATTTTAGAGATTATATTAAATGATTATTTCCCTGTTTTTATCGATTTTGAAAGTAAAATGAAAACTTATTTATAATGTTTGGAATTTATGCTAAGAGTTACCAAGAAATTTTGACAATATTTAAAAATTGTCCATCCATTGATGAGGTAGTTATTTATGGTTCTAGGGCAAAAGGAAATTATAGAGAAGGTTCAGATATTGATATTACATTAAAAGGGAATATAACTAAAGAAGATTTAAGTTGTTTATGGCATAAATTAGATGATAGTTTTATTCCTTATAAATTTGATATATCCATTTATAAAGATTTGAAATCTCAAAGTTTAATAGAACATATACAAAGAGTTGGTAAAACTTTTTACAAAAGAAAAAACTGAAATAAATTCAGCATAAATGAAAGACGAAGAAGATGATACTACCAATCTAAGTGAAGTAAGCAAAGCCGCAAAAAATTAATGCAAAACCTAGAAAACATATCCAATCAAATAGAGCATATTCATTCTTATTTTAATGAATACGCCAATAAACAAGTCAATTATGCTTATACTTTGCGTAATTGGTTGATAGGTATGTATTTGTTTGAATACGAACAAAAAGGGCAAGACAGAGCTGAATATGGTATAAATTTATATAAAAATATTGCAAAAAAAATAAAAGAGAAGCATATAAAAGGACTTTCGTTTACAATGCTCAATACGTGTAAACAGTTTTATTTAGTATATCCTGAAATTATTCAGACAGTGTCTGAACAATCTTTTGTTGTTGATAATCAGCAATCTGAAATTATTCGGGCACTGACAGAACAATTCAAATCCAAAAAACAAGAATCAGGTGTAAAATCCATTTCTATTGAAAATATTCCGTTGTTTTTAAGTAAAATAAGTTTTTCTCATATTGTAGAGTTCATAAAAATAGAAGATACTTTACAAAGGAGTTTTTATGAAATTCAAACGCTAAAAAATAATTGGACAGTAAGACAACTTCAACGAGAAATGAATTCGCTTTTGTACGAGCGAATTGGGTTGAGTACTAATAAAGAGAGTTTGTTAGAAAATATTAAGAGCGATACCGTTTGTAGTTTTTCGGAACTAATCAAAAGTCCTTATTTGTTAGAGTTTCTAGGCATTCCAGAAAAAGCAGAATATTCAGAAAATGATTTAGAACAAGCTATAATCAATCATTTACAGCAATTTTTGATAGAATTAGGTCGTGGATTTTGTTTTGAGGCTAGACAAAAGCGAATTTCTTTCAATAATAAACATTATAGAATTGACTTGGTTTTTTATCACCGAATTTTAAAATGTCATATTTTGATAGATTTAAAAATTGGAGATTTTGACCATTCTGATGCAGGGCAAATGAATGTGTATTTAAACTATTTTAAAGAAAATGAAATGTTAGAAAACGACAATCCTCCTATAGGTATAATCCTTTGCAGTCAAAAAGATAATGCGCTTGTGCATTATGCAACAGGAGGATTATCTCAAGAAGTTTTTGTAAGTAAATATAAATTGCAACTTCCTACAGAAGTAGAGTTGAAAGCGTTAATAGAAAATGATGTAAAATCTTTTAGAAATTAACTACTAAAATTACCCTAAATGAAAGACGAAGAAGACGATAACATCATTCCAGATAACGAAGAAAATAATACAGAAGACAATTCTCTTGATGAAAATCAGGATGGAGAGGATGCTGATGAAATTATTCCTGTGGTAGATGCCAAACATTTTGAAGGACAGCATTTTTACGAAAACGACGAAAACAGCGAAGATACCATTACCAAAGTTACGGGAATGTATAAAGACTGGTTTCTGGATTATGCTTCTTATGTTATTCTGGAGCGTGCTGTTCCTGCTATTGAAGACGGATTCAAACCAGTACAACGCCGAATTATGCACTCGCTTAAAGAGCTAGATGACGGTCGTTATAACAAGGTTGCCAATGTTGTTGGTCACACGATGCAGTATCATCCTCACGGTGATGCCAGTATTGGTGATGCCATGGTACAAATTGGTCAAAAAGATTTGTTGATTGATTGCCAGGGAAACTGGGGAAATATTTTAACGGGTGACGGAGCTGCAGCTTCGCGTTATATTGAGGCACGTTTATCTAAATTTGCTTTAGAGGTTTTGTATTCTCCAAAAATTACCGATTGGGGCGTTTCCTATGATGGTCGTCGGGCAGAACCGAATAATCTTCCAGTAAAATTTCCGTTGCTTTTAGCACAAGGAGCCGAAGGAATTGCTGTTGGACTTTCGACCAAAGTGTTACCACATAATTTTAATGAATTGATAGATGCGTCTATCAAAATTTTAAAAGGAAAAGCCTTTACATTGTATCCTGATTTTATGACACAGGGTATTGCCGATGTGTCTAATTATAATGACGGATTGCGTGGCGGGCGTGTACGTGTACGTGCTAAAATTGCGCAATTGGACAAAAACACCTTGGTAATTACCCAAATTCCGTTTTCGACAAATACCACTACTTTGATTGATAGTATTTTGAAGGCGAATGATAAAGGGAAAATTAAAATCAAGAAAATTGAAGACAATACTGCTGCTGAGGTTGAAATTTTAATTCATTTGTATCCTGGTGTTTCTCCAGATAAAACCATTGATGCCTTATTCGCTTTTACGGCTTGCGAAACTTCGGTTGCGCCTTTGGGTTGTGTTATCGAAGATAATAAACCGTTGTTTATTGGAGTTTCGGAAATGTTGAAAATTTCGACAGCACGAACTCAAGATTTACTACGTCAGGAATTAGAAATTCAATTAGAAGAATTAAAAAACAAATGGCATTTTTCTACATTAGAAAAAATCTTCATTCGTGAGGAAATGTATATTGAATTCAAATTGTATTCTGACAGAGAATCCTTGTACAAATACATGTACGACCGATTTGAACCTTTTAGTAAATCATTTGTCAGAGCCATTAATGATGAGGATTTACAGCGATTGACACAAATCCCGATGATTCGTATTACTCGTTTTGATTCGGATAAAGCGGATGATTTTATTTCGAAGTTAGAAGACGAAATGAAAGAAGTGGAATTTCATTTGGCTAATTTAACTGATTTTGCCATTGCCTATTTTACTAAATTAAAAGAGAAATACGGAAAAGGACGCGAACGCCAAACCGAATTACGAATTTTTGATGATATTGAAGCCACAAAAGTAGTGTTGCGAAACACCAAACTGTACGTGAACAGAACGGAAGGTTTTGTGGGAACCAGTTTGAAAAAAGACGAATATGTTGCCGATTGTTCGGATATTGATGATGTAATTGTTTTTCTACGTGATGGAAATATGATGGTTACCAAAGTGGATGCGAAGACTTTTGTTGGAAAAGATATCATTCATGTAGCCGTTTTTGATAAAAGCGATAAACGTACTATTTACAATGTAATTTATCGTGATGGAAAATCAGGACCTTCATACATTAAGAGGTTTAATGTTTCGGGAGTTACAAGAGATAAATTATATGATTTAACTAATGGAACTAAAGGTTCACAGATTCTATATTTTACTTGTAATCCAAATGGAGAAGCCGAAGTGGTTACTGTTATTTTACGTCAGGTAGGAACTATCAAGAAATTAAAATTTGATATTGATTTTGCTAAATTAGCGATAAAAGGAAGGGCTTCTAAAGGAAATTTGGCGTCCAAATATCCAATCAAAAAGATAGAAATAAAGGAGAAAGGAATTTCGACTTTATTGCCAAGGAAAATTTGGTACGATGATACCGTGCAACGATTAAATGTTGATGCGAGAGGAGAATTATTAGGCGAATTTAGGCCCAATGATAAAATTTTAGTAATCCAGCAATCAGGAAAATTAAAAGTGGTTATTCCTGAATTGACCACTCATTTTGAGGAAGATATGATTGTTTTAGAAAAATGGATTCCTAAAAAACCTATTTCAGCGATTTATTATGATGGCGAAAAAGAACGGTATTACCTAAAGCGTTTCTTGGTGGAAACTGAAAATAAAGAGGAAATTTTTATAACCGAACATCCAAATTCGCAATTAGAAATTGTATCGACGGATTATCGTCCAGTTGCGCAATTGGTTTATCCAAAGATAAAAGGAGTTCAAAAAGAGAGTTTACAGGTGGATATTGAAGAATTTATTGCTGTAAAAGGAATTAAGGCTTTAGGAAATCAATTGACAACAGAGAAATTAAAACAAGTGAATTTGTTAGAATCGTTGCCTTATGAAGCTCCAGAAGAAGTTATTCCGGAGGAAATGGAAGTCAGAGGCGAATTAAATGCTGATGATGGTCCAATCCAACTGGATGATGATGGTCAAATTGGCCTAATTTTAGAATAATATGAAAAAGCTTCCACCATGTCGGAAGCTTTTTTTTTGACTTTTATCTAAAGAAATGATACAGCATAAGAGCATCTTTTTCTCTTAACTTTTTTAAGATTTTAAGAAAAGCGATAGCGGTAATGTAAGCATCTCCTATGGCGGTATGTCTGTCTTTTTTAGAAATATCAAATTTATCGGCTAGATCGTCCAAGGTGTAATGATCCTTATGTTGCAGTAAGTTTGACTTAATTAATGTTTTTTTGTACAAGCTGGCTGTGTCTAAAGTTCGGTTTGTAATTTTAGCCAATCCATTTCTAACCAAAGCATTATTAATCATTGTCATGTCAAATTTTGTATGATGAGCAACAATAATCGAATCGCCTAAATAATCTAAAAACATTTGCAATACCTGAAGTTCCGATTTGTGATCCAAAACATCACTTCTAATAATACCATGAATTTGTACGCTGGATTTATCAAAATGTTCCTGATCCATATAATGTTCAAAAGCATTTTGTAAATTGATGATTCCGTTTTGTAAAGTAATGGCGCCAATACACAGAATTCTATCATTTTCATAATCAAAACCAGTGGTTTCAGTATCTAAAACAACAAAACGTTCCGATTCAATAGGTCGATTTAATTTTTCGTCAATAGGTTCCTTAAGAATGCCTAAAATTTGTAGCGACTCAATAATTTTTTCTTTAAGTGTCATTATATTGTAATTTTTCCAGGATTAAAACGCATCGAAATAACTTCTTGTAATTCTTTTATAGTTTTAAAAGCGCCTTTCAGTTTTACTTTTTCCAGTTTCGAAAGGGCTTCTAATTCAATAAATTGTCCTGAATCATGATGTAAAAGACCTTGTTTGGTTCGGAATTTCAATAATGTTTTGTATGAATAAGCACAAGATAAATACAATTCTTTATTTTGAGGCTCGAGTTCGGCTAGTTTTTCAAATCGTTCGGGAGTATTACTTATTCCTTTAACCGAATGTGATAAGATTAATACTCGTGCCGCATCGGCTAATGGCATTAAAGCGCGTCTTTTAATGTCAAAGAAGTCTTTGTGAGCGCCATCTTGTTCGACTAGAAATTGTCTAAAAAAACCTGTTGGCGATGGACTTTGCAAAGCACCACTAACCAAATGAACATAGAAAATGGGATTAGCATCAATATCGCTAAAAATAAAATCAGCTAGTTCATTTGCTAATTCTCGGTCTCCATAAGACAAACTATAATCAAAAAAGATAAAAGATAGTAACACTTCGTCTTTTCCTGGTTTGCTAATCCAGTCGTGAACTAATTCTTTCCATTGGTTTAAACTCAAACACCATTTTGGGTTGGATGCCATCATTTCGGCAGGACAATATTCGTAACCAATTTCAAAAAGTCCTTTATTGACTATTGCTGCTAATTCTAGAAAATACTTGTTAGTTTTTTCTTGTAATATTTCCGGAACATCTTCATATATTAACGCATTGTCTTGATCGGTGTGTAATAATTGTTCACTACGGCCTTGGCTTCCTAATGCGAGCCAGGAAAATCGAACTGGTGGAGGAGTTCTCATTTTAGTCAATGACAATTCTATGACTCTTTTGATGCAAGCATCGTTCAATTCGGTAATAATTTTAGATGTTAGTGTTATCGGTATATTTTGATCTAAATAGCCTTGTAAGAGTTGCATTATTTTGGCTCGAATTGGTTTGATTGCTTTGACTTTTTTAACCCTTTTTAAAGCTTTTATCAGTACCGCAGGATTGTTTCCTAAGGCTACCATCAAATCGTGTTTGGATAGAATTCCTACTGCTTTTGTATTGGCTGTTCCATCTTTAGTAAGACATAAATGGCTGATGTTGCTTTTCATCATTGCCATTTGTGCTTGCGTAATCGTCATTTTTTTAGAATAGGTAATTACGGGCGAATTCATAATTACATCAGCCGTAGTGTTGATAGAATATTCTCCGGTTACAATTTTATTCCTTAAATCTTTGTCGGTAATAATTCCTATTGGCAGCATATCTTCAACCACAAGCATGGCGCCAATATTCTTTTTAGTCATTGTTACTGCAATTTCTTTAGCAGTTGCTGCACGCGAACAAGTAATTATCTTTTTAGAATATTTAATAGGTTGTAAGTCGAGAATTTTATTATCAGTGTCGATCACTTCTCCAATATTTTCTCCATTAAAAACGTCTCCATATAATTTATCGCTATGACTTTTAGAAAAAGGATTCTGTGTGTTTGAAGCAAAACTATCTATAATGAAACTCCCAACATCAGGGTTTTTTATGGCATACGGTTTAAAAACAGCAATTGGAATGGCATATAAAATGGTTTCTTCATGCGTGATGGCTTCCATTTTGTAATTTTCGTGTGCAATTAATGGTCGTAAACCAAAAATATCACCTTCATCACACATATCCAGAATATCATTATGCTCTTTTTTACGGAGTTCTATTGCACCTTTATGCACCACATAAAAGGAATCGTGAGTTTCTTCATTTTCAGTAAAAATAACAACTCCTTTGTCTTTGTATATTATGGAAACTTGCTCCGAAAGCACTTCAATATCATGTTGGTCTAGAAAACTAAAAGGAGGGAAATTTTTTAAAAAATCGGCTACTCTTTGCGAAATGGTATTTTTCATTAAAGTTTATTTTATGGCTATGGTTTAGTTGTATTATTGAAAATAAAAATTTGTACTGATTTTTATATCGTATGCTAATGTATTAATTTTTATGTTTTATAATCAAAAAAAGCTCCCTTTAAGGAGCTTCTTGATAGTAAAATTTGTTGGATTTATTTCTTTTTTGACATTTTCATATTCAAAACTTCTACCATAAGAGAAAAAGATATAGCAAAATACAAATACCCTTTTGGAAGAGGAGTAACATGACTGCCAAAAATCAAAGCATTAGATAGGTGAGCACTTTCGGTAATTAGCATCAAACCAATTAAAATTAAGAATGATAAACCTAAAATTTGAATAGAAGGATGTTTGTTTACAAATGTTCCTACTGGAACAGCAAATTGCATCATAATGATAATTGAAATCACCACAGCTGTTATCATAATGTAAATAGCCCCAGCAACACCATTAGTCATCCCCACTGCAGTTAAAATACTATCGAATGAGAAAACTAAGTCAATCAGGATAATTTGTATGATTACACTACTGAATGATTTTGCAGCAGTTTTTCTTACTTCTTTTTCTTCTTCTCCTTTATGATCTACTTTTTCTCTAATTTCGGTGGTGCTTTTATAGATTAAGAATAATCCACCCAATAAAAGAATGATGCTTTGTCCCGAAACTTGAGCGTTTATCCAACTAAAATCGATGGTAAACCAAGGTTCTTTCATTGCAATTAGGTACGATATCCCCAAAAGAAGAGCAATACGCATAAACATCGCTAAGAACATACCAATTTTAGTGGCTTTTTTTCGGCTTTCTTCAGGTAGTTTACCCGTTGCTATCGATATAAAAATGATATTATCGATTCCGAGTACGATTTCTAGAAATGTTAGTGTTAACAGCGCAATCCAGGCATCAGCGTTTAAAAATACTTCCATAGTATTAAGTTAAGAATTAAAGAATAAGTAGAATTTACAATTCACCAATTTTTGTTACAGTTCCTTTTTGTTTTTGGTCAGAACCAATGATACCAAATTCAAAGGTATATGAATTTCCTGAGGTACTCAATATTTTCATACCAATTGATTTTTCTTCAGCCCTATTCTTTGGATGCAATTTCTTTAACACATATTCGCAATCGTTTAGCCAGCGCACCGAAGCAGTATCCGTTTTTCCGTCGAATGTTTCAATTTCGATACTGTCATTGCGTTCAAAGAGCGTTACTTTTTTTACGCCGTCTACTTCGTGTTCAAATTTGAATTTCCCAGTTTTGAAATCTTTGCAATTGTGTTCGGCATTGTAGCAAGAAGCTAAAATAAGAAGTAAGGGCAGTAGAATTAGTTTTTTCATTTCTATTGAATTTTAATATCGAATTTGTCTAGAAGTCCCGGAATTCCCTGCATCGAAAATTTAGCTTTTCGCATTGGGTTGAATTCAGGATCAATTTTATAATTATAAGCCGTCAGGAAATTCACTTCTTTCAATTGCGTATCATTAAAAATGGCATTGTCTAAATTACAGTTATCAAAAACCGAACTAGAAAGATTTGTTCCAATGAAAGTCACTTCTTTCATCGAACAGGAATTGAACTTTGTTTTGGGCATTTTTTTATTCGAAAAAGAAGCATAATCTAAGATGCAATCATTAAAACTTACGGCAAACATAAAATCGGCACAGTTGTTAAAATGAATTCCCAGTAGTTTACAATTCGAAAAATGCACGGTTTTTAAACTAGTTCCGCCCAGCGTTGTCATCGAAAGATTGCAATTGATGAATTCACAATCCATAAATGTATTATTCGAAAAATCACTATTGGAAAAATCACAGTTTTTAAAAACGCAATCTTCAAATTCTCTATTACTTACTTTTTTGTCGATAAAAACTACTTTATCAAATGTTTTCTGGATATGAATTAAATCTTCCATTAAAAGGTTTTGGGTTTTCTTGAGGTATGTCTAACTCGCAGAATTTGAATATTATTTGGAGTAATTCGGTATGAAATCATATAGTCATAAATAAAGTAAGTTCTAAAACTTCCATCATTGTTATCTTTCTTAGTATCGAGTTTGTAGATTTCTGGTTTAGTTTTAAGAATTTTGGTACTTTCAAAAATTTCATCAATTACTTTGTCTGCAATATGAATGGATTTGCTTTCAAAAAGAATATAAAAATGAATGTCTTCCAGTTGTTCTAAAGCATTGGAAGACCAAATTATTTTCTTCCCCATTTTTTTGAAATTTCTCTTGCTTCATCTTCAGTATGAA
This sequence comes from Flavobacterium zubiriense, assembly GCF_041729725.1. Taxonomy (NCBI): domain Bacteria; kingdom Pseudomonadati; phylum Bacteroidota; class Flavobacteriia; order Flavobacteriales; family Flavobacteriaceae; genus Flavobacterium; species Flavobacterium zubiriense. The sequence continues at coordinate 225,096 of NZ_JBCFQL010000004.1, read as the reverse complement.
AATGTCCTTTCTTAATACTTTCTAATGCTTTTTCAATATCGATATTGTAATCAATAGTGGTAGCTTCATGAGAAGAGTTTGTAGTAAGTAAAAGGCGTTTTAATTTTTCAACAAAAGTAGGATCTTTTACCTTGTCAATTTCTTGATGTATCCAATTTATTTCAGCTTGAATATCCATAATCTAATTTTTAGTAAATATACAAATTAATCGTTAAATAAGGCTTTCATCATTGTTTTCAATCCTAAAAAAATCAAGTACATCGATGCTAAACAAGCAATGATTCCAATACCTAGAACAAGGTAATGCCATACATTTTCTTGGTTCATAAAAGCATTGTAAATCAAGGATGGCCCGATAAAAAGCAAAGGCAAAGCACCAGATAAATACCGAACTCCTTTAGATAATAATTCTTTGTTTGTTGCCATTTTGAAAAGGTTATGAATTATTGGGATATGAGTTATGGGTTATGAGTTATGGGTTATGAGTTATGGGTTATGAGTTATGGGTTATGGGAGTGCTTGTTAACAACGTATAACACCTAACTTATAACTTCTTTGCATTAAAGAAATCAACTGCTTTGCGTACGCTTCCATGCTCTTTCAACAATTGAGCGGCTTCTTCGTAGCTTACAGGAATTTCACCCATAATCATTTTAGTTCCGCGATCCACAAGTTTGTTGTTACTCAATTGCATATCGACCATTTTGTTGCCTTTAACTTTTCCTAATTGTATCATAGTGGCAGTCGAAATCATATTCAAAACCAACTTTTGAGCCGTTCCTGCTTTCATTCTCGAACTTCCGGTAATAAATTCAGGACCTACCACCACATCGATGGGGAATTGTGCCGTTTGCGAAAGCGGACTTCCCGCATTGCAAGAAATACTTCCTGTAATAATATTATTTTTATTGCAAATTTCTAAACCACCAATAACATAAGGCGTTGTTCCCGAAGCTGCTATTCCAATGACTACATCATTCTTGTTGATGTTGAATTCCTGTAAATCAATCCAGGCTTGCGTTGCATTGTCTTCGGCGTTTTCTACCGCTTTACGAATGGCTTTATCGCCACCAGCAATAATTCCCACAACCAAATCAAATGAAACCCCAAAAGTTGGCGGACATTCAGAAGCATCCACCACACCTAAACGACCTGAAGTTCCAGCGCCTATGTAAAATAAACGTCCTCCCAGTTTCATTTTAGCAACAATTTGAGTTACTAAATTTTCAATTTGTGGCAAGGCTTTTTCAACAGCAAGTGGAACGGTTTTGTCCTCGTTATTGATATTCGAAAGCAAGTCAGCAACTGACATTTTTTCTAAATGCTCGTATTTTGAGGATTGTTCGGTAGTTTTAGTGAAGGTCATTTTGTTTGAGTTTCTGAGTTGCAAAGTTTCAAAGGTACTAAGTTTTTGAAAAGTATAGTAGCTTGTTTATATTTCTCCACCATTTATTGGATTTAAATTAGAAATTATGAATACTTTATCAAAATATAAATTAAAATCAATGATTTCTCTTAATTGACTAAATTCAGTTTGACTCAATCCGTTTCCTATATTGTCAACTAGAGCAAGCCACCAAGTTTTATATTCAGATTTATAATTTTCTATTTGTTTTGATTTTTCAGGTATAATAATTTTTAAGCTGTTGTAAATATTTGCTAAAACAAATCCTCCTTCATTGAAATCTATTGAAGAACCAAAATGATATTGAGTGTCAAGTTTTTTATCAGAAGGGAAAATTTCTAATTCAAGATTGTCATTTATTTTGTATTTCTTAGATGTTTCCATTATTGAAGAATGGTTTTCCAGAATAGCATTTATTAAATCTTTAATTTTCTTATTGTAGTTTATAGGTCGAGTATATCTTATTCCAACAAATGCAGATTTAGAGTAGCTTTCTTTTTTAAAAGCTTCAATCTGACTAATGATTTTAGGGAGTAAATTGTGTTTTACTTTCTCTATGGGTATTCCATTATAGAACTGGTTTAATCTTCTAACCTCAATTGCAATTTTTTCATCAATTACAAAGTCAGGTGTACGGTTACCTTTTGGTTCAAAGACAATGTTTTGGAAACCAATTGATTTAAAGTAAGTTTCAACGGTTTTTTCTTCTCGTTTCAATTCAAGTATAAATAATATTTTTTTTTATAATTTTAATAAAAAAATAAATTTGATTAGCATATGTGTTTTAATACTTGATTTTCGTCTCCTATCAATTTTGCAGTCACTGACTGCAAAATTGTATTTTGTTGAAAATCATTTATATAGAATTCAACAGTCACTGACTGTTGAATTTCTGGATACATTTTATAAAACTTTGCAAACAAATAAATATTCCGTTCAGAGATTCCTTTTATGTGCTTGCATCTATTGGCAATTTCTTTGTATCAATTCTCTCCATAAACCGCTCTGTCTTTGCCTTTTTGTTCGTATTCTACAATATAAAAACCAAAAAACCAGTTGCGCAACGTAAGCCCAATATTGACCTGTTTTTGGGCTTGTTGCCTAAAATAAGTTTGGGTTTCGCTTATTACGGTTACTAAATTTTGAATTTCTTGCATAATACTTTTTCTCCAATATCTAATTTAAAACCTCTAAAATACGATTTTAATGAATGTCAAGATTTGTTTTTCTAAATGTTTGTTTTTTGAGGGTTATTCGATTATATGGCTTTTTTGAAAACTAAAATTTACAAAAAATAAGCCAAGACAATTCCTAAAACAATCATCGAAACTTTGGCAATATTAAATTTGTGTCCTTCGCTACTTTCGAAAATAATAGTTGAAGAAATATGAAATAATATTCCGATTACGATTGCTGTAATTTCGTTATGGTATTCATTTAATACTGTAAGATAATCAGAGGCGAATGTTCCTAGCGGTGTCATCAAAGCAAAAGTAAGCATGAAGGCAAAAATAGCTTTCTTGTTTAGATGGGAATTAATGAAAAAAGTAGTCAAAATAATGGCAATAGGAAGGTGATGAATCGCAATTCCCAGCGCTAAATTATCGTGATTGTGTCCCACGGGAAATCCTTCCAAAAAGGCATGAATACAAAGACTGATAAACAACAACCACGGAATATGAGACATATTAGGATGTCCGTGAACGTGACCGTGTTCGGCACCTTTAGAGAAAAATTCTAAGATGATTTGGAACAAAATCCCCAGCATGATAAAGATTCCCGCATTGTAATCGTTACTTCCACCAATAACGTGTTCATGAATTTCATAGACTTCAGGTAATAAGTGCATTACCGTCAAAGAAAGCAAAAAAGAACCACTAAAAGCCAATAGTAGCTTTAGATTGCTTTTGTTTTTTGGTTTTAAAACCAATGCAATAATATACCCTAAAAGTACAGAAAGTAATGGTAAAAGGTAATTCATTATTTAAAAATAAGGATGAGTCGTTCGCTTTCGGTTTTGTGGAATTTTTTCAGCTTATAATCTCCAAAAATGTCCAATAGATAAATACCTGCTTCTTCCATCATGTATTCGAAATCTTGTAAGGTCAGGGCTTTTACTTTTTCGGTAAAATGGAATTTTTGTCCTTGGTCTTCAAAATCAATTTCTTTAAAAATATGACCGTCGGCAACATAGCGTTTCAGGTGAAAATCGATTCCGTCTACGGTTTTTACTTCTTCTGGAACTAATGTTTCAATTACCTGATTGACATTCATAAAATCAATTACGGCAAAACCATAGTCAGATAAACTGTTTTTGATGGCTTTTAAAGTAGTTAAATTGTCATCGTCATTTTCGAAATAACCAAAACTGGTAAACAAATTAAAAATGGCATCGTACTTTTCTTCGAAAACTTCACGCATGTCGTGTACTTTAAAATGCAAGCTTTCATTCGCATTTTTATTGGCTTCGGCAATGCTGTTTTCTGATAAATCAGCACCAATGACATCAAATCCTAATTGGTTCAAATAAATAGCGTGACGTCCTTTGCCACAGGCTAAATCCAATACTTTAGCTTTTTCAGGAAGATTTAAATAATGGGTTAAATTATCCATGAAAAGCTGTGCTTCTTTGTCATTTCTTTCTTTGTAGAGAATGTGATAATAGGGAGTGTCAAACCAAGAGCTGAACCAAGTTTCATTTTGCTGGTCTTGATTTGTATGAGTTGTTTTTGATGCTTCGGACATTTATTCTTTTCAATTAATTCTATCCCGCAAATTTAGTGTATTTTTGCGGAAATATACTATTTCAGACTGTTTAGAATTTGGACTCGAGCGGCAGAGAATAGGTAAAGCAATTTAATTATTGGAATTTAAAAGAGAAATGGAAGAAAATTTTAAGATGATAGCCAAAACCTTTTTTGGTTTTGAAGAAATATTAGCAACCGAATTGAAAAATTTAGGAGCACAGGACGTAGAGCAAGGAGTGAGAATGGTGAGTTTTAAAGGCGATAAAGGGTTTATGTACAAAGCCAATTTGTCTTTGCGTACTGCATTGAAAATCTTAAAACCGATTTATTCTTTTAGAGCGAATAATGATCAAGCCTTGTACAAAGGGGTTTTTGGTGTAAACTGGTCTAAGTTTATCAATGCCAATCAAACTTTTGTGATTGATGCTACGGTGCATTCGGAATATTTTAATCATACTGAGTTTGTTTCTCAAAAATGTAAAGATGCCATTGTGGATCAATTTAGAGAAAGAACAGGACAACGTCCAAGTGTGGATAAAGTACATCCTGATTTACGAATTAACATTCATATTGATAAAGACCAAGTTTCGGTTGCATTAGATACTTCAGGAAATGCGCTGAACCAGCGTGGTTATAGAACTGCTACTAATATTGCACCTATAAACGAAGTTTTGGCTGCAGGAATTCTGTTGCTTTCAGGTTGGGACGGACAAACGGATTTCTTAGATCCTATGTGTGGTTCAGGAACTTTTCTTGCCGAAGCAGCAATGATTGCTTGTAATATTCCAGCAAACATCAACCGTAAGGAATTTGCTTTCGAAAAATGGAAAGACTGGGATAATGATTTGTTTGACAAAATCAGCGATAGTTTATTAGGCAAAGTACGTGAGTTTCATCATACGATAAAAGGCTATGACAAAGCGCCGAGTGCAGTTAGTAAAGCCAAAGACAATATCAGGAATGCTAATTTAGAGGAATATGTAACTATTACCGAAGACAATTTCTTTGATAGCGAAAAAACTTCGGAAGGAAAACTGCACATTGTTTTTAATCCACCTTATGATGAGCGTTTGGATATTCACATGGAAGAATTCTATAAAAATATTGGCGATACGTTAAAGAAAAGTTATCCAGGAACGAATGCCTGGTTTATTACAGGAAATTTAGAAGCTTTAAAGTTTGTAGGTTTACGACCATCAAGAAAAATCAAATTATTCAACGCTGGACTTGAAGCTCGTTTGGTAAAATACGAAATGTACGAAGGAAGTAAGAGAACCAAGTTTCAAGTCTAAGTGACTAAGTTACTAAGTTCCTAAGAAAAATATATAATTAAAAATAATAATTTAGGGTTCGATAAAATTAAGTAGCTAAGATTAAATTCTCAGTAACTTAGAATCTCAGAACCTTAGCAACTTTAAAAAAAATGACAAAACTACAATTAAGAGCATTTTTATATCAACTGGGAATCTTTGCCAGTTTATTTATTTTATTTCGTTTTTTAGTACAACGTTATACTGAATTGTCTGGTTTTTGGGTTCCATTTGTAGCTTTTGTTTTAGCAACATTTATAGGTCCAAAATTTCAGGCGGTGAAGACCAATGACGGAGAAAAATTATACATGAAGTGGGTTTTTTCTAAAAATGTGAAAGAAATAGGGTAAATCTAGTGTTCAGGAAACAGTAATTAGTTAGCAGAATTTAGAAATAAAAAACCGCAAATTCATTGATTTAATAAATGAATTTGCGGTTTTTTGTTGATATTAATCTGCGTTCTGCATTTTGAAAACGGCTTACTTTTTCTCTGTTTTTTTAGTTTCTTTAGGAAGGACTTTCTTTTTGAAAATAGGAACAAAATAGGTTACGGTGTAGTTAAAACCAACACCAAAATCACCATTATACGTTCTATTGAAACCCGGTATGTATAAGTTTTCGAAATTATTGGGTTGTTTGTTGGTAATTAATCTATTGAATCGAAGACTGAATCCCATAAAGACATTATTGAATACTTTGGCTTTCATTCCTGCTACAACTTCAATCCAGCTTGCTGTAAGACCGTTGTATTTTTGTCCAGAAGCTAAAGACGGTGTTTCTCCAAAATATTGGTTGGGATTGTAAATTTTGTAGTTATTCAATTCTTGATTAAAAGTACTAAAACCGTAACGCAACCCTATCGAAATAATATTTTCCATATCAAGCCAGTTTTCGTAACCGTTATAATCAAACCCTACTTTTATATAAGAACCTTTTGTGGTGAAATTTAATCGGGCATCATCAGTAGTTTTATTTTCGTTTCCTACTTCTACGGCTGCATAGCGTTTTTTATCCAATCGATAATCACCTACTAATTCCAATCCTTTATAGTTTTTATCATAAAAACTACGACTTAATTTAAACAAATCAACTCCCACACGCACCCCATAACGATTCGTTTTTATTGGCGTAGCAATAGAATCTGTTTTTGTTTGGGTAGCCACGACTGCTTTTTCAGCAACAATACTAGTTGTAATGCTGTCCTTTGGTTTTTTTACTGGAGCTTGTGTATCTTGAGCATTTGCAAAAAGCAATGACAAAAGGAGTAAGCTACTAAAAATATATTTCAAGATGTGTTTCATTTTCGTTAGCTATAATACTGTTTTTAACGGCAACATATTGCATCCATTTTAAGTCAGCTGTCGCTCCATCAGTGTGAACAAAAGGAGGAGCTGTATTTGAAGAATCTGGATTTAAGGTATAATTCGTTTTGAATCCGCAGGCACGAGACACAAAAATATTTTGGGTCTCATAATTAAATTGGATAATGTCTTCGTTAGGCAAAGCGGCTACATTTGTACTTCCAAAATTTAAGATAAAACGAAAAGTAGTTGTTTTTGCATCTACCTTTAAAGGGATAGAAACGGTACTCCCGTTTATTAAAGTCCTTCCGCTAAACATTACCGCTTCTTCCATTCCCTCACCAATAATAGTTAGGTTAGTTACATTTTTTTCTACCGAAGAATTATTGAAATCATAAAATGTAATCACCAGTCGAGGTGTAGTGACGGTATTAGCATCACAAATATCGTCTTTCTCACAACTGGAGAAAGAGAAACAGAAAATCAATAAGAGCAGTATTGTTTTTTTCATATTTTTTAGTCTTTAGTCCCTAGTTATTAGTCCCTAGTCCTTAGTGTATTTATAAAAAAAAACTAAGGACTAGGAACTAAGTACTAATTGCTATCTTCTCTCCAGCAACACTACATTTTCCACGTGATGCGTTTGCGGAAACATATCTACAGGACGTACTTTAGTTACTTTGTATTTTTCGTCCATTAAAGCCAAATCACGGGCTTGTGTAGCCGAATTACAACTCACATATACTACTTTTTCAGGAGCAATTTTCATAATTTGTTCAATTACGTCTTTGTGCATTCCGTCGCGTGGTGGATCAGTGATAATTACGTCAGGTTGTCCGTGTTGTGCAATAAAAGCGTCGTTGAAAACGACTTTCATGTCTCCTACAAAGAACTCACAATTGTTAATGTTATTGCGTTCGGCATTGGCCTTAGCGTCTTTAATAGCATCTGGAACACTTTCGACACCAATTACTTTTTTTGCCTTTTTAGAAACAAATTGTGCAATGGTTCCAGTTCCGGTATATAAATCATAAACAATTTCATTTCCTGTTAATCCAGCAAAATCTCTCGTTATTTTGTATAATTCGTAAGCTTGATCGGAGTTGGTTTGGTAAAAAGATTTGGCATTAATACTAAATTTCAAACCTTCCATTTCTTCCAGGATGTAATCACGTCCTTTGTACAATTTGATGTCCTGGTCGTAAAGTGTATCATTTGCCTTATTGTTCACCACATATTGTAACGAAGTAATTTGCGGGAATTTGGCATAAAGATGGTCTAGCAACATTTCTCTGTTGGCTTTGTCATTTTCGAAAAATTGAATCAAAAGCATGATTTCGCCAGTGGAAGCGGTACGCAACATTAAAGTTCTTAGCAAACCAGAATGTTCTCTTGGATTGAAAAAAGTTAAGTTATTGGCGTTAGCAAAATCACGAACTTCATTTCTAATGGCGTTTGAAGGATCTTCTTGTAAATGACATTTTTGGATATCCAGTATTTTGTCCCACATTTTTGGAATATGAAAACCAAGTGCATTTCTGTTTCCTAAATCTTCGGTACTATCTATTTCGGCTTCAGTTAACCAACGGCTGTTAGAGAACGAAAATTCCATTTTATTTCTGTAGAAAAACTTTTTCTCCGAACCTAAAATGGGCTCGAATTCAGGAAGTTCAACTTTTCCAATGCGTTGCAAGTGATTTTTCACCTCATTTTGTTTGTAAAACAACTGTTGGTCGTAGTTCATGTTTTGCCATTTGCAACCGCCACAAACTCCAAAATGATCGCAAATAGGATCCACACGATGCTCTGAAAATTCGTGAAATTTCACTGCTTTTCCTTCGTAATATGCCTTGCGTTTTTTGAAAGTTTGCACATCAACCACATCACCCGGAACCACATTTGGAATAAACACTACTTTTCCATCGGGAGCCTTTGCTACCGAAACGCCTTTTGCACCTGCATCAAGGACTTTTATCTGATGAAAGACAACTTTGTCTGTATTTTTTCTACCCATGGCGCAAAAATAAGTGTTTGTTGTCGTTTATGAATTCAAATTGGAAAATATTTTTAAAAAACCTCGTTTCCACTTCCATTAAAATAAACAAAATATGGTTTTAGTATGTTTATTAAATACATCTATAAGCCGAAATAATTCTTTTTATTTAATGTTTTGATAAACGGAATTGTCATAAATTAAAATGCTGCTTTATCTTTGCTCTGAAAGTCTTAAAAAATGAATGTAGTTTCTAAAAATAGAGTGCTGTTAGTTAATGTCTTAATTGTCTTGTGTACCATTATTTTTAGTTGCGAAAAAAATAATGAAAAAGGAATTCAGTTTTTGTATCGCGCTGTAAATGATAAAGACACCGCTTTACTTCGATATTCAAAACTAGAGGATAATCGGTTTTTTGGACAATATGAGATAATGTATGGTGGATCCAGAAAAGATTCGGGCGAGATTCGGGGAATTATTTCTGGCGATACACTTAAAGGAAGTTTTTATTACAGTTCTTACGGCGGAGGAGTATTAAAAAGGTATCCAGTGGCGATGCTGAAACGAGAGGATAAATGGCTGTTAGGTAAAGGTATTATTTCCATTTATATGGGAATTCCTTTTTTCTTAAAAACAGAACCAATTGATTATTCTCATCCCGAATTTGTGTTTGAAGAAATCAAGCAATAAGCTAAAATAGACACACTTAATTTTGCTAGTAGAAAAAATACAGTTTGCGAGAAAGAGCTGGATTTAATTAAGGATTTGTTTAAAAAAGTAATATTGTAAAACAACATATTGTTATATTTTTTTAACTATTGATAGACTTGTTTGATTCGTTTTTTTTAGAAAATAAAATATTGGTTTTCGACAGTAATTTTCTGTATAAATGGTTAAATAAATGCTTTTAAACGGTAATAATCGTCAGTAGGAAGGGATTCGAGTATATTCACAAACTTAAATACTTCCCCAGAAATTTAAGAGTATGCACCATGAAGCACCTTTTTACGATTATTTTATTTTTAGTTTTAGTAACTCCGATTAACAAATTAAATGCTGAAAATAAAGTATCATGTTTAAATTCTTATCATAATATAGAATATAAAAAAACTTCTAATTTAGTTTCATTAACTGCAACTATTACAGGTACTACAACAGTTTGTCAAGATGCAGCAAGTCCTATAATTACTTTTAAGGGTTTTGGAGGAACAGCACCCTATGCTTTTACTTATACATTGAATGGTGGTGTACCTCAAACAATTGTTACTTTGGGCACAAATGATTCGGTAACGCTATCAGTTGATACTGCAACTACAGGGACTTTTGATTACAGCTTAGTGAGTGTTCATGATACAACAACTCCCGGTGTTGAAATAATACAATCAAGTACAGCAATTGTAACTGTAGGCTCTCCAACCACAGCTGATTTTACATTTAACAATGAGGCGACATGCTCAGAGACAGCAATACAATTTAATTCATCCGTTTCAGCAGCTGGAACTATAACTTATTCCTGGGATTTTGGCGATGGAACGGCTTTGTCAAGTTTGCCAAATCCAACTCATCAATTTACAGCTTTAGGATGTGGTATTTCAACATTTACAGTAGTGTTGACAGTTACCGTAAATGGTTGTATTGCCACAAAAACTAAAACAATTAATGTAAAACAAAAACCCGATATCAGTTTTAAAGATGCCAATAATCCTTTTGCTTTAGACTTATTTAATAATTGTTCGAATGCAGCTATTAATCCTGTGTTCCCCATAAAAGTGGATAATGCTTCCACTTCAATTTGTATCAGTTCGTATTCTATAGATTGGGGAGATGGAACTGCCGCTACTCCAAATGCTACTTTTCCTGCTTCTCATACTTATAATTTAGTAGGGACTTATAATATGGTAATAACAGCTTTGGGAACAAATGGTTGTAGCAACTCGGTAACTTATGTTATTAAGAATGTGACCAATCCTTCGGGTGGACTTGTAAGTCCGGGAAATACACAAAACTTATGTGCTCCAACATCTCCTATAAATTTTACGATTTCAAATTGGGGAGCCAATTCATTAGGAACTGTTTATGATATAAATTATGGAGATGGTTCAGCTATTGTACATTTTACCCAAACTGATTTAGAAAGTTCTATTTATTTTAATCCTTCAAATCCTTCGGCATCGCTTAATTTTCCGATTCCACATTCTTATACTGTAACAAATTGTCCAAATTCAAAATTTACAGTCTCATTAATAATTTCAAATGCTTGTGGCGAAACACCCAGTTCTGTCACTAGCATAACCGTTTATTCAAAACCAAAAGCTGATTTTACTGCGCCAACAGAGGCTTGCTTGAATACAAATGTTGCATTTACTAATACATCCGTAACAGGTTATGGTCAAAATTGTACCCAGAATGTAATTTATGAATGGGATTTTGGTGATGGAACAACATCTACCTCAATTAATCCAATTCATGCCTATACTGCAGCTGGGAACTATAACGTTAGTTTAGTAGCTCGAGGATATTGTGGTATTTCAGCTCCAGCTCAAAATAGTATTTGTATTGAAGGACCTTTATTACCTTCATTTACATTAGATAATTCTTCAGGTTGTATGCCATTGGCAATTGCTGCAACCAATACGACTAATGAAGCAAATACTTGTTTGTCTCCTACCTATTCCTGGACGGTTACTTATGCTTCGGCAAATTGTGGAACAGCCGTAGTAATTCCAAATCAAACTTCTAAAGATGCTTCGTATAATTTTACAATGCCGGGGATTTATACCATTAAATTAACAGCAACAAATTCTTGTGGAAGTGTTGAGACGTCACAAACAGTTGAGGTAAAAAAACCGCCTACTGCAACTATTGCAACAATTGGAAATACTTGTGGGATTGCAACGATAAATCCATCAGCAACCATTAATAGTTGCGCTCCCGCATCGAGTACTTTAACCTATGCCTGGAGTTTTCCTGGAGGTTTACCTTCTGCAGCAAGTACAGCTAACCCTGGAACAATCAATTATAATACCACAGGAAATTATACAGTTTCATTAGTTGTTACCAACGAATGCGGTGTTTCAGCTACTGCAACCCAATCTTTTTTGGTTAATAAAATTCCAACAATTACCAATACCGATTTAAGTCAAACACTATGTTCAGGTACATCCTCTACAGCAATTAATCTGACATCAGATGATGCTTCAATAACATTTTCTTGGACAGCTACAGCAACAGTAGGAATTTCAGATTTTGTTCCGTCAGGAAGTGGCAGCACAATACCAGCCAGAGTTATTACGACTACTAATTCATCGTCAGGAACAATTACTTATGTGGTTACTCCTAAAATAGGTAGTTGTGCAGGTACTCCAGTAAGTTTTATAATCAATGTCAATCCAGCCCCTAGTTTTACTACACAACCTGTGCCAAGTACTGTTTGTTTAGGAGGTATCCCAACTCAATTAGCAGTAGTGCTTGGGGGAAGTACAGCAACACCAACTTATGAATGGTATTCAAATGCTACTAATTCAACAACAGGGAGTACTTTGATTCCCAGTGCTACGAGCAGCACTTTTGATCCACCTACAAATGCGGTAGGTACTTTATATTATTATAGTGTGGTTACTTTAACTTCTGGAGGTTGTTCTAATTTGACTTCTTCTATTGTAGCAATAACGGTTACACCACTGCCTACTATATCACAGCCAGTAGCATCACAAATTTTATGTACTGGGGCAACAATTACCACTCCTTTATCGGTAACTCCTTCTGGAGGAATTGGAACGGCAAGTTATAAATGGTATTTGAATACTACTAATTCTAATTCAGGAGGGACTTTAATTTTAGGAGCGACAACTAATAATTACACGCCAGCCGCTTATTCCGTTGCAGGGGATTATTATTACTATGTTGAGGTTAGTATAAGTGGAACTGGTTGTGGTTCTATTGTAAGTGATGTAGCTCGAGTAACTGTCTTAGATACTCCTACAATATCAATACAGCCTTTAGCCAATCAGGTGTTGTGCCAGGGTGGGACTTCTACCCAACTTGAAGTTGTAGGCGCTGGAGGAAATGGTACATTTTCATACCAATGGTATAAAAATAATACAAACAATACAACCACAGCTACGGTAATTCCAGGTGCAACGAGTTCAACTTATTTGCCTTTAACAACTACTGTAGGAACTCAATATTATTATTCAGTTTTGTCGCAAACTGGTCCGGGTTGTAATGTTAAGAGTACTATAGCATCAGTACAAGTAAGTATAGTGCCAACAATTACAACACAGCCTATATCAAGTACGGTTTGCGTAGGAGAGACTCCAACTACTTTGTCTTTTACAGTGAGTAACGGCGTAGGAACACCTACTTATCAATGGTATTCCAATACTACAAATTCCAATACAGGAGGAACTATTTTAGCAGGAAAAACAAGTGCTACTTATCTTCCTTCAGCTGCTACTTCTGGAACAGTGTATTATTATAGTGTAATTAATTTTCCATCTTTGTCTGGTGGTTGTTCAGTTGTGACAACTAATCCTGCAACTGTGATTGTAAATAAGAAACCCAATATAGCTCCTGAAAGTATTACTATTTGTAGCTCAGTCATGTTTACAATCACTCCAACTAATTTGGGAACCAATATTGTTCCAGTAGGTACTACTTATACTTGGACAAATCCAACCATTAGTCCCGCAGGAACCGTTACAGGGGCTGGTTCACAATCGACTCCTCAGACAAATATTAGCCAAACTTTAATTAATACATCTGTCAATCCTACGGTGGTTACTTATGCTGTTACTCCAACTTCTGGAACTTGTGTTGGAAACAGTTTTACCGTAGCCGTAACTGTAAATCCAGCTATTAGAGCGAATGAAGTTATAAATGACAATACTTGTTTTGGAACTAATACCGCTTCTATTTCGACGAATATTACAGGAGGAATTCCTTTTTCATCAGGTTCTCCATATAGTATTTCTTGGTCAGGACCTAGCGGATTCACTTCTTCGGCAGCAACTATTTCAAATTTGAAACCAGGGAATTATGATTTATCAGTTACTGATAATGGGAATTGTCCTTTTTTCAAGAGCTATGCTATTACTGAACCAACAGACATTGGTATTGCGGTGATTAATAAAAAAGACATCAGCTGTTTAGGTAGTAATAATGGTAGTGTAGATATTAACGTAACAGGAGGAACTGGGAATTACACTTATAATTGGACAAAAGACGGAGCTGCTTTTGCTGTATCACAAGATATTTCAAATTTAGGTCCAGGAAATTATGTTGTGTCTGTTACAGATGCGAATAATTGCGGCCCTAAAACAGCCTCTTTTATAATAATAGAACCGCCCCTTTTAGTTGTAAGTTTAATTAATAAAACAAATGTTATTTGTTTTGGAGATGCAACAGGAGCCATTAACGTGAATGTTACGGGAGGAACATCTTCTGTTTCGGGATATAATTTTGCTTGGACTGGGCCTAATGGATTTACAAGTAGTAATCAAAATCTATCCGGAATTATAGCAGGAACCTACAATGTAATTGTAACTGATAATCAGTCATGTTCTAAAAGCCTGACTGTTAGTATTTCAGAATCAACTGAAATTAAAATTACATACAGTAATACAGCAATATTGTGTTATGGTGCTAACAATGCTTCTATTACCACTTCTATTTCAGGCGGAATTCCTCCATATCAATTTACGTGGAGTAATCTAGCCGAGACTTTAAACCAGAATAATTTATCAGCTGGGGATTACACTATTTTGGTAACAGATAATGCAGGATGTAAAAAGTCACAAACTATTACTATTGCTGACGTACCAATTTTTACGGTTAACCCAATAAAAAAAGATATTAGCTGTTTTGGTGCTCACGATGGAAGTATCGCTTTGAATTTAGTTGGAGGAAAAGCACCGGTTACTTTAGTTTGGAACGATGGGAGTACTTCGGGATTATCAAGGAATAATTTAGGTCCAGGAACCTATACCGCTACAATTTCTGATGGAACAGCTTGTCAAATTGTTAGAACATTTGTAATTCAAGAACCTCAAATTTTGGTTGTTTCAGCCAGTGTTACTAATGCATTTGATTGTTTTAATCCTAATAGCGGAGCAATAGATCTTTTAGTTTCAGGAGGTACCGCCCCTTATACTTATTCATGGTCTAATGCTGCAACAACCGAAGATTTAACTAATGTACCAGCTGGAAATTATTTAGTAACAGTAACCGATGTTAGAGGTTGTGTGAAAATAGCTCAGTATTCTTTAAACAGGCCACCGCCGATTCTTATTGGTGTTGCCACAAAAACAGATATTTATTGTGATACCAGAGCGGTAAAACAAAATTTTACAGCTCAGGTTTCAGGTGGCTTACCTCCCTATCAATTAAATTGGTCCAGTGGTGTTGTAAGCGGTGTCAATAATGAAATGATGACGACCAACCAAAATGGAACTATTGTACTTGAAGTTACGGATGCTTTAGGCTGTAACGCTAATTATAGTTTCAATGTAGATTTACCATCATTAGGGAGTCCTTCATATACGACCAATTCTTTTGGATTTACTACCTATGGCTTTTATTCTATTGAGGATCCTGTCCAATTTACCAATACAGCAACAAATGGTTTTATAGCGATTTCATGGGATTTTGGTGATGGTTCTTTTTCTAATGAAATTAGTCCAGTGCATATTTTCAAAAAAGAAGGAAGTTATAGTGTCAATCAAAGAGTGACTTATCCTTTGGGCTGTGATTTAATTTATACAGTAACATTAGAAATTAAAAAAGGATATAATTTAATTCATCCTACAGCTTTTACGCCTAATAATGATGGTGTAAACGATTATTTTACCCCCGTTTTTAAAGGCTTAACTACTATTGTATTTAATGTTTATGATACCTGGGGAGGATTAATTTACTCAGAAACAGGAGAAACTATCAAGGGCTGGGATGGAAGAATAAAGGATAAAGAGGCTGAAAATGGTAATTATTATTTTAAAGTTACCGCTAAAACATTTTACGGAGCAACAATTAAAAATCAAGGGGTATTTGTACTTATAAAATAATAAAAATGAAGTTTAAAATACTATTTACAATATGTATTTGTTTCTTTTTCTCAAAAGCTAAAGCGCAAGATCCCATATTTACGCAATATTTTATTGTGCCAGAAACTTTAAATCCAGCTTATTCTGGTTTTTTAGAAACTACTTCGGCAGGTATAATTCATCGTTCACAATGGCCTGATTTAGATTTAAAAATTGATACAGATTATGCTTTTTTCAACACTTGGAGTGAGCGTATCAATAGCGGTTTTGGGGGAAGTATATTGAGCCACAGGGAAAATAATACCCGTTATAATTTTACTCAATTCAATCTTAACTATGCTTACAAAGTAATTTTAAATGATAGATGGGCATTTAGACCTGCAATTGAGATTGGTTTTGGAACCAAATCTTTTGGATTTAATAATTTAATTTTGGGAGACCAAATAAATATTGATTCGGGAACGATTAATCCAATCACTAATGACCCATCAAATTTTCATGATAAATTTAGTTTTTTCGATTTTTCAACGGGAATCTTATTCAATAGTGAAGAAGCTTGGATTGGATTGTCTTTAAAGCACATTAACAAACCTAATATTTCTTTGGTTGACGAAAAAAATCTACCACTAAATATGTTTTTTTCGGCAAGTGTTGGATATGAATTCTTGGTAGCAGATTATTTGGATGTTCTTATTTTTCCTTATGAAACAAAGTTTATGCTTTCAGCTAATTATATGAATCAAGGTGAATTTAACAGATTAGATTTAGGATCTTCTATTATGTTTACAAGGCTTTTTTTGGGAGTTTCTACTGCTTTGAATCCTTTTGGAAAGTCGCAAGATAGTCATTTGATTAGCTCTGTTAATTTTTATGGTGGTGTGCAATTTGAAAAGCTGAAATTTGGTATTTCACATGATTTTACCACTTCTAAAATGGGAAAAACAGGTGGGATTTATGAATTGTCTTTAACTTATCAATTTGATTTTGGAGTCAAATGTTTTGGATGTCCAAATTATGAAAATAGATATTAAAATGTGTTTTTTTAGAAAGAGACTATTGAAATTCAACACAGACAATAATGATTGCCTATGTTGAATTTATATGGTGATAGAAATTTTAAATTACCACAACTGCTGTACCTCTTTTTTGATGTATTGCTCATAAATAGCATTCATTGCAGCAATTTTTTCAGGAGTTAATAATGGTAAATCTAAAGTAGAAAGATTAGACAATACATGACTTTCAGTTGATGCACCCGGAATAATACAGCTTACTTCATTAAAACTTAAAATCCATTGTAAGGCTAGAGGAGCTAAGTTTTGAACTTCAGGGAATAATTCTTTTAGTTTGTTTACTGCAATTAAACCCAATTCGTAATTGATTCCCGAGAAGGTTTCGCCTTTATCAAAAGCAGCTCCTTCGCGGTTAAAAAATCGGTGATCCTGACTGTCAAAAATAGTTTTGCTGGAGAATTTTCCGGTCAGCAATCCGCTGGCTAATGGAACGCGGGCAATGATTCCGATATTTTTTTTCTGAGCTTCTTTAAAGAATAATTCCGAAGGACGTTGTCTAAAAAGATTGAAGATAATTTGGACTGAAGTTACGTTTGGAAATTCAATTGCCTTCAATCCCTCTTCTACTTTTTCGACACTAACACCTAAATTCTGAATTTTACCTTCTTGTTTTAATTTGTCAAAAAGTTCAAAAATTTCTGGACGATAATAAACTTCAGTAGGAGGGCAGTGTAATTGAATTAAATCGATAGTTTCTAATTTCAAGCGTTTTAAACTGTCTTCCACATATTTTTGTAAAACTTGAGGTTGATATCCTTCATTAACATGCGGATTGATGTGACGCCCACATTTAGTCGCAACATATATGCGCTCTGAACGGGAACGAATCACTCTTCCCACGGCAGTTTCGCTTAAACCATTCTCGTAAACATCGGCAGTGTCAATAAAATTGATGCCTTTGTCTATTGCTGTGTTTAAAAGTTCATCAGCAGTTTTATCATTGAATGGTGATCCCCATTTTCCGCCTACTTGCCAAGTGCCAAGAGCGATTTCGGATATTTCAAAATTGGTTTTTCCTAGTTTACGATAGTTCATCTTGTATGTTTTTATAAATTATTTATTGTTAGTTGAATCACTTTTTCAATTAGTGGACTCATAATTTCATAACCCGCCGTATTGGGATGTACTCGGTCTTCTGAAAGTTCTGATTTTAAGCCTTTTTGTTCGTCTACCATTTTTGAATAATAATCCACAAACGGAATTTTATTCAAGATAGCATATTTTTTTAATAAAACGTTCAATTCGATAATTCGTTCCGCTGGTTTTTCTTTTGGTTTCCAATAAAAAAAATTAGCAGGCAAAACCGAACAAAGAATAACTTTAATATGATGTACTTGCGCTAATTCGACCATCGAAAAGATGTTGTTGGTAATCATTTTGGTATCAGATACTCCGGTATTTCCTGCAATGTCATTTCCTCCAGCAAGAATGACTACTATTTTAGGTTTTAGCTCTACTACATCGGCTCTAAAACGCAGCAGCATTTGTGGAGTGGTTTGCCCGCTAATTCCTCGATTGATATAAGCTCTGTTTTCATTGAAAAATGAATGTTTGTAACTCCAAAATTCGGTTATCGAATCACCTAAAAACACTACTCTGTTTTCATCTGATTTAGGAATCGAAAGTGTTGCATTTTCTTTTTGGTACTTTAGTAGATACGGCCAGTCTTGCATTGGAATACTTTCTTTCATAAACTTTTTTTATTGTCGAAAAACCTTAGAAACAAAACTAATAAAAATAATATTGAAGTTAGTCTTTAAGTTTTTTGTTTTGGTATAATTTTTTTGTTCAAAAAAAAGCTTTTTCGTACATTTAAAATACCTCAAATATTAATTTTTATGATTTTATACGAAAAGCTAGCCAGTATTGGTTTTTTAAGAAACAATTATGTCTACAAATTTCTTTTTGTAGCTTTTATTGGGATCCACATTCCTTTAATTGGAATATTATTTTTTGTGCTTTATGCAAAAACAAATTTTTCCACTACCAGTTTATTGCTTTTCTCATTGCTTATGACTTTAATTGCTACTGCGTTAACTTTGGTTGTTTTGAAAAAATTAATTCAACCCATAGAATTAGCTTCAAAAACCTTAAATGATTATAAATTAAAGCGAAAAATTAGCAATTTACCTCTTCATTTTTCGGATGAAGCGGGTTTGTTATTATCCAATATTCAAGATTCTATTTTAGAAAGAGAAAATTTTATTACCGAAAAGCAAGATTTAATTTATTTGCTTTCGCATGATTTAAGAACTTTTGCTTCTAATCCAGGATCGTTAGCTACAATGATACTGGAGACCAATCCATCAAATGAAATAAAAGAATTAGCCGAAATGATTTATGATTCTTCAAAAGATCAATTTCAATACGTAGAAAATTTTATAAGAATGTTAAAAGAACAGGATGAAGTATTGAAAACCAGTCTTGAGATTAAAACAATTCATTTAGATAAGCTAATTGCAAAAGTTACGGATCAGTTAAGTCAAAATTTGATTGTTAAAAAAATAGAACTCATCCAGGATCTTGATGTAGTAATACTTAATTTAAGAATTGATCCAGAATTATTAACTCGTGTCATTTTTAATTTAGTTAGCAATGCAATCAAATTTTCTTTTGCAGCTACTGCCATAGAATTGAAAACTTACATTGATAACAAAAATGTTTACATTAAAGTAATCGATCAGGGTATAGGTTTTGAAAGTGATGACAATGAGAAACTATTTGCCAAATTTACTGATAAAAGTCGATTAGGAACTTTTGATGAATCCTCGACCGGAGTAGGTCTTTATTTGTGTAAGCAAATTATAGAAAGAAACGATGGCACATTGACTGCTAGTAGTGAGGGCAGAAATAAAGGTGCTGCTTTTACTATTGTTTTTCCTAAAATGGATTGATTAGCACTAATTTTTCAATAAAAAAAGGCTCGTTTATATTTAAATCGAGCCTTTTTTTTATGAATTTTCAATAATCATTAATCAAATAAATCAGAAGATAAATAACGATCTCCTCGGTCGCAAATGATGGCTACAATCACACCTGATTCGAGTTGGCTGGCAATTTTTAACGCTACAGCAACAGAACCACCACTACTCATGCCTGCAAAAACACCTTCTTCTAAGGCGAGGCGTTTAGTCATCTCACGTGCTTCTTGTTCTGTTACATCGATGGTTTGGTCAACTTTTGAAGCATTAAAAATTTTAGGTAAATACTCTTGAGGCCATTTTCGAATACCTGGAATTTGAGAACCTTCGCTAGGTTGTGCTCCGATAATTTGAATAGCAGGATTTTTTTCTTTTAAGTAGGTTGATGTTCCCATTATAGTTCCTGTTGTTCCCATAGCTGATACAAAATGGGTTACAGTACCTTCGGTATCGTTCCATATTTCTGGCCCTGTGGTGTTGTAGTGTGCTTTCCAGTTGTCATCGTTAGCAAATTGATTGAGCATGATGTAACCGCCTTCGGCTACTTTTTTATCGGCATAATCTCTAGAGCCAATGATTCCCTCTTTGGCAGAAGTCAAAATCACTGTTGCACCATAAGCACGCATGGTTTGGGTGCGTTCTTTGGTAGAGTCTTCAGGGAGGATTAATTCGATTTCAATTCCAAGTAATTGTGCAATCATGGCTAAAGCAATACCGGTGTTCCCACTAGTAGCTTCAATTAATTTGTCTCCTTTTTTGATTTCGCCGCGATCTAGTGCGCCTTTAATCATATAATAAGCAGCTCTGTCTTTGACACTACCGCCAGGGTTATTTCCTTCTAGTTTTAAAAGTAGTTTTACGTTTTTATTTTGTACTAAATTGACTGTTTCTACAAGAGGAGTATTTCCTATTAAGTCAACTAATTTTTGAGGCTTCATAATTATTTAATTTCTTTTACTTTTACTTCAGTTGTTGTGGTATTCATGACAATCGATTTTGCCGGAACCGACTTGGTTACCCAGGCATTTCCTCCCACAATACTATCTTTACCAATAATGGTTTCACCTCCCAGAATAGTGGCATTGGCATAAATACAAACATTTTTTTCTACAGTAGGATGTCGTTTGGCGTTTTTCATGTCTTTGCTCACACTCAAAGCACCAAGAGTAACTCCTTGGTATATTTTTACATTTTTTTCAATAACAGTAGTTTCTCCAATAACAATTCCAGTGGCATGATCAATAAAAAAGGGAGAATCAATTTGAGCTCCTGCGTTAATATCAGTTCCCGTTGTTTTATGTGCATATTCGCTCATTAATCTCGAAAAAAGCATTAAATCCAGATTGTAGAGTTCGTGACTGAGACGATAAATAGCAATTGCATAAAAACCAGGATAAGCTAAATATACTTCTTCAATACTATTGGAAGCCGGGTCGTTTTCTAAGATATAGGCAGCGTCTTGATTCAATTTTTCAAGTACCGTTGGTAATTTTTCGAGGAAACTATCCCACATAGAGTCACAAGCACCCTCAGGTTTTTTGCAGGCTACTTTAGAAATATCTTTAAATAATTTTTCGAGTTCATCAATGCTTTCTGTCAATGGAGCATTAGAGTCAAATAAAGTATAGAATAATTTTTCAGTGAACTTTTCAATTTTAGTTTTTATTCCGTAATTGATGGATAGATGACTTTTTAAAGAGTCGATATTTTTTATAATTAGATCCTTTGTCATGACTTTTGGATTGTTAGTAGAAAGAATACTACTTGATTCTAATGGTGTTGCTAATTTTAAACAAATATATTGAAGTATTTTGAATAAAAGTTCATGAACCAGTGCAAACGCACGAGTTTTATTTTTGCCACGAAATACACGAATTAGCACAAATAGTATTGATTCTAAAATAAATTACACAAATTTCTATCTGCCTTTGGCAGATTTGTGGAATGTTATAACATCCAAATTAGTGTTATTTAGTGTAATTGGTGGCTATATTTTTATTTCTGGAACTGGTGCGTTTGCCTTGGGTCATGAACCAATACGCTTTCGCGCTATAATGTTGATTTTTGTAAAAATGGTTTTTATCGTTTTCGAAGTCGATTTTGTCGAATTACAAATCCGTTTCTTAAAACCACAATTTTAAATTTATTACTTTTGAAGGCTGATACCATTATAAATGAAGAAAATAGTTATTCCCATAATGCTTGTTGCTATTGGTGTTGCTTTTTATGAGCAGACTACAGATGATAAAAATGTTTATGTAGGCGTAATTGCAATGGCAGTTTTTATGTTCGGAATGATGCAA
This sequence comes from Flavobacterium zubiriense, assembly GCF_041729725.1. NCBI lineage: Bacteria > Pseudomonadati > Bacteroidota > Flavobacteriia > Flavobacteriales > Flavobacteriaceae > Flavobacterium > Flavobacterium zubiriense. The sequence continues at coordinate 203,003 of NZ_JBCFQL010000004.1, read as the reverse complement.
TTGAGCGCTAAAACACCAAGTAAAAATCAAGAAAAAGAAAAAGAAGATGCTGAATAAAGGAGATAAAGTTGCTGTACTCGATGAGGCGATTAACGGAGTGGTGTTGACGGTTAACGGTCAGGAAGTTACTATTGAAACTGAGGACGGTTTTGTAATGAATTTTGCAGTAAATGAGTTGGTTAAAACAAGCGACTCTGTTAACTTAATGGATTCTATTAGACGAATTAATATAGAGGAAATTAAAAAGGAAAAAGCAATTCCAAAACCAAGAAGTTTTGTAAAAGAACGCAAAGAAAAGGAAGTAGGCGTTCCTGAATTTGATTTACACATTGAAAAATTAGTCAAAAACAAACACGGAATGTCTAATTATGATATTTTGACTTTGCAGGCCGAAACCGCACAACGCCATATAGAATTTGCTATTAAAAACCGCATTCCTAAAATTGTTTTTATACATGGAGTGGGAGAAGGAGTACTTAAAGCCGAACTTGATTTCTTATTAGGACGTTATGATAATATCGATTTTCAGGAAGCCAATTACCAAAAATACGGTCAAGGAGCAACCGAAGTTTTTATCAAACAAAGTAAAAAATAATACCATTTAAACATGCAAAAAGCGCTCCTTTTGAACTTTCAAATGAGCGCTTTTTTATTACTTTTTGTATAGGAATAAGAATAATTTATTGTCATATAAAAACACCGCAATGCCTTATATGGTCTAAATTATTATTAATTAAGATACTAGAATAAGGTAAAAAAAAACTTATATGACTTTTGTGGTTAAAAAAAACGACATTATTTTATTCCAATTACTTATCTTAATTAGTAGTGGTGAATAATTCACCATAAATAAAACTATCTCCAAGAGTAAAATTGCTATTTCCCTTTTGTAAAGACACTTTTTTAAGAACAATAGTGTGCTTAAAACTATTTGGTCCATTGGTGGTTGTAGTAACTTCAATAATACCGTTTTCACCATTTATTCCAGTTACGCCATTCCATTCTTGAGTGACAGCAGGTGTAGTAGGTGTGGTATTTTGGCAAAAATAATCAGCGGTTAATAAGTTTGAGAACAAGCGGTATGTAAATACATTTGTGGTGGTTCCAACAAGTCCAGTTCTAGGGCTATTAAGAGGTGTAGCTTCGTTTGCAATTAAACTAGGGTCAATGTTTAAGATTAGAGCTTCGCTTGTATTGAAGTTGTAAACATCATTAGAAGAGGTACATTTTTCTAATGTCTGGTCAAAATTAAATGATAGAGGTTTAATTGTGGATTTGTAATTGCCAAAAGGGAAAGTTTCGTATACTTGTGTTCCTATAGCTTTTGCAAAAGTTACATTTTTTAACACAATGTTGTGATTGTATCCCGTAATTGTAGTTGCTTTAGTGGTTGGATTAGTAGTTATATCAGCGGTGGTTACAATTCGTATTTTACCAGCTGTAGCCGTCCATTGATCAGTAATAAAAGGAGTTGCTGGAGCAATAGTTTCGCAAATATTGTTAGAGGTTACTGTTCCGTTATAAAAACGATACACCACTCTATTAGCTGTAGTACTAATGTCTAACTCAATAGTATCATTAGCAGCAGTAAGTTCAGTTGTGAAATTAGTTTTAGGAACCTCCAGTATTAAGGCTTCTTGTTCTTTTATTTTGTAGATAATACTATTTGCACTACAATTTTGAGTTAAGGTAACGTCTTCAAAGCTAATGTCTTCTTGAGTTAAGTCTCCATCATCGCAGGCATTAAATAATGCTAATATAACCAATAGGCTTAGGGCTTTTTTCATCTTAAAAATTTTCACAAAAATAGACAAAAAATGACAAATGTTATTCAGCTTTTCATAATTGATATTTTATAACTTTGCAACAATGAAAAAAATATACCTCGATAACGCATCTACTACCGCAATCCGACCTGAAGTTATTCAAGAAATGACTAAAATAATGACGGAAGATTATGGAAATCCTTCTTCAACACATAGTTTTGGTCGAAATGCAAAAAATAGACTTGAACTTTCCAGAAAATCCATTGCCAAACTACTGAATGTAAGTGCTCAGGAAATTATTTTTACCTCTGGAGGAACCGAGGGAAACAATTGGATTTTGCGTTCAGCTGTTCAGGATTTGAAAGTCAAACGAATCATTAGCAGTAAAATAGAACATCATGCTGTTTTATTAGCTATTACCGCTTTACAAAAAGAATTTTCAATTCGGGTAGATTATGTAAATGTGTTGCCAAACGGCACCATCGATTTGACTCATTTATCAGTTTTGCTTTCTCAGGAAGTAAAAACATTAGTGAGTTTAATGCATGTTAATAACGAAATTGGGACTGTTTTAGATTTGGAACGAGTAGGCGTAATCTGCAAGCAGTATAATGCTTTATTTCATTCGGATACCGTGCAATCGATGGGGAAAATGAAACTGGATTTACAAGCAACAGCTGTTGATTTTGTCTTAGCTAGTGCTCATAAATTTCATGGACCTAAAGGAGTTGGATTTGCCTTTGTTCGAAAAAATTCGGGATTGCAACCTCTTTTTTATGGCGGCGAACAAGAAAAAGGTTTGCGTGCAGGAACTGAGGCGGTACATCAAATTGCAGGAATGGCAAAGGCTTTAGAAATTTCGTATTCGAATTTAGATTCCGAAAAAGAACATATTACAGCTGTTAAAAACTATTTGGTTGAGCAAATGGAAAAAAATTTTCCCGGTTTTAAAATCAACGGAACGAGTGATGGGTTTTATAATATAATTAATGTTTTATTGCCTTTCTCAGAGGAAAAAACAGCCATGATTTTATTTCATTTGGATATGCGAGGCATAGCAGTTTCTCGCGGAAGTGCATGCCAGAGTGGAAGTATTAGACCTTCTCATGTGTTAGCCGAAATTCTTTCGGACGACTTAGTTCGCAAACCAAGTTTACGCATTTCTTTTAGTCATTATAATACCAAAGAAGATATTGATGGATTAATTGAAGCTTTGAAAAATTTATGAAAAACTTTTGGTAATTTTTTTGACATAAAAGCATAAAAAAACCCCAATATCTATTGGGGTTTTGTGACCTTGACTGGATTCAAACCAGTAACCTCTTGAGCCGTAATCAAGTGCGCTATTCAGTTGCGCCACAAGGCCATTTGCAGTCGTTTTGTAAACGTGATTGCGGGTGCAAATATAGGGATAAATGTGTAACTTGCAAGCATAAATTTCAATAAATACTAAAAAAAATGCAGTTAGAAAATTATATCCGTGATATTCAGGGTTTTCCAAAAGAAGGAATTTTGTTTAAAGATATAACTCCGCTATTAAATGATGCTAAGGCAACTCAGGAATGTCTTAAAATCTTGGTGGAATCATTGAAAGGACAAAAAATAAATAAGGTGGTTGGTGCTGAAAGTAGAGGTTTTTTATTCGGAATGTTGTTGGCACAAGAACTAAATGCTGGTTTTGTGCCCGTTAGAAAACCAAATAAATTGCCGTATGAAACCATTTCTGCATCTTACGACTTAGAATACGGAACAGATACATTAGAAATTCATACAGATGCGATCCAAAAAGGAGACAAAGTATTAATTCACGATGATGTGTTAGCCACAGGAGGAACGGCCAAAGCAGTTTGTGAATTAATAGAAAAATTAGGGGGCGAAATTGTACAATTGAATTTCCTGATGGAACTCACTTTTCTAAACGGAAGAGAAAAAATAAAAGAATACAATATTTTTGCTGCGTTGACCTATTAGTCTAACGCTCTTGAAGTAACAAAATAACGATAGCCAATAATAGCCAATTGCCATTTTTTGGCTTTTGCCAAATCCAGGCCTTGCTTAGTAAAACTAGGCAAAATAAGTTTGTTGATTTTTGCTAAAATTTTAAACATAACTTTTGGGTTTTCTCAAAGATACAAAAAAGACTTTGCCAGTTGACAAAGTCTTTTTACAGTTATATAAGAATTAAGATTATTTATTTTCTTTCGTTTTTGTATTAACTTGGATAAAACCGTTAAGAGCTTTTTTACCATATAATTGTATCGCTTTATTTCTATCTTCTTCAGATGCGTTTTTAATGTCAGCTTCAATTACTGATTCAACTTCTTTAGGATTTAATTTTTCTAAATTTTTATAATCGCTCTGTTTTCCATCAATTACAATAACTGCTTTTTTGTAATTAATTTTTTTATCGTTGATTATTTTACTTATGGTATTTCCTGTTCCATTAGTACCGTATCCTACTATCCAATCATTCTTAACAGTGCCTTGTTTTAATGTTTGAAACCCTTGAACGGCTTTTCCTCTAATAGGTTTGAAATTATTTAAAGTTGTTTTTTCTTTAGTTGTAATTTCTATAACGCCATTTTTCCCTTTTTCACCATATTTTGTAGTGGCACTGTTTCCTTTTAATACATTTATGTTTTCAATTTGGTCTGTTGGAAATTCATCTATCTTAAAATTAGAATCGGCCTCAATACCATCCATGATGATAAGTGGTTTTACTTCATTGTTTTTTAACGTACTTTTTTTAGAAGTAGTTATATAATGAGTGTCAAATTTTTCTCCTTTGACAATCTTGGAATCTTTAACATTTCTGAACACAAAATTATTTTCTAATTCGGATTGGCTTATTTTTTCACCATCAATATAAACTACATTAGGTAATTTCTTCTCTTCTTTTTTTGTGGTGATCCTAATCGTATTTTCCAAAGTATTAACATCCATTTTGTCAATAGTGTTCTTGTCTAATTTTGAAAATTCTTCATTAGTCGATTTTACACCATCTATGTAAATGTCTTTGTCCGTAATTTTTAAGGGTTTTGTTAAATGTTTGGTAGTAACTAGAATTTTTGGATTGGCGGATTTTTTAATAACATCTACAGATTCAATATCTTTAGGATCTAATTTATCTAGTTCTTCCTGACTCGATTTTTTGCCGTTAATGTAAATCTCTTTTCCTTCTGATAATGGAATTAAATCTTCATCAACTTTAAATGATTTCAAATCAACCGCTTCTGATTTGGTTTCTTTTTCCTGTTTTGGAGTTTCTTTTTCCTGCGCCACTACTTCAATTTGGAATAAAAATACAAAAGCAACAAGTGCTGGAAGGACTAAAGCATACTTCCATGTATTTGTTTTTTTAGATTGGTTTTTGTTTAACATAATAATTCGTTTTTTGATTAATGATTGATAGAAATGATTGGTAAGCGCTACACAATTTTCCTGCGTGGTTATTTTTAATAAGGTAAATTGATAGGCTTTTTTATCGGTTATTTTTTTAGCCGCTTCGCTATCGGCAATGAATTCCAGATTTTGAGCAATAGTTTTTTTATACAACCAAATGAACGGATTGAACCAAAAAATAACACAAAACAACCTCGAAATCAACACATCAATGCTGTGTTTTTGCTGACTGTGTACTTTTTCGTGTTCTAAAATATTTTCTAATTCGACAGCAGAATATAAAGCAGAGTTGTACACGATATGATTGAAATAGGAGAAAGGAGCAATATTTTCGGCAATGTCTATTAATTTGAAATTGTCTTGCTGTTGCATCGTTTTTCCTTTTAGTAATTGAATTAGGCTTTTAAAATCAAAAACTAGTTTGAGAAACGAAATGGCAATTCCTGAAAAGTAAACACAAGCTAAGACCAAATACCAATTGATTTTTGGTTCTGGAGCTACCGAAGTTGTGACAGGAATAGTTGACCAATCAAACGAATCTGAATTAGGTTCTGTCCAAATTATTTTGGTAATAAAAAATAAAGGTAAAACGCTGGAAGTGATCAATCCCAATAGTAAAAACCATCGATTAGCGGAAAAGAAAGTTTCTTTTCGCAGTAAAAAAAAGTAGGCAAAATAAAATAAACCAATTAAGCCACTTGCTTTGATGAGGTAAATAAATCCATTTTCCATAGCGATTACTTTTTTTCAATCATGGCTAAAATTTCTCGTAGTTCTTCGGCAGATATTTTTTCTTCCTTGGCAAAAAAGGAAACCATATTTTTATAAGAACTATTAAAATAGGTGTCAATGGCGGTATTCATGAATTTTTTTCGATAGTCTTCCATTTTTACAATTGGGAAATATTGATGTGTTTTTCCAAAGGCATTATAGGAAACATATCCTTTTTCTTCCAGATTTCTAATAATGGTAGAAAGCGTGTTGTAATGCGGCTTTTCGTCTTTGATTTCGGCCATGACTTCTTTTACAAAAGCTTTTTCGAGCTTCCATAAAATTTGCATGATCTCTTCTTCTTTATTGGTTAATTTTTCCATGGTTGTTTAATTTTAAATCAATATTACAACTATATTTCTAGTTTTGAAACTATTTTTATAGTTATTTAACTAATATTTTAGTTTTTAAACGGTTTTACTGATAAATATTATCTGCTTAAGACTTTGTGCCTTTCTAAGTTTTAAACTATTTTTGCTTAAAATTTTGAAGATGAGGTCTATTCTTTTATTTGTTTTTTTAGTTCAGTGTAGTTTTGGCTTTTGTCAGGGGAAATTTGATTTGGCTGCAGCCAAAAAATACCAGCAAGAACTAAATAAAGAATATGCTGACCCGAAAACTAGTCCGCTGGAAGCTCAGGATTTAGCTGGGTTTAAAGGCTTAGATTTTTATCCTATAAGCGAAAAGTATTTTGTTAACGCTCGTTTTGTGAGAACTCCAAAAGAGAAACCATTCCAAATGAAAACTTCGACAGACAGAACGCCTATTTTTGTAAAATATGGAGAAGCTCATTTTGAAATTAATGGTAAAAAATGCAAACTAAATCTTTATCAGGATGTGGTTTCGGCTAGAAATCCAGAATACAAGGACGATTTGTTTTTACCTTTTTTTGATGAAACATCAGGAAAAGAAAGTTATATAGGTGGGAAATACATTGATTTAAAAATTCCTAAAGGAAATATTATCGTTATCGATTTTAATATTTCATACAATCCGTATTGTGCTTATAATTATCGTTATTCTTGCCCGAAAGTACCTTTGGAAAACGATATAAAAGTAGCTATTCGTGCGGGTGTAAAGAAATTTCATGATTAATGCAGTACTTTAATTTACATACCCACGTTTATACCTCTCAGGAAGATATAGTAGAATTAGTCAATCAATATCCACAAGAATTTGATGCTACTTTACCCAATTATTCCATAGGAATTCACCCGCTATTTATCAATCTGGATAGATTAGAAAGTGATTTTGAAATTTTAGAACAAAAAGCAGCATTGCCTGAATGTTTGGCTATTGGCGAATGTGGCTTAGACAAACGCAGCGAAACTGCTTTTGAAATTCAGTTGGATGTTTTGGAAAAACAACTGTTGTTAGCCGAAAAACATCAAAAACCAGTAGTAATCCATTGCGTACATGCTTTTCAGGAATTAGTGGAATTAAAGAATAAATTAAATATCACGACTCCAATTCTAATTCATGGTTTTTCAAAAAAAGAACAATTGGCAAAACAACTTTTAGATAATGGATTTTATCTTTCGTTTGGTAAAAACTTACTGAAGAATCCAGAATTGGAAACTGTTTTTACCAATACTCCTAACGATTTTTTTTTCTTAGAAACGGATATGATTGAAGAAGGAATTCACGAAGTATATGCCTTGGCAGCAAAATATAAAAAAATAACTGTGACGGAATTGCAGCAAATTATTTCGAATAATTTCAATACCGTTTTTACAAATAAATAAATTACCAAAATAAACGAATACACATTAATTATGGCTGAATGGACCGAACGAGCTGAGTTATTATTTAGAAAAGAAGGATTAGAAAAATTACAAAATGCAAACATACTTGTTGTAGGATTAGGCGGTGTAGGTTCGTTTGCAGCTGAATTTTTAGCAAGAGCAGGAGTGGGAAAAATGACTATTGTGGATGGCGATGTGGTGGATATTACCAATATTAACAGACAATTGCCTGCTTTGCATTCCACCGTAGGTCAACCTAAAATTACAATTGTAGGCGATCGATTGATGGATATTAATCCGGAATTGCAATTAACTCGTGTACAGGAATTTCTTTCTCCAGAGCGTGCTTTCGAAATTGTAGATCCTGAATTTGATTACGTTTTAGATTGTATTGACAGTATTACTCCTAAAATTAATTTGATTATGGGAGCCAAACGTCAAAGAGTCAAAATTATTTCCAGTATGGGAGCAGGAGGAAAGATGGAAGCTTCTAAGGTAAAAGTGGCTGATATTGGAAAAACCATCAATTGTTATTTTTCTAAAACCATTAGAAAACGATTAAAAAAGCTGAACATCAATAAATTAAAAGTCGTTTTTTCCTCTGAAATTCAGGATGGCAATAGTTTGAAAATGACTGATGGATCTAACTTTAAGAAATCTTTTTACGGAACCAATAGCTATATGCCAGGTTTATTTGGTTTATACATTGCCGAAACAGTGATTCGTTATATTCTTAAAAGTGAGAAGTAGGAAGTTGAGAGTAAAAAATTAGGAAGTAAAAAAAGCTTAGAATCTTAGTTTCTTAGAAACTTAGCAACTAAAAAAAAAACAAAATGATACAAACAGTAATTTTTGATATGGATGGTGTAATTGTGGATACAGAACCAGTACACCGTTATGCGTATTACAAGCAATTTGAAGAATTAAATATAGAAGTGAGTGAGGAATTGTACACTTCTTTTACAGGAAATTCGACTCGAAATATTTTTCAGAAACTAAAAGATATTTTCCAGTTGGAAAATGAAGTGGAAGATTTGATTCAAAGAAAACGCAGTATTTTTAATGATGCTTTTGATACCAAAAAAGATTTGGAATTACTGGAAGGCGTTCGAAATTTAATAGTGGATTTGCACAAAAACGGAGTACAGTTAATTTTGGCTTCTTCGGCATCGAAAGTAACGATTGATCGTGTTTTTAACCGATTTGAGTTGCACCACTATTTTACGCATAAAGTTAGTGGCGAAGATTTCCCGAAATCAAAACCGCATCCCGCTATTTTTGAACATGCTGCAAGTTTGTCTCGAGCGCCAAAAGAGCATTGTATTGTTATCGAAGATAGTACAAATGGAATTATTGCAGCAAAAGCGGCAGGGATTTTGTGTATCGGTTACAACAGCGTGCATTCTAAAAATCAGGATTTGTCTTTAGCAGATAGCGTAGTTAATCATTTTGATGAATTAAATTATGCTAGTGTTAAGGATTTGGATTCTAAATTATGCAATAATTAACAGCTGTAGTTGCATAGAAATTGTAAATTTGAATTTAAAAAATACCGAATTATGAAAAGATTATATATTGTAGTATTCCTGATTGTTTCTCATTTTGCTGTTGAAGCTCAGGTGCGGATTCCTGAAACAAGTCCAAAAGCTGTTGTAAAACAAGTAGTGGGTTTGACTGATATTGAAATTGTATATTCACGTCCTTCTGCTAAAGGTCGATCGGTTTTAGGTAATTTAGTTCCTTTTGGACAACTATGGAGGACTGGTGCTAACTATAATTCAATTATCTCTTTTAGTGATGATGTTGTGATTAGTGGAAAGACTTTGAAAAAAGGAAAATATGCCATATATACCATTCCGAACATTCAAAATTGGGAAGTATTATTTTACACAGCAACCGATAATTGGGGAATACCAAAAGACTTTGATGAATCTAAAGTTGCTTTGAAAACATTGGTAAAAGAAGAAGCTTTAACTAAGGCTGTTGAAACTTTCACAATTGGAATTAATAATTTAGACGCTAGTTCAGCGACTTTAGATATTTCTTGGGAGAACTCTTATGTGTCTTTAAAATTTGAAGTACCTACCAAAAAATTGGCAATTGCTAGCATCGAAAAAGCATTGGCTGGACCAACACCAGAAGAATATTATACAGCAGCTCAGTATTATTACCAATCTAATAGTGATATTACAAAAGGAAGAGCTTATATCGATAAAGCTGTTGAAATGTCTAAGGACGTTCCGTTTTATTACTTGAGATTAAAATCGTTAATTCAAGCAAAAGAAGGGGATAAAAAGGGAGCAATCGAAACGGCTAAATGGTCTATTTCTGCTTCAGAAGCAGCAGGCAATAAAGAATATGTTGAAATGAATAAGGCAAGTATAGACGAGTGGAGTAGATAAATAGTACTCGTTTTTATAAATAAAGAAATCCCATTTGCATGAAAAAAAGCAAATGGGATTTTTTATATTTCTAACAAGCCAAAAGTTATCCTTTGAATGTTATTGTATAGGAATTTGTCAGTTAGAGGTTTAATTTTTTTTAAGCACCACCATTACTTTGAAACGCCTAAGACAAAAAGGCTATCAATCCTTGACAGATGTTTACATCGAACTTAACCCATCACTTTGCGAACCGCCGAGTACGTGACCCGCTTGGTTTATCCTAAGCGAAGCCGAAGGGCTCGGTGGTGTGAGAGGCGCACTCCGTTCCGTTGGGGGCGGAGCTGTCTACTCGATTATCAGCTGGGCTTATCAAGATTTAATATTAAACATTTTTGTATTTACGCCAACATATATATTATCTTTAAATTGATTTTTTTCTTCTTGAGGTAAATTCGTCTTGTTTAAAAATAAATTTGTTATCGAGCGTTTTGTTCGAACTGCTTTCTGAGCAAATCTTTCTTTTACATCTTCTCCTTTACTGAAAATTATTATTTTAATGTTTTTTCTCAATTGCTCTCCAATTAATTGCCACCAATAATTGTCTGTATCGCCGATTGATGAGCCAAATATGCAAATTAAATGAGCTTCATTTATGTTTTTTTCGCATATTTTATCTACCTTATGTCTTTGAACACGATTACACTTAGTTTTTATTAAAGCTTCTAATATTTCCTCATTTTCATGGAAATCAACTTTGTCAATTTGCGATATATCATTCACACCTAAAACTGTTCGTTTGTCAGTATATCCATGAATATGATAAATATTCTTAAAAATAATTTGGTGTTGATGATGTACTCCAATTTGAAAATTGGCTTGTTTATCACCTAAAATTTTTTCTATTGTCGTTGTGTAATTTAATGTGATAATATTGATGTTCCAAGTATTATTTTTCCATTGATTTTTATATTCTTGAAGTTCTTGGATGTCTTCTGCGGTTAAAAATTTTTCTGGAGTACTAAGTTGTTTTAAAAAACTATCAACATTTACCTTTTTAAAATCAAATTTTTCTTCTTCACTAATTAAATAGTCAGCAAGATTGTCAACAATATCCTCGTAAACTTCATCAAATTCCTCTATGTTTTTTAATTTTACTGTGTGTTTACCAAATGCTAGTTCGAGATCCGACCAATTAATAATTCCTTCGGCAATTTCATTTTTTAATTCTTTAATTAACTCAGATTTTGAGTTTTGTGTATTGTATTGTTTATAAAAATCAGAGTATCGAGTTTTCATTCCTAGATTAATATCAAATCCATTTCCAATAAAATATACTATATTCATTTTATAATTTTGTATTGCAATTTTGTTGTTAATTATTCTTGTGCGGTCGCCTTGCTGCTAACTAGTTTATACTCGCATAAATTGGAATAGTTTTACCCTTAATTGGCATGTTATGCGCATGTTTAGGTTAGAACTTATGCGTATTATTTTTTCCGCTAATATATAAATAAATCTTACAAATTATTGGATGGTTTTATTATTCATCTAAAGATTTCGAGCTAGATTAACGTTTTATCAATAGCGTCTGGCTTTAGCCAGATGATTAGGTTTTGTGAATTAATTAGGCTTTAGCCAAAATCTAAATTAAGATTTGGCTAAAGCCTTTTGAAACTTTAATTTGTAAACGGGCTAAAGCCCGTTCCAATTGATTTGGGTTAAAAAAAATCCGTTAAAATCTGTTTTATCCGTTGAATCCGTGGGCAATTCAATAGCAATGACTATTGCAAAAATCAATTTCAATTTTAAAATATTCGAGGCAAAACAAACCACAAAAAAACGGCTAAAGATTGCTCCATAGCCGTTTGTATTGATTTTTGAAAGTTTATCCTAAAAAGGCTTTCATTTCGTCATACGTTTTGATTTTAGTACTTACTTTATCTTTGTTGAGTACACTTTCAATTTGAGTTGGAATTGGTAATTTGATTCCTAAAGCCGGTTCTACTACGTCTAAAAACTTGATAGGATGTGCCGTTTCTAAGAAAACACCAATAGCATTCGGGTAATTTTCCAATTCTTTTTTCAAACCTAAGTACCCTACCGCTCCATGTGGTTCGGCAATGTAACCATCGGTTTTATAGATGTTTTTTAGCGCTTCTAAAGTTTCTTCGTCATTATACGTATAAGAAGAGAAATCTTTTTTAAACTGTGCTAAATCGTTTCCGTACATTTCCTGAATACGGATAAAGTTACTTGGATTTCCTACGTCCATTGCATTTGAAATGGTTGCTATAGATGGTTTTGGATCGTAAATTCCGTTAGTTAAAAATCTTGGAACGGTATCATTTACGTTAGTTGAAGCTACAAAATGTTCGATATTTAATCCCATTTTCTTAGCAATAATACCAGCGCAAATATTTCCGAAATTCCCACTTGGGCAAGAAAAAACTAAAGGTTTGTTGTGAAATTTCAAGGCTTTGTAAGCAAAGAAGAAATAAAACATTTGTGGCAACCATCGTGCAATATTAATTGAGTTAGCCGAAGTTAGGTTTTTGTGTTTCAAGCTTTCGTCTAAAAACGCTTTTTTAACCATATCCTGGCAATCGTCAAAAACACCATCCACCTCCAGTGCTTTGATGTTTTGTCCCAATGTAGTCAACTGTCTTTCCTGAATGTCGCTTACTTTTCCGGAAGGATAAAGAATAACGACTTCAACACCCTGAACAGCCAGAAAACCGCTGGCAACAGCGCCTCCTGTATCTCCAGAAGTGGCCACTAAAACAGTATTAGTATTGTCTTTTTTGTCTTTGTTAAAATAACCCAGACAACGCGACATAAAACGCGCTCCAACATCCTTAAACGCCATTGTAGGACCGTGGAATAATTCCAGAGAATAGATTCCGTTCTCCACAGGAACTACTGGAAAATCAAAGCATAAAGTCTCTGAAATGATTTGTTTTAGGGTTTCAGTTGGAATTTCGTCACCTACAAATTGCTGAATGGCTTCGAAAGCAATTTCTTCATTGCTTAAGTTCTCAATAGTATCAAAAAAAGATTGTGGAAGCGCAGTAATGCTTTCCGGAAAATACAATCCTTTATCGGATGCTAATCCTTGAATTACGGCTTCCTGAAAAGAAACTTTTGGTGCGTTATGGTTTAAACTGTAGTATTTCATTGTTATGCTATTTTTATAATCCCCACCCCAGCCCTCCCCAAAGGGGGAGGGAGGAAGAACCGGAATATTAATTTTAATAATTTTGCATCGTTAAGAAGCCCCTCCTTCGGAGGGGTTGGGAGGATTTTTAAATCACTCTCATCCCCGTATCATTCACTTTACAAACATGAATTTCATAAGGTAAATTCATCGTATCGTAAACGGCGCTCATGCCCTGTGCAATTTTATCTGCGGTTTCCTTACCTCTGCTTAATGCAAATATTGAAGGACCAGAACCTGAAATTCCTGAACCTAAAGCGCCATTTTCTAATGCCGATTGTTTGATTAAATCAAAACCAGGAATCAATACGCTTCGCAACGGTTCTACAATTTCGTCATGCAACGAACGCCCGATTAAATCGTAATCCTGAGTGTACAATCCAGCGATTAATCCGCCTACATTTCCCCATTGCGTAATCGCGCTTTTTAGAGAAACGGTTTGTTTTAATACCGAACGGGCATCAGAGGTTTTCAATTCAATTTGTGGGTGAATTACGGTGGCGAACAATTCGTCAGGACTATCAATTTTGATAATATCCAAAGGATTTGAACTTCTAACCAACGTAAAGCCGCCTAAAAGGGCAGGGGCAACGTTGTCAGCATGTGCGTTTCCGGAGGCTAATTTTTCGCCTTGCATCGCAAATTTCACTAATTCTTTTCGGGTAAATGGATTACCTAATAATTCGTTAGCAGCAAAAACAGCTCCAGCTGAACTAGCAGCCGAACTACCAATACCGCTTCCGGCTTTGATGTGTTTGTAAATTTCGATTTCGAAACCAAAATCGGCATCTACTTCTTCCAGCATGGCTAATAAAGCGACTCCTGCAACGTTTTTCTCGGTTTCCAATGGCAAATTAGCACCCTCAATTTTGGTGATGCGAATGCCTTTTTCAGCCGTTTTTCGAACAATCATTTCGTCTCCTACATTGTCTAAACACAATCCCAGAACGTCAAATCCACAGGAAAGGTTGGCAATAGTTGCAGGGCAAAATACTTTTACTTCATTCATAAATTTATGTTGTTGGTTGTCAGTTGTTGGTTGTCGGTTGATTTTAGCTATCAACCATCAACTAAAAACTTTAAACTACATTATACGTTTCCTATTCTAATTACATCGGCAAAAATTCCCGAAGCCGTAACCGCTGCTCCAGCACCAGCACCTTTTATCAATAAAGGTTGGTCTATGTAACGATCCGTGAAGAATAAAACAATATTGTCTTTTCCTTCCAGGTTGTAGAATGGATGGTCTTTTGGAATGAATTGCAAACCTACGCTTGCCTTTCCATTTTCAAACTGAGCCACAAATTTCAATCTACTGTCTTTTGCTATGGCTTCCGCCAAAATACCTTCGAAATGGCTGTTATAGGTAATCAATGATTTGAAAAATTCCTCGTTATTAGCCGTATCCATACATTCTTTTGGTAAAAAAGCCTGGTTTTCAATATCTTCAATTTCCATTTGGTAACCGCTTTCGCGAATTAAAATCAGGATTTTTCTAGCAACGTCAATTCCGCTTAAGTCAATTTTTGGATCAGGCTCCGTAAATCCTTGAACTCCCGCTTCTTTAACCACATCGTGGAACGAATTGTCTTTGTCGAAATTGTTAAAGATAAAGTTTAAACTTCCGGATAAAACCGCTTGAATTTTGTGTACTTTATCACCAGATGCAATCAGGTTTTTAACCGTGTCGATAATTGGTAATCCCGCACCCACATTCGTTTCAAACAAGAATGGCGCATTGTATTGTCTTGATAATTTTTTCAGGTTTTTGTAATTGTCATAAGCCGAAGCACAGGCAATTTTGTTACAAGTTACCACACCCACACTTTGTTTCAAGAAGTGCTCGTAAGTAGCAGCAACATCAGCATTAGCTGTAATATCTACAAAAATAGAGTTGCGTAAATTTAACGCAGCTACTTTTTCGATAAACAATTCTTTGTTAGCCGCTTCACCATTGTCAAGCGCTGCTTGCCATGAATCCAAATCAATTGCATCGTCATCAAAGTGCATTTTTCTGGAATTAGATAAGGCAATCACGCGAACGTTGATTTTTAAATTTTCTTTTAAGAATTTCTTTTGTTGGTGGATTTGCTCGATGAATTTTTCACCCACATTACCCACACCCATTACAAACAAGTTCAATTGTTTTGTATTTTCCTCAAAGAAGTTTTCGTGCAAAGTGTTCAAGGCTTTTTTAACGTCTCTTTCGTTAATTACTGCTGAGATATTTCGCTCCGAAGCACCCTGAGCAATCGCTCTGATGTTTACGTTGTTTTTCCCCAAAGTGCTAAACATTCTTCCGCTTAGCCCTTGGTGATTTTTCATGTTTTCGCCAACCAATGCAATAATACAAAGGTTTTTCTCCACAATGCATGGATCGATTTTGTTTTGAGCAATTTCGATTTCGAATGCTTTGTTGATGGCGTTTTCAGCAACTTCCGCATCCGAATTCAAGATTCCAATACAAATAGAGTGCTCAGAAGAAGCCTGAGTAATAAAAATTACATTAATATTTTCATTCGATAATACTTCGAAAAGTCTTTTAGAAGAACCAGAAACTCCAATCATTCCCGGGCCTTCCAGTGTTATCAAACTGATATGTTGAATATGACTAATTCCTCTTACCGGATTTCCATTTGAAGTAGAAACATTAGAAATAAAAGTTCCTTCATTCTCTGGTTCAAAAGTATTTTTAATGTGAATTGGAATATTTTTTCTTAAAACGGGCTGAATGGTTGGCGGATATAAAACTTTGGCACCAAAATGCGACAATTCCATTGCCTCTTGATACGAAATGGCAGCAATAGGTTGGGCTTGTTTTACAATTTTTGGGTTAGCAGTAAACATTCCGTTTACGTCAGTCCAAATTTCTAATTCGCTAGCATTTAATGCTCCAGCCATAATAGCTGCAGTATAGTCTGATCCACCGCGACCTAAAGTAGTATTGATTTCGTCTAAAGAAGAAGCAATAAAACCAGGCATTACTACGACCTGCGACTCATTCGAACTAAAAAATGCAGTAGTTAATAAGTTGGTTACTTCAAAATTTACAGCGGCTTTTCCGTAATTGTTATTGGTTTTAATCAACTCACGGCTGTCTTTGTAACTGCTGTTTTTTAAATTTTGCTTTAAAGATTCTGCAATAATGTAAGAGGAAAGCAATTCGCCAAAACTTAAAATAGTATCTGATGTTCTAGCCGATAATTCGCCCAAAAGAAAACAGCCGTCTAAAATAGTTTCCAGGTGGTTGATGATTCTTTTAATATGGCTCAATAAACTGCTTTGCTCGCTTACAGGAATTAATTCTTTTAAAGCGTCTAAGTGTTTTTTCTCGATTTCAGCAACAATGTCTTTGTAGGTTTCATCGTTAGAAGCAGCTTTTGAAGCGGCTAATTGCAACAAATCCGTCACTTTGCTAAGGGCAGAAACAACTACAATTAGTTTGTCTTTTTTAGCTTTGTTGAGAACAATATCTAGAACTAGTTTTATATTTTTTGCATTGGCTACCGAAGTTCCGCCAAATTTTAATACTTTCATTTTGTTTGTTTTATTTTAAAAATGCAATACTTTATATACACCCAACAGCTTTCTTCTAATAAAAAAGTATGTATAAATTTAGGATTATATGTAATGATAAATACCCCTAAGGGGTAGTAGTAGTTGTAACAGAAATTGAAACCCAAATTTGAGTTGCTATCGGAGATTGATATATAGTTCTGTTGTCTTTCATAAGAGTTCCCAAAAATACAGTTTTTTATAAAAAGCAAAAACCTTTATTTGGTTTTTGTGAATAATTTTAAAAAAAGAGCAAATATATGTTTTTACTGCTTTTAATTATCCCTATTCTTCTTTAAATTTTTAGAAATAAGATGTTTTTTGTGAAAATAACAGCAGAAAAGATTTATCAAAATGAGAAACTTTAAAAACTGTGAGGACCTAAAAAGTTTTAGGTACAGCTTTGCTTTCGTTTTTTTAGATTAATTAGTGTGATTTTTATCTTTAGCGATTCAGCAACTGAAAGCTTTTATTTTTTGAGAAATAGCGGTTTTGTACTAATTGCTTTGCGAAGTATTTTCTATTTGGATCAATTTATAATTTAAAAAAGCACAGATTGTATGAAAAAAACAAATTAGTGGATTATTAATTTTTAAAATGACTTTATCATGAAATAAAAAAAAGTATTTTTGCTGTCTAAAAAATAAAGTAAAAAATGTCAATAAATAGTATTTTCCAATTTTTAGTACCAAAGGATAAAAAATTCTTTCCACTTTTTGAAGAAGCTTCTAGTAATTTGATTGAGTTGGCTTCTAATTTGCACGAAGCTGTAAATCTTCCGCTGAAAGAAAGAGAAGTGCTTTTTCATAAAATTGATGAATTAGAACAAAGAGGAGAAGATATTACCCGTCAGACTAATTTAGAGTTGAGTAGAAATTTTATTACTCCGTTTGATAGAGAAGACATTCACTCACTGGTTACTTCTATTGATAATGTTGCCGATCGTTTGCACGGTGCTTCAAGTATTATGCGATTGTATCAAGTGGATAAAATTACTAAATCCATTAGAAAATTGACAGAAATTAATCTTGAAGCCTGTCAGAATATTGAAATTGCGGTAAAAGAATTGAGAGATTTTAAAAATGCACATAAAATTAAAGCAGCTTGTGCTAAAATTTCTAAGTTAGAAAACAAATCGGATAATGTTTATAATAAAGCGGTTTTTGAAATTTTCGAAAATGAAACTGACGCTAAGAACATTATTAAATACAAAGAAGTATTATCAATTCTAGAATCGGCTACCGACAAATGTAAAAGTGTAGCAAGTGTTTTAGAATCTATTTCGGTTAAACATTCTTAAATTTAATTTATTCTTTTGAAGTAATTAACCTATGACTTTACTTATAATAATTATAGTTTTAGCACTTGTTTTTGATTACATAAATGGTTTTCATGATGCTGCTAATGCTATTGCAACGGTAGTTGCTACAAAAGTGTTAACTCCTTTTCAAGCAGTGGTTTGGGCAGCTTTTTTTAATTTCTTAGCCTATTGGGTTTTTGGATTTGGAGTTGCAGATACTGTTGCAAAAACAGCGCACACAATTGACATCAACTTGATCGTGATTCTGGCAGGTGTTATTGCAGCCATTTGTTGGAATTTATTAACCTGGTGGTTAGGGATTCCGTCGAGTTCTTCTCATACTTTAATTGGTGGATTTGCTGGAGCTGCTATAGCTCATGCTATTTACATGCACGGTTTTTCAGATTATACCGTAGTTGAAGATGGGGTTACTATTACAAGACATTGGTATAATATTGTAAACTGGTATGATCCAGGGAAACCAGGTGGTTTGCCTACAGGTGTAATGATTATAATTGCTTTTATATTTTTGGCGCCATTAGTAGGAGCAATCGCTTCTTATTTAATATCTATTTGGTTATTAAATGCAGCTAGAAAAAGCATTTATCCAAAGATATTTACAGTTGTTTTAATGATTGCTACAATTTGGTTTGTAAGCAGTATGATGATTGATGATATTGAAAAGCCAAGATTTGAATCTCATTTTTGGAGTGTTGCTTTTGAACCTCATAACATAAAATGGCTTTTAGTTGGTTTTATTGTTTTGTCAATTAGTGCATTTTGTTTGGTTTTTAGCAGTTTGAGTCATCATCAATCGGAGAAGATGCTAAAAAAGATGCAATTGCTATCTTCAGCAGCATTTAGTTTAGGTCATGGTGGTAATGATTCTCAAAAAGTAATGGGTATTATTGCAGCAGCGGTAATTGTTTATGTAAATAGTGAGGGAGTGGCTTTAGAGTCAATGCCTAGTTGGTTGCAAGTAGCCTTGCCTGATGGAGATACTCCAGGGATTATGCCCGAATGGATTCCGTTAGCTTGTTATTCGGCTATTGCGGCAGGAACATTGAGCGGTGGATGGAAAATTGTAAAAACAATGGGATCTAAAATTACAAAAGTAACTTCTTTTGAAGGTGTTGCGGCAGAAACAGCAGGAGCTTTGACCTTATATTTTACCGAACATTTAAAAATTCCAGTAAGTACAACTCACACTATAACAGGTTCTATTATTGGTGTTGGATTAACTAAAAGAGTCTCGGCAGTGCGATGGGGAGTGACCGTTAGTTTGATTTGGGCTTGGATTTTAACCATTCCTATTTCTGCACTTTTAGCAGCCATTTGCTATTATATTTTGAGTATTTTCTTGTAGATCAAGAGAAATAAATGATAACAAAAAAAGAGATTTTCTAAATTTAGAAAATCTCTTTTTTTATGACTGAAATTATAAGTAAGTCGAAAGTTTAAAAGTTGTAAAGTAAAGAGGCTTTATTGGTAAAAACATCTAAAATTCAATGTTTTAATTAACAATATATCGTTTCAAAATACAACATTATATAGTTTTTCTACTTATTACAAAATGGAAGCAATTAAAATCTTAATTTTTTATTGTTTCCATTTTGAAGTTTTTCTCGATAGCCTTAATCATTTCGCCAGCGATATCTTTGTTAGTTGCTGTTTCGATTCCTTCAAGACCTGGAGAAGAGTTCACTTCGAGCAATAAAGGTCCTTTTGAAGAACGAATAATGTCTACACCTGCAACTTTTAAATCCATGGCTTTAGCGGCTTTAATGGCTATTTTTTTCTCTTCTGGAGTTGCTTTGATGATTGAGGCTGTTCCGCCAAGGTGAATATTGGCTCTGAATTCGCCTGGCATGGCTTCCCGCTGAATGGTAGCTACTACTTTTCCGTCCACTACAAATAGGCGTAAATCTTTACCGTTAGCCTCCTTGATGAATTCCTGAACAAGAATATTAGCATTTAAACTTTTGAAAGCATTAATAACACTTTCAGCAGCTTTTTTGGTTTCGGCTAGAACGACTCCTTTTCCCTGAGTTCCTTCCAATAATTTTATGATTAAAGGGGAGCCACCAACCATTTTTATTAAATCGTCTGTGTCTAAAGGAGAATTAGCAAAACCAGTTGTCGGAATATCAATACCGCTATTCAAAAGTAATTGTAGCGAATATAATTTATCTCGCGATTGTGTTATGGCTGTAGCCGAATTTAAGCAAAACACCTTCAAGGCTTCAAATTGTCGTGTTAAAGCACAGCCGTAAAAGGTAATACTTGGTCGAATTCTAGGAATAATGGCGTCAAATTGATTTAGTATTTTTCCGCCACGATAATGAATCTCAGGAGTTTTAGCATCTAGTTTGATGTAACATTCTTTTATGTTCAAGAAGTGCATTTCGTGACCACGCATTTCTCCTGCTTCCATGATTCTTTTGTTGCTGTACAATTCAGGATTGCTTGCTAATAAACCAATGCGTAATCCGCTAGGTGCTTTTTCTGAATTTTTATAGATTTCTTTTAGACTGTCTGTTGTAGGTTGACCCAATAAGAAGCGTTGTTCTGGATCTACAAGAATTCTTCCGCTCATGGCTTCGCGACCTAAAAGCATACGGAAACCCATAGTGTCTCTGTTGGTCAAAGTCATTTCTATTGGCCAAATAGTGTCGCCAATTTTTAGATTGGTTTGAATAACGTAGCGTTGTTCTCTAAATCCGCTAGAACTTTTTACGATTCTTTTGTCTACCAATGGCGCTTCACAATGAATAATTGTTTTGGAGTTGTTTTGGATAGGATTGATATCAAATTTTACCCAATTCGATTCATTTTTGATAAACGGTGCAATATTAATAGCGTGAAGAGCGGAAGTTTTCGCTCCCGAATCTACTCTCGCTTTTATTGTTGGTATTCCTAATTCTGGGAATGAACACCATTCTTCGCTACCTACAACTACTTTATTCATTATTCTTATTGGTTTGAGATTGTATTTTGTAAAACGTCAAATGTAGTTATTTGTTATCTAAATTACTGCCAATTCTGTTAAAAGAATAAACCCGTTATGTTATGAAAACGTAACGGGTTTAAGTATGAAATGGATAGCAATTTTTATGGATTAGTTGCTTCTCCTGTTTTTTGAATTTTTACATTTAATTCCTGAGAACCGTCTTCGATATCCATGAAAATTTCATCTCCGGTTGTAATTTTTGAAGTGATGATTTCCTCAGCAAGAGTGTCTTCAACATATTTTTGAATGGCTCTTTTTAATGGTCTTGCACCAAATTGTTTATCAAAACCTTTATCAGCAATAAATGCTTTTGCTTTATCAGAAAGATTCAATTGGTATCCTAAATCAGCAACTCTTGCATATAATTTTTTCAATTCGATTTCGATAATCAAATCAATATCATGTTTCTCTAAAGCATTAAATACAATTACATCATCAATTCTGTTTAAGAATTCAGGTGCAAATGTTTTCTTCAAAGCATTTTCAATGATACTTTTCGAATTATCATCGGCTTGTGCCACTTTAGCAGCGGTTCCAAAACCTACTCCTTGACCAAAATCTTTTAATTGTCTTGCTCCAACATTAGAAGTCATGATGATTATAGTATTTTTGAAATCAATTTTTCGACCTAAACTATCTGTTAAAAATCCGTCGTCTAATACTTGTAAAAGCATGTTGAAAACATCTGGATGTGCTTTTTCTATTTCGTCTAAAAGAACAACTGCGTATGGTTTTCTGCGTACTTTTTCAGTTAATTGTCCACCTTCTTCGTAACCTACATATCCTGGAGGTGCACCAATTAAACGAGAAATAGCAAATTTTTCCATGTATTCACTCATGTCAATTCGTACTAAAGCATCTTCAGAATCGAATAATTCTTTAGCTAGAACTTTAGCTAATTGTGTTTTTCCAACACCAGTTTGACCTAAGAAAATAAATGAACCAATAGGACGATTTGGATCTTTCAATCCAGCACGATTTCTTTGAATAGAACGAGCAATTTTTATAACTGCTTCACTCTGACCAATCACTTTACTTTCAATAAGTTGTGGTAATTTGGCTAATTTATTGCTTTCTGTTTGTGCAATACGATTTACAGGAATTCCAGTCATCATAGAAACTACGTCGGCAACATTGTCTTCGGTTACCTCAATTCGGTTGCTTTTAGCATCCTCTTCCCATTGTTCCTGAGCAATAGCTAAGTCTTTCTCAATGCGTTTTTCGTCATCGCGAAGTTTAGCAGCTTCTTCGTATTTCTGTTTTTTAACAACAGCATTTTTTAATTCTCTAATGTCTTCTAATTGACGTTCTAAGTCTAATATTTTCTTAGGAACTTCAATATTGGTGATGTGAACACGTGAACCTGCCTCGTCTAATGCATCGATAGCTTTGTCTGGTAAAAAACGTTCCGACATATATCGGTTGGTTAATTTTACACAAGCTTCAATAGCTTCTTGACTATAGGTAACATTGTGGTGGTCTTCGTATTTATTTTTAACATTATTCAAAATGGTAATTGTTTCTTCTACCGAAGTAGGTTCTACAATGATTTTTTGAAAACGTCTTTCTAAAGCACCATCTTTTTCAATATACTGTCTGTATTCATCTAATGTTGTGGCACCAATACATTGTATTTCGCCTCTGGCTAATGCTGGTTTGAACATATTAGATGCGTCTAAAGATCCAGTAGCTCCACCTGCACCCACGATGGTGTGGATTTCGTCAATGAAAAGGATAATGTCGTCATTTTTTTCTAATTCGTTCATTACCGCTTTCATACGCTCTTCAAACTGTCCACGGTATTTAGTTCCGGCAACTAAACTGGCTAGATCTAGAGTAACAACACGTTTATTGAAAAGAATTCGAGAGACTTTCTTTTGGATAATACGCAATGCTAAACCTTCGGCAATAGCTGATTTTCCTACTCCTGGTTCTCCAATTAATAATGGATTGTTTTTTTTACGACGGCTTAGAATCTGACAAACACGTTCAATTTCTTTTTCGCGTCCTACAACAGGGTCTAGTTTTCCTTCTTCGGCCATTTCGGTCAAATCCCTACCAAAATTGTCTAAAACAGGAGTTTTAGATTTCTTGTTGGACTTGTTGGCTGGATTATTGAAATTACCTTCTTTTAAACTGTCATCTTGTCCTAAGTCGTCATTGTAAGAGTCAGTCGCTCTAGGTAAATTTTCTAAGAATTCTTCTTCGTTTGGTGTCATATTTAGATATTGTTCTTTAGCTATATCATAATCTATTTTTAGTTTATTCAATAACTTGGTTGTGGGATCGTTTTCGTTTCTTAAAATGCATAGTAAAAGGTGGGCCGTACTCACTGACGGACTCTGGAAAACCTTGGCTTCAAGAAAAGTCGTTTTAAGAGCACGCTCCGCCTGACGCGTCAAATGCAGGTTTTTCTTTTCTAAATTACTATCTATTCCCGGGATTGCAGGGCTTAGGATTTCTACCTTTCTACGTAAATGATCCAGGTCTATTGATAAGTTGTTTAATATTTGTATTGCTTTACCATTACCATCTCTAAGGATACCAAGCATCAAGTGTTCTGTCCCAATGAAGTCATGACCCAGTCGTAAAGCTTCTTCTTTACTGTAGGTAATAACATCTTTTACTCTTGGTGAAAAATTATCATCCATAATATTTATTTCTAGTATGTGTAAATTTAGTGAATTACTTATTGAAAAACAAAAACCGTACCTAGAGTACTTATGTCAGCTAATAGACAAAAAAAAAGCCATAAAAGCTTGGTTTTATTTTTAATTTATTAAACAAAAGCCAATGTTAATTTGTTAATAAATCATTGAAATTAGTGTATTGAAAAGCTTTTAAAAATTTCAAAAAGCCGTATATTGGCACGTTTTGAAATGAATATAATTATTTAATATAACAACTTATGTCTGAAGGAGAAAAGTTAATTCCTATTAACATAGAAGATGAAATGAAATCAGCTTACATTGATTATTCAATGTCGGTAATTGTATCAAGAGCGCTTCCAGATGTTAGAGATGGTTTAAAGCCAGTGCATCGAAGAGTGCTTTATGGAATGTATGATTTAGGAGTAACTTCAAGATCTGCTCATAAAAAATCCGCAAGAATTGTCGGGGAAGTTTTAGGAAAGTACCATCCACACGGAGATACTTCTGTTTACGATGCTATGGTGCGTATGGCTCAAGAGTGGAGTATGCGATATTTATTAGTTGACGGTCAAGGTAACTTTGGTTCTGTAGATGGCGATAGCCCTGCAGCAATGCGTTATACTGAGGCTAGAATGCGTAAGATTTCAGAAGAAATAATGGCTGATATCGAAAAAGAAACAGTTGATTTTCAATTGAACTTTGATGATACTTTGTATGAGCCAAAAGTAATGCCTACAAGAGTCCCTACCTTATTGATTAATGGAGCTACAGGTATTGCAGTAGGTATGGCTACTAATATGCCACCACATAACCTTACAGAAGTTATTAACGGTACACTAGCCTACCTTGATAATAATGATATAGAAATAGACGAATTAATGACACATATTAAAGCTCCAGATTTTCCAACTGGAGGAATAATATATGGTTATGAAGGTGTTCGTGAAGCATTTAAAACGGGTAGAGGACGTATTGTAATGCGTGCCAAAGTTGGTTTTGAAGAAGTAGACGGAAGAGAATGTATTATTGTTACTGAAATCCCATATCAGGTGAATAAAGCTGATATGATTAAGCGTACAGCTGATTTAGTTAACGAGAAAAAGATTGATGGAATTGCTAATATTCGAGATGAATCCGATAGAAATGGTATGCGTATCGTTTATATCCTTAAACGTGATGCTACGCCTAACGTAGTTTTGAATACTTTATACAAATTTACTCAATTACAATCTTCTTTTAGTGTAAACAATATTGCATTAGTAAAAGGTCGCCCACAAATGTTGAATCTAAAAGATATGATTCATTATTTTATTGAGCACCGTCATGATGTAGTAGTTAGAAGAACACAATTTGAATTGCGTAAAGCAGAAGAAAGAGCGCATATTCTTGAAGGTTTAATTATTGCTTCTGATAATATTGACGAAGTAATTGCATTGATTAGAGGTTCTAAAAATACAGAAGAAGCTCGTGAGAAATTAATAGAAAGATTCAAATTGTCTGATATTCAGGCACGTGCTATTGTTGAGATGCGTTTGCGTCAACTTACAGGTCTGGAACAAGATAAGTTAAGAGCGGAGTACGAAGAATTGATGAAGTTAATCGATCATTTGAAAGCATTATTAGCTGATGTTGACTTGAGAACGGCTTTAATCAAAGAAGAATTAGAAGAAATTCGCGAGAAATATGGTGATGAGCGTCGTTCTCAAATAGAATATTCAGGTGGAGATGTAAGTATCGAAGATTTAATTGCTGACGAAAATGTAGTGATTACAATTTCGCATGCAGGGTATATCAAACGTACAAACCTTACAGAATACAAAACGCAGAATAGAGGTGGAGTGGGGCAAAAAAGTGCTGGAACAAGAGATCAAGATTTCTTAGAGCACATGTTTGTGGCAACAAATCACCAGTATATGATGTTCTTTACCCAAAAAGGAAAATGTTTCTGGATGCGTGTTTATGAAATTCCAGAAGGAAGCAAAACTGCCAAAGGTAGAGCGATTCAGAATTTGATTAATATTGAAAGTGATGATAAGGTAAAAGCGTTTATTTGTACTCAGGATTTAAAAGATCAGGATTATATCAAGACTCATAACCTTGTAATGGTGACTAAGCAAGGTCAGGTTAAGAAAACTTCTTTAGAGAAATATTCTAAACCTCGTGTAAACGGTGTTGCTGCCATTACTATTAAAGAAGGTGATGAATTATTAGGAGCTGAATTGACTAATGGAGAAAGCCAAATCATCCTAGCAGTTAAGTCTGGTAAATTGGTTCGTTTTGAAGAAACTAAGACACGTCCAATGGGAAGAACAGCTTCTGGAGTTCGTGGAATTACGTTGAAAGACGATACGGATGAAGTAATTGGTATGGTTACTGTAGATAAAGATAATATTAACGATTCACAAATTTTAGTAGTAACTGAAAACGGATACGGTAAACGTACCAAATTAGTTGACGAAGATGGTGAAGATGTTTATCGAATCACGAATCGTGGAGGAAAAGGAGTTAAAACACTTAATATCACCGAAAAAACAGGAAACTTAATTTCGATTAGTGCTGTTACTGATGCTGATGATTTAATGATTATCAATAAATCAGGATTGACTATTAGAATGGCAATTGAAGATTTACGTGTAATGGGTCGTGCTACGCAAGGAGTTCGATTGATTAACTTAAAAGGGAAGGATTCTATCGCTGCTGTAACAAAAGTAATGAAAGATGATGTTGCCGAAGTTATCGTTGATGAAGAAGGTAACGTTATTGAAACGGTTGCAATCGAAAGAGTAAAACCTGATCTAGAAGTTCTTGAAGATGATGGAACAGTAGATGAAGATGATGATGAAGACGATGCAAACGAAGAAGAATTAGCAGATGAAGATGATGCTAATGAAGAAGACGAAGAGTAAACTACGATCAAAATAAATTATAAATATTAAAAATGAATACTATGAATGGTAAATTTGTAATGCTAGCTTCAGCTTTATTGCTGTCTGTTGCAACTTTTGCTCAGAAAAAAGAATTGAAAGCAGCCGAGAAAGCTGTAAGAGGCGGAGATATGAAAGAAGTGTTAGAACTTTTAAAAGCGGTTGAGCCAGTATTGGCTAATGCTTCTGATGAAGAAAAAGCACAGTATTATTTTTTAAAAGGAAATGCGTATTTGGATTTGGTAGATAAAAAAATCGATACCGATGCCAATATGAAATTAGCAGCTGATACTTACAAAGAATTGATTGCTGCTGAAAAAGCATCTGGAAAACAAAAGTATTCTGCACAAGCAGCAACTTCGATTACTAAAATTAAAGGTTTATTAATCAATAGTGCAGTTGCGGCAACTAAAGAGAATAACAATGCAGAAGGAGCTCAAAAGTTACACGAAGCCTATTTGTTAGATAAAAAAGATACTATCAATCTTTATTATGCAGCTTCAACGTATGTAAGTGCTAAAAATTATGATAAAGCAATGGAATTGTATAATGAATTAAAAAACATGAACTATTCTGGAAAAGCTACAGAATACCTTGCTGTAAGTAAGGTTAGTGGAGAAGAAGCGGGTTTTGCTTCGGCGGATGAAAGAGATAAAGCAGTAAAAATTGGAACTCATGAAAAGCCAAGAACAGAAGAAATACCATCTAAAAGAGGTGAGATTTACAAAAACATGGCTTTAATTTTAGTAGATCAAGGAAAAATAGCTGAAGCTAAAAAAGCAGTTGCTGATGCTAGAACTACTAATCCTGATGATTCTTCGTTGATGTTAACTGAAGCTAACTTGTATTTACAAACTAAAGATTTTGACAAATACAAGCAAATAATTACTGAAGTACTAGCTAAAAATCCTAATGATGCTGGTTTAGTTTATAATTTAGGTGTTATTTCGGCTAATGCAAACAATAATGCAGAAGCTGAGAAATATTACAAAAGAGCAGTAGAAATCAAACCTGATTATACTAATGCTTACATCAACTTAGCGGTTTTAAAATTGCAAGATGAAAAAGGTCTTATTGAAGAAATGAACAAGTTAGGAACTTCAGATAAGGATATGAAACGTTATGATGTATTAAAAAAGAAAAGAGAAGATTTGTTTAGAAGTACATTGCCTTACTTGAAAAAAGCGTACGAATTAGATCCTGAGAATACTGATATTGTAAAAACGCTTTCAGGAGTTTACGGAGCTTTAGAAATGACTGCAGAGAAAAATGCATTAAAAGCTAAAGCAGCAAAATAAGTCTTGAAAAGTTATGTTAAAAGCCATCTTTTGATTCCATTCAAAGATGGCTTTTTTTGTTGTACTAACTCTAGACCATCAATATAATTTGTAATTTTGCTTTTCTTGAATTTTTACCTAAAAAAGCATTGATTGATAGACATGATAAAGATTAACAACGACCATCAGTTTTTAATAGAAAATATTCTTTTTGTATTTGCTTTAGAAATAGAAGCAGGCGAAATTTTTAATAGCCACAACTGCTTGTTTACGGGAATAGGAAAAGTAAATGCCAGTTACGAATTGACCAAAACAATCCATCAAAAAAAGCCCGGTTTAATTGTCAATCTCGGAACAGCAGGAAGCAGTTATTTTAGCAAAGGTGATGTTGTTTGTTGTACGCAATTTGTACAACGAGATATGGATGTACGAGGTTTAGGTTATGCACTTTACGAAACGCCTTTTTCAAATGTTCCATTAGTTTTAAATTACGGCATGCCAATTGGAGAATTTCCTATGGGAATATGTGGGACAGGAGATAACTTTGAAATGGAACACAACACAACACAATACAACGTTGTGGACATGGAAGCCTATGCATTAGCAACAATTGCTAAAAAAGAAAACATTCCGTTTTTATGTCTCAAATACATTTCAGACGGTGCTGATGAAAGCGCTGCCGAAGATTGGTCTGTTTTAGTACATAAGGCTTCCCTTGCTTTTGGTAAAATATTTCAAATTAATGATACTATTTTTACTCAATAATGTTGATTTTATGATAATTTCAGATTGTTTCTTCTTATTTAGCCTATTAAAGGATTATCTCTTTATTGATTGTATGTAAAAGTATCTGTCCAATCGGATGATTTTATGGCAGAAATCAGATTGTCTGAATTTACAAAAACACGAAGTTCTTTATTGGCTACTTTTTTGGTATACAAAGCTTTAAAGCGATATACCGTTGTTTGGTTATTATTATTTCGGTAAACTTCAGCTAATTGAAGGTCTATAAAAGTACCGTACCACATTCTATACTTAGAACAGGTTTTAGAAAGTTTTTCAATAGTAATATTGTTAATCACTGATGCTGTTGCTTCACTAGTGCTAAATGGTTTGAATTTAGAAGTATTACAGGTCATTAAAACACGTTTACCTAATTCGTAGGCTTTGTTTTTCTGACTGCTGTTGATTTGGGCTACAGCCAATTTTACAACTTCATCTGGTTTAGGTTCTCTTTGATGTGCTTTTTTTGACTTACATCCTACTAATGTAATTAGACTTAAGATTACAATCAGTTTTTTCATTTTAATGTTTTTATTTTTAATAATAGATTTGGGTCGGGACAATTTTCTAAATAGAAATCCAAATTAGACAGACTGCATACACCAGGATAATCACCGCAATACTCATCAATATTTTTGATAATTTGAAAATGCAAATGGGGTGCATAATCACCATTTTCAGATGGATTTCCAAGAGTTGCCAACTGTTGTCCTTTTTCAAAAGACATTCCGATTTTTATATTTTGTATACTTTCTAACGACAAATGTCCATATAAAGTATAGAAAATTTCATTTTCTAATTGATGTTTTAAAATTAGTGTTGGACCATAATCGCCAATTGCATCATTATTTTTAAAACTATGAATCCAGCCATCCAAAGGACAAATTACCGCAGTTCCTGCCTGAGTCCATAAATCAATACCAATGTGAATGTTGCGTTCTTCAGTAACTTCACTTTTAAAATGGCTACTTCTTTGATATAAATTTCGTTTCTCCAGATAACCGCCAAAGGCAATTTTGGAATCGAAAACTTGCTGTTGTTCTAGTATATAATTTTCAAATGCTAAAGCATCTGTAATATCGATTTGTGCTAAATTTGAATTGTTAACTGATAAATCCAACGGGAAATAATCTTTATCTGAATTGGCATTAGCCAATAGATGAATGGGAGCTGTATTTTTGAAAAGACTTTCGATGTTTTATAGTATTTAAGATTTTAAAGTAAATAAAAAAAGCCAAACTAAAAAATTTAGCGTGACTTTTATAGCTTATGATTTGGAAAAATTAGGATTGTTTTTAGAAACAATCAATAGGATTGAATTAAAACATCTGTAGGAATATGTAATCCTTCATGTAATTTTCTAATCATTTCAAGAGATAATTTTCTTTTACGATTTAAAATTTCACTGGCACGACTTTTTAATCCCACTATTTTAGCCAAATCATTTTGATTGTAATTCATTTGTTCCATTCTAAATTTAATTGCTTCAATTGGATCCGGAAGAGCAATAGGGAAGTGTTCTTTTTCATATTGATCGATTAGAATTCCAAGAATTTCTAATTCATCACCATCTGGAGTATTACTTTTTGCATCAAAGATAATTTCAAGTCTTTCGAGTGCTTTTTCGTAATCTATAGCTGTTTTTATAGGTTTAATTTCCATAATTATTAAATTTCATTAGCATTGATTTTATCATATTCTGAATGCGTTCCAATAAAACGTATCCAAACCATTTGATAATCATAATTTATTTTTAAAATCAAGCGATATTTGTTTCCTTTTATATTGAAAACAACACGATTGCTATTCAAAATACTGACACTTGGATAGTCTAACTTTATTTCATTAGGATTTTTCCATTCTGCTTTTGATACTTCTAAATACCAAGATTTTAGTTGTTGTTCACAATCGGCATGTGATTCCCAAAAATCTCTCAATATTTTTTTAGCGATGACTCTCAAGCTTTTCTATTTTAGGCAAAGATATTAAAAAGTTCCCCTTTTGGGAATTGTTTTTTATTAAAATGTTTGTAAATTTTTAGTCTTAAAAACATTATCCTAAATTCAACTGCAACGCAAAGCAGTTTTTATCTTCTTTGGTAATACTAAAAACAATGGAATCGTCGGAAGCATTTTCATGAATCATTACTTGATCTCGTAATGAAAGTTCTTTCATGAAATTCATTTCGAAGCTTTTTATTTTTTGCTTCAAAATAATTTTTTCGTCTACTAAATCCATACACCATTCCAGATACTTAACATTATTAACGTGGTTGACAATATCCAAATCTGATAAAATAACAGTTTTGCTAAAAACTTCTTCTTTCTCAGTATTGATTTCAATTTTCGAAAAACTCTCTTCGGTCGCTTTTACATCTGGGAATAGTTCAAAGTGATCATGTGTAAGTGTTAACAATTCTGGACGACGTTTTTTAGTATTGAAAACCGCCCAAAAAGTCTCGCAACCCACCATCTTTTTACCATTAACATACATTTCCAGAGCACGAACGGAACGTGAATTCTCTAAGCTGTTAATCCATGTTTTTACTGTTACGGTATCTTTCCACTTTGGCAAATCGCTAATTTCTACTCGCATTCTGCTCAAAACCCAGGCTTGATCAAATTCCTGCATGTCAGAAAAACTGATACCTCCAATTTCAGAATGTGTCGCTGCTGTGAGTTGTAGCAAATTACACAATTCGGTATATTTTAGGTTTCCCGAAGGCAAACATTGGGTAAAATTGATTTCAAAATCTTTGCTTAGTACAGAAGTGAAATTAGAATCTATTGGCATGGGTATTTTAGATTAACGATTTTAGATTTTTTTATTTAAATTAATATAATCAACTATTTGATGAGTTGGTGTTTCAAAATGAAACCATTTGGTGTTTTCATCTCGTTTGAACCATGTAAGTTGACGTTTTGCAAAACGACGCGTATTTTTCTTAATTTCTTCTATGGCAAATTCTAAAGAAAATTCTTTTTCAAAATAACTAAACAATTCACGGTAACCAACGGTTTGTAGTGCATTTAACTCCTTATTTGGATACAAACTCTTGGCTTCTTGCAGCAAACCTTCAGTCAACATGATATCAACACGCTGATTGATGCGATTGTACATTACATTTCTTTCGGCTTCAAGCCCAATGAGAATAGGAGTGAAGTTTCTTTCGTTTTTTGTTTGGTTTAAAAAAGAAGAATATGGTTTTGAAGTTCCAATACAAACTTCTACAAATCGCATCATACGTTGCGGATTGAGTAAAGTTTGCGGATTTTCGATATTGATTTTTTCGAAATAATCAGGATCTTGTTTTTTTAGCTCTCCTTGCAAATAACCAATTCCTAGCTTTTCATATTTAGCGTTGATTTCTTGGCGTACAGCCGAATCTATTTCGGGGAAAGTATCAAAACCTTGTAAAATAGCATTGACATATAAACCTGAACCGCCAACTAAAACTACATAATCATTGGTTTTGAACAACTCTTCAATGGTTGCAATGGCTTCTTTTTCGAAATCACCTACGGTATAATTTTCAAAAATAGATTTGTTTTGGATAAAATGATGTTTTGCTGCAGCCAATTCTTTTGGATTAGGTACAGCAGTTCCAATAGTCATTTCCTTGAAAAACTGACGGCTATCACAAGAAACAATTTCGCATTTATAATGATTGGCTAACTGAATACTCAAAGCTGTTTTTCCGATAGCTGTGGGACCAATTATAGTAATTAGGTGTTTCATTTTAATTGTTTTCGAACGAATGTCCGCATTGAGGACAAAATTTTGCATTAACAGGATAATCGGTATTGTCGCAATTTACGCAAGGATTTTGATGATGCGTCATTTTATTCTGGTTGAATTTGCTTATTTCAGCCGACACAATTCCTGTAGGTACGGCAATGATACCATAACCTAAAACCATTACAAAGGAAGCAATAAATTGACCTAAAGGTGTTTGTGGAGAAATATCACCATAACCTACAGTGGTAAGTGTAACTATAGTCCAATAAATGCTAATTGGGATACTAGTAAAACCATTTTCTTTCCCTTCTACTAGGTACATTATTGAACCAATAATTATGGTACTAATAAGTACAAAATAGATAAAAACAACTATTTTTCCACGGCTTGCAATAAGTGCTTGTTTTAGTTTATAAGAATGGCTAGTAAATTGTGGATTGTTTAAAATTTTGAATAAACGCAATAAACGCAAGGCTCTTATAACAGTTAATATATTATAACCTGTAAGAAAAAGTGAGGCATACATAGGTAAAATAGCCAATAAATCAATAATGCCATAAAAACTAAAAATATACCGAATGGGTTTGTTTATACATAGAATTCGAAGTAAATATTCGATAGTGAAAAATACGGTTATAATCCATTCGAGTGTAATTAAGTACGTATGGTATTTTAAATCAAACTCAGCAACGGTTTCCAGCATTACCAGAAGTACACTTACCAGAATAACTCCCAATAGTATTAAATCAAATAACCGTCCCGCTCTGGTATTTGTATGGTAAATGATTATATAGACTTTTTTTCTAAACTTAGAATACATTGAGGAAAACTCCATTTGTTGAAAATTTAAAAATGAATTAATTTTAAAGCTTTATTTTTTCTAATGTATGCGTGGATAATTCGTTGTATATCTCTATTGCTTTCCATCGGGATAAGAATGTTTTTCAGGATGTTAACATTAGTAATTTGGTAATTCAAATCATAAAAAGCATAGCCTTTGTAAATACCATTTTCAATTAAAACAGCACTTCTTTCATTTATGTTTCTGCCTCTGCTAATGATAATCATGCTTTTGTTTTCAAATGTATGATTGCTAATAAAATTTTCTACACGAGCATTGTAAATTTCAGTAGATTCTATACCAATGCAGGCTCCATTACATTCTTTTATATTGTACTGAAAACATTCTTTTTTGGTTTCGTATAACCCATTTAATTTTTGGCATAACTGGTGTTTTTCGGTTATGCTGAACAGAAAACTTTTTCCTTCTTGTAACGAAGCAAAAGCGGTAATTTCTTTTTTACGACCGTCTGTTTTTTGTAACTTTAAATTAAAATAACCGTTTGAATCTTTTTCTAAGTAGAGTGCATATATAAAAATATTTTTGCGTTGGGCTCTATTCAGAATAGGTTTATTGACTTTTATTTCCTGACTTTCTTTTAATAATGCAATAAGTTCACTTCCAGTTTCATCAAAAGTAACTGTATAAACTTCATTTTGGATGCGTTTACTCTTTTTGGTTATGCCTGTAAAATGTTGATTGATTCTTTTTTTAATGTTATTGCTCTTACCAATATAAAGAATATCCCCATTTTTATTATGAATGTAATAAACTCCAGTTTGGGAGGGTAAATCCCTTAAAATATCCAGCAGTTTAGGCGCAATGCCTTTTTCTACCTCGATTTTGATAAAATCTTTCACAATTGATTTTTCAAGGTCTTTTTCGAGTAGCATTTTGAATAATTTTACCGTAGCCATAGCGTCACCACTGGCACGATGTCTATCGGCCATTGGAATACCCAGAGCGCGAACTAATTTCCCTAAACTATGCGAAGTTTGTTCAGGCAATAATTTCTTAGATAGTTCAACTGTACAAAGGGTTTTTGTGTTGAAATCGTATCCTAAACGGCGAAATTCGGTTCGTAAAATTCGATAATCAAATGAAGCATTATGAGCAACTAAAACACAATCAGTCGTGATTTCGATAATCCGCTTGGCTACTTCGTAGAATTTAGGTGCCGAATGCAACATAGCATTATTTATCCCTGTTAATTTTACCACAAAAGGCTGAATAGGAATTTCGGGATTTACTAAACTGATAAACTGATCCACAATTTGATGACCGTCAAACTTATAAATAGCAATTTCGGTAATGCCCTCTTCGTTGAATTGTCCTCCAGTAGTTTCTATGTCTAATATTGCGTACAAAATAAGTATTCAGTTTACAGTTAACAGTTTGCAGATTTTAATCTGAAATTATAAATCGTTTATTCTATAATGAAAAATCAATTTCTTCCTCCAAAGATACTGCTTCCTACACGAATCATCGTGCTTCCAGATTCAATAGCTAATTTATAATCGCCCGACATTCCCATGGACAGGGATTTCAGATTGCAGATTTCAGATTTCAGATTTTGTTTTGAATCAAAAATAGATTTCAAATGGGTAAATTCTTTTTTGATTTGATCTTGATTATCTGTAAAAGTAGCCATTCCCATCAAACCCACAATTCGGATGTTTTTCATTCCTTCTTTTTCGTTCTCAACAAAATCAAAAATCTCATTTAGCTCTTTTTCATCCAAACCAAATTTAGTTTCTTCCTCAGCAATGTGAATTTGTAGTAAACAATAAATTACACGGCGGTGTTTTTGAGCTTGTTTGTTGATTTCTTGCAATAATTTTAAACTATCCACACCGTGAATCAAACTCACGTATTCTGCCATAAATTTGACTTTATTGGTTTGAACGTGACCAATCATGTGCCATTGAATGTCTTTGGGCATTTGCGCCCATTTTTCAGTCATTTCCTGAATTTTGTTTTCCCCAAAAATTCGTTGACCCGCATTATAAGCTTCCATCAAATCAGCAACAGGTTTGGTTTTAGAAACCGCTACCAGAGTTACTTGTTCAGGCAAATTGTTTTTTATCGACAGTACATTTTCTGCAATTGACATTGTTATGTTTTTTTAATTCTATTGGAATTGTTTCGAAACTTTTTCTGCTTTTTTACTTTCGCTGTAATCATAAAATCCTTCTCCTGATTTTACACCTAATTTTTTAGCATTGACCATATTGACTAAAAGTGGACAAGGAGCGTATTTTGGATTTTTAAAACCATCATACATCACATTTAATATGGATAAACAAACATCAAGCCCAATAAAATCAGCTAATTGTAAAGGTCCCATCGGATGCCCCATTCCTAATTTCATTACAGTATCAATTTCGCTCACTCCAGCTACTTTGTTGTATAAGGTTTCGATGGCTTCGTTAATCATGGGCATCAAAATTCTATTGGCAACAAAACCAGGATAATCATGAGCTTCAACAGCAGTTTTTCCTAATTTGGATGCTAGTGTCATAACAAATTGGTTTACTTCATCACTGGTGTTGTAACCACGAATGACTTCTACTAGTGGCATTATGGGAACAGGATTCATAAAGTGCATACCAATTACTCGTTCTGGATGCGCCACTACAGCTGCAATTTGAGTAATAGAAATAGAAGAAGTATTAGTAGCAAAAATGGTGTTGTGGGAACAAAATTCGTTCAGCTTTTTGAAAATTCTAAGTTTTAAATCCAGATTTTCAGTTGCAGCTTCAATAACTAAATCAGCACCAACGACACCGTCTTCAATATCTGTGTAACAAATAATGTTCGAAATGGTTTTCATTTTATCTTCGGCAGTAATGCTTCCTTTGTTTTGCATCCTATCCAAATTGGTAAAAATAGTGGTCATTCCTTTTTCCAAAACATCTTCAGAAACATCAATCAATTTTACGGTAAAACCATTTTGGGCAAAAGTATGAGCAATTCCGTTACCCATAGTTCCTGCGCCTATTATTGCTACTATTTTCATTTTGTAAAAGATTGATATTTATAATTTTAGCCACGAATTCATCAATTAATTCGTGAATTCGTGGCTAACTTATCTTTTTATTTTTGAATTATTTCTTGAAACAAGCTATAATTTGGTGTGCCACTCTAAGTGCCTCGGTGGCCTGATCTAGCGTCACAATTGGAGTTGTATTATTAACAATGGCATCAGCAAAAGTTTCTAATTCGTCTAATATGGCGTTGTTTTGTTGCACTTCAGGATTCGAAAAATAGATTTGCTTTTTTACACCTTCGGCATTTTGTAAAATCATATCAAAATCTCCGGGAACTTCGGGAGCATCTTTCATTTTGACCACTTCACATTTTTTTTCTAAAAAGTCAACTGAGATATAAGCGTCTTTTTGAAAGAAACGCGTTTTGCGCATGTTTTTCATCGAAATACGGCTTGCTGTTAGATTGGCAACACAACCATTTTCAAATTCGATTCGGGCATTGGCAATATCTGGAGTGTCACTAATAACAGAAATTCCGCTGGCGCTAATGTTTTTTACTTTCGAATTAACAACACTTAGAATAACATCAATATCGTGAATCATTAAATCCAAAACTACGGGAACATCTGTACCACGCGGATTGAATTCGGCCAAACGATGTGTTTCTATAAACATCGGATTTTCGACCATATTTTTAGTTGCAATGAAGGCAGGATTAAAACGCTCTACGTGTCCTACCTGACCTTTAACATTGTATTCGTTAGCTAAAGCGATAATTTCTTCGGCTTCTTCAATGGTATTTGAAATGGGTTTTTCGATAAAAACGTGTTTCCCTGATTTGATGGCAGTTCTAGCACATTTGTAGTGTGAAAGGGTAGGAGTTACAATATCGATTACGTCTACAGCATGAATTAATTTAGCAATAGTATTGAAGTTTGTGTATCCAAATTCTTTTGATATTTTTTCGGCGTATTCCTGATTTTCATCATAAAAACCAACTAACTCATATTTTTCAGATTGTTGTAATAAACGCAAATGAATTTTACCTAGATGACCAGCACCTAAAACTCCTACTTTTAGCATGATAATGTATTTTTAACAAAAATAGGAAATTCAAATTAAAATAATAGAATAATTGATTTGGATTTTGGATATTGCTTTTTGGATTTTTTACTGCTATTTTTACCAAAAATTAATTCCCCAACATTGAAAGATACAGCAAAACATCAAGGACTTCGCAATCAATTAGTAAGCACTTTACAACAAAAAGGAATTACTGATTTGAAGGTGCTTGATGCGATAAAAAAAATCCCAAGACACCTTTTTTTGAACTCTAGTTTTGAAGATTATGCGTATCAGGACAAAGCATTTCCTATAGGTGCAGGGCAAACTATTTCGCAGCCTTACACCGTGGCGTTTCAATCTCAGTTATTGGAAATAAAAAAAGATCATAAAGTTCTTGAAATTGGTACAGGTTCTGGCTATCAAACAGCAGTTTTGTGTTTGATGGGCGCTAAAGTGTACAGTATTGAGAGACAAAATGAGTTGTTTAAACAAACGTCAGCTTTGTTACCAAAATTAGGAATTAGACCCAAACATCTTACTTTTGGCGATGGTTATAAAGGTTTACCAACCTATGGTCCTTTTGATAGTATTATTGTTACTGCGGGTGCTCCAATTATTCCAAAACCATTGATGGCTCAGTTAAAAATAGGAGGAAGATTAGTAATTCCGTTAGGAGAAGATGTACAGGTAATGACGTTGTTGATTCGAAAAAACGAAACACAGTTTGAAAAACATGAATTAGGTGAATTCCGATTTGTTCCTTTATTAGAAGATAAAAATTAAAAAAGGTAAACACGGATTTCACAAATTTACACGAAGTTCAATCTGTTCTAATTGCACGAATTTTAAAACTATTCTATAATTCGTGTAATCCAATTTTAATATTTCAAATTTGCGTTATTTCGTGTAATTCGTGGCTAAAAAAAATGCGAATATTTTAATTATAAGCTTTTTTGATGCGGTCCAAATCTCGTTTTGTATCTTGTTCTTTCAAAGATTCGCGTTTATCGTAATTTTTCTTACCCTTGCAAAGACCAATTTCTAGTTTAGCCATTCCTTTTTCATTGGTAAACAATCGCAAAGGAATAATAGTTAAACCTTTGGCTTGTACACTTCGGGCTAGATTTTTTAATTCTCGTTTGTTTAAAAGCAATTTTCTTTCGCTTCTGGATTTGTGATTGAATTGGTTTCCAAAAGCATATTCTTCTATGTAGGTGTTAATGGCAAATAGTTCAGTGCCAGTAAATTCACAAAAACTTTCGGTGATATTAGCTTTTCCTAATCGGATGGATTTGATTTCAGTTCCCGCTAAAACAATTCCAGCAGTAAATTTTTCGATTATTTCATAATCAAATCGAGCTCTTTTATTAAGTATGTTGACAGTTTTTAGCATAGGATTGCAAATGTAGGAACAATTACTAAAATTCCACAATTTTTTAATGAAATTGATATAAATTTGCTTTATGGAAAAACAAATTTCAAACGATCCGCTTCACGGAGTGACTTTAAAAGCAATACTGGAAAAATTAGTTGATTTTTATGGATTCGATACTTTGGGCGAATTAATAAAAATTAAGTGTTTTACTGAAAATCCAAGTATAAAATCAAGTCTGACTTTTTTAAGAAAAACCGATTGGGCCAGAAAAAAAGTCGAAGAATTGTATATTCAATCGTTAAAAAAAATGGGTTAAAAAATGGCTACTGAAAAAATTGAATTAAAAATTGAATTAGCTTCAATAATTTGGATTCCTTCTTTTTCAAAAAGATTCCCCGTTGATTCATCAGTATCAGAGTATCCATACCAAGGTTCGATACAAAGAAAAGGTGCGTCTTTTTTAGTCCAAATCCCTAAATGTGGGAAACCTTGAAAATCAATTTTTAGTAAAGGAATTCCATTTTTTAAAATGTTTAGACTTTCTGATTCTAAACTTTTAAAAATCAAAGCATCATTTTCGAATAATGGATAATTTAACGGGACTAAGTTGTCTTGTTTTTCGACTCTTTTAGTTTTTTTTGAAATCAAATCGTTTTCTAATAAATGATAAACTAAAGTTTCGTCTTTTTCGAATTGTAATTCGTAATCTTCAAAATTTCCATTTAAAGCAAAAGCAGGATGCGCACCAATAGAGAAAGGCAATTGCGATTGATTTTTATTGATGACGTTGTATGCAATGTTTAGTTTTTTACCTTCCAGAGCATAAATTATTTGTAATTCAAATTCAAAAGGATATATTTTTAATGTCTCAACTGAAGATTGAATTGAAAAAGTAACGCTATTTTCGGTTTTATCAATGAGTTCGAAATTCATATCTCTAGCAAAACCATGTCGGGCTAATTGATAAGAAGTATTATCTATTTGAAAAGAATTGTTTTTAAGTGTTCCTACAATTGGAAATAAAACAGGCGAATGTTTTCCCCAATATTCCGGATTTCCTTCCCAGATGTATTCTTTTTGAGTGTCGTTTGCTAGCAATGAGCATAATTCGGCTCCTTGGTGTTTGATTTTTGCAGTTATCTGTTTGTTAGAAAGTATTGATATCAAGATGCAGTTTGTTAAGTATGAAATTAAAAGTATAAATATATTTCATAAATTTTAATTAAACATTAAATTATATTAAAGTAATCTGTAATTTTTTTTATTAATTTGTTTCAAATTGGAAAAAACATGAAAAACATTCGATTCGGAGCTATTTTTCAGATAGCAATATTATTCGGAGCATTGTCTTTGCAGGCTCAGGAAACATCAGTTCTAAAAACTAATTACGATTATCACGATGCTTTTGCACCATTTTTTTATACTCAAAATGGTACAGCAACCCGTTCGGCAAGTGGTCAGCCAGGAGCTGAATATTGGCAAAACCGTGCTGATTATAAATTAACGGTCAGTTTAAACGAACAAACTAATGAGATTACGGGTACTGATATTATTACTTATACTAATAATAGTACTGATGCCATGTCTTTTTTATGGCTGAATTTAGAACAAAATTTATTTAAATCAGATTCTAGAGGTGAGGCAATTGTACCCATTACAGGAAGTAGAAATGGTGCTCGTGGACAAATTTTTGATGGTGGATACAAAATCAAATCGGTTAAAATAATCAAAATCGATAATAAGAAAATTAATGATGTTGAAGCAAAGTTTCTTGTAAGTGATACTCGAATGCAGCTTTTTCTTCCAGAAGAATTAAAATCCAAAGGTGGGAAAATCGAGTTTAAGATTGAATACTCCTATATATGTCCTAATGAAGGTTCAGATAGAACTGGAGTTTTAGAAACTAAAAACGGGAAAATTTTCACTATTGCACAGTGGTATCCTCGTATGTGTGTGTATGATGATGTAAGAGGTTGGAATGTAAATCCTTATTTAGGAGCTTCTGAGTTTTATTTGGAATACGGAGATTTTGAAATTGCAATCACTGCTCCATCAAATCATGTAGTGGTATGTTCTGGTGAATTAATGAATCCAAAAGAAGTGTATTCTACTGAAGAATTTAAACGATTTAATGAAGCTAAGAACAGTGATAATACTGTTGTAATTCATTCATTGGACGATGTGTTGGCTGCTAAAAATTTGGTAACTACTGCTACTAAAACATGGCGTTATAAAATGATTAATGCACGTGATGTTTCTTGGGCTTCTTCGCCAGCTTTTATTTTAGATGGTGCTCAAATCAACTTGCCAAGCGGAAAAAAATCATTAGCATTATCGGCTTATCCTGAAGAAAGCGCTGGTAATGAGGCATGGGGTCGTTCTACAGAATATGTAAAATATTCGATAGAAAATTATTCTAAAAGATGGATGGAATACACGTATCCAGTAGCCACAAATGTTGCTGGAAATGAAGGTGGAATGGAATATCCTGGCATTGTTTTTTGCAATTGGAAGTCTAAAGGAAAAAGACTTTGGGGTGTTACAGATCATGAGTTTGGGCACAACTGGTTTCCTATGATTGTAGGTTCTAACGAACGCTTATTTGGCTGGATGGATGAAGGTTTTAATACTTTTATCAATTCATTGAGTGATATTGATTTTAATAATGGAGAATACAAGGATGAAAAAGTAGATATGCACGAAAGGGGTACTGCTTATACCAGTTCAGAATTAGAACCCATTATGAGTTCGCCAGACAATATGAAAGAAGCGCATATTGGCGATTTGTGTTATTCTAAACCAAGTGCGGGATTGGTTATTTTGCGCGAGCAGGTTCTAGGGCCAGAACGTTTTGATTTGGCTTTAAAAACCTATGTAGAGCGTTGGGCATTTAAACATCCACAGCCAGATGATTTTTTTAGAACGA
This sequence comes from Flavobacterium zubiriense, assembly GCF_041729725.1. Taxonomy (NCBI): domain Bacteria; kingdom Pseudomonadati; phylum Bacteroidota; class Flavobacteriia; order Flavobacteriales; family Flavobacteriaceae; genus Flavobacterium; species Flavobacterium zubiriense. The sequence continues at coordinate 161,286 of NZ_JBCFQL010000004.1, read as the reverse complement.
TGGAGAATGTTGGAGGAGAAGATTTAGCTTGGTTTTGGAGAGGTTGGTTTCAATACAATTGGCGTTTTGATCAAGGTATCAATTCAATAAAATACATTAAAAATGATCCTAAAAAAGGGGTTTTAATCACCATAGAGAATTTTGAAAAAATGCCGATGCCAGTAGTTTTGGATGTTAAAACAAAAAGCGGTAAAGTAAACCGTGTAAAATTACCGGTAGAAGTATGGCAGAAAAATGTTGTATGGACTTTTGAACATAATTCGACAGAAGAAATAGAAAGTATTACTCTTGATCCAGATCGTGTTTTCCCAGATATTAATTCGGCAAATAATGTTTGGACAGCTGGTAAAGGAGTGGTTGAAGAAGATATGATTTATGATCCTTATTTGGGTACATTTTCGAATGCGAGAATGCCAATTAAGATTGTTGTTTCAGAAAAAAATACTTTGCTGAATGTAGAAATTACCGATTATCCTGAGTTCTCTGTTGATGCTGTTGGAAAAGATGAGTTTGAATCTAAACGTGCTGGTTTGAAATTCAAATACAATAAAGACAAAACAGGATTTGATATGATTATAGGAGATGGAAGAACAATTCCATTTACAAAAGATAAATAATTCTAAAAATATTTGAGTTTTAGGCGGCTATTGAATTTCAATAGCCGTTTTTTTTATTCGAAATTTATATCCACAAAATCTTTGTAAGCTAAGCTTAAAAAAATGTACTTTTATTGCTTTTTTATTTGATTACTAATTTTCAATACATTCATTTTGGATAAAAAGATTACAATTGCAATTGATGGATATTCTTCTACGGGGAAAAGTACTTTGGCTAAACAACTAGCTAAAAAATTAGGTTATGTATATGTCGATACAGGAGCCATGTACCGAGCCATTGCTTTTTTTTCGATGCAACACGGTTATATAAATGCTGATTCTTTTAACAAAGAATCATTAATAAATAGTTTGCCAAGTATTCGTTTGCAATTTCAATTTAATCCTGATTTGGGTTTTGCCGAAATGTATTTAAATGATGAAAATGTGGAGAAGCAAATCAGAACCATCGAAGTTTCTAGTTTTGTGAGCAAAGTGGCTGAAATTACTGAAGTTCGAACGAAACTAGTCGAGCAACAACAAGAAATGGGCAAAAACAAAGGCATTGTGATGGATGGAAGAGATATAGGAACCGTTGTTTTTCCAGATGCCGAACTTAAAATATTCATGACGGCATCTTCGCAAACACGTGCTCAAAGACGTTATGATGAGTTGATTCAAAAAGGCGATACGGTTACTTTTGAAGAAGTATTTAAAAACGTAGAAGAACGTGATTATATCGATACACACAGAAGCAATTCTCCATTAGTAATAGCTGATGATGCTATAGAGATTGATAATTCTAATTTAAATCGTGAGGAACAGTTTAATTTGGTTTTAGAATTGGTTAGAGAGAAATTGTAAACGATTATTTTGTGTACATAATCTACTTCCGCAATCTTGTCATTGCGAGGAACGAAGCAATCTCATTTAGTAACTCGACAAAGTTGCTCACTGTTGCGGGCACGGAAAACATTTCTGTGCTAACCTTCTTTTATCTATATTTTTTTTCGATAATAATATTTCTCAAAACCTTTTGGAAAGTCAGTTTCGGTTCCAATTTTTTCAAAGCCTAGTTTTTCATAAAATCCGGGTGCTTGGAATGAAAAAGTGTCCAAACTTATAAACCGACAATTCCGATTTTTAGCTTCTTTTTCTGCTTCTGTAATTAATTTTCGTCCAATTCCTTGGTTTCTGTTTTCAAGTTTGACAACAAGAGTTTTTACTTCCAAAGTTCCCCAAATGGAACGTCCATAGAGTCCACCAATAATTTCATCCAGTTCATTTCTGGCAATTATTTCAATCGGTTTGTTAATTTCGTTTTTAAACTCCTGTGTTTTACTTAAATTATATTCAACAAGCAATTGGATAACTCTGTCGTGAGATTCTTGGTTAATTTCGTCGGTTACTTTTATTTTCATTTTTAGAAATGGTTAAAGTGTTTGATGTTGCTTACTGTTACGGGCACGGAAAACATTTCCGCGCTATCGGGATTTTTATTGAGACACGAGTGCGACGCTCGTCCAAGCTGAGAGGGAACGGTAATTCCACTAATTTGGAAATTATGCAAGACCTATGTTGGTATTAGTTTTTCTCTGCTTTATTCCACCAAAATATCAAATAAATGAAAGGTGAGTGAATTAATAAATTAAGTATATAATTCAAATATGGTCTATTCCATAGCAAAGGGATCTTATAAGCAATCCAAGTAATTACATATATAATTCCGATAACTATAATTATTGCAGCAATAGCACCTAAAATATTTTTTAATTCTCTGTGAACAGAACCAGTAAAAGGCATAATCATTAAGCCAATAATTAAAATAATAAAGAAATAATTAGATGTCAAAACCATCCAAAACAATGAGCGAATAGGCTTTTTTATAGCTGTATTTTCGTTTTTGTTAATCGGGCTTTTAATTTCGGTTTTATCTGATTTTTTAAAAATATTGAGTTGGCTTAAATCTAAATTCCGCAATCGGTCAGAATAGTGTGTTCTTTTAAAAATTCGATTTTCTAATTCAGTCAGTTCGACAAGTTTTAAAGAGTCAGTTTTATATATTTTCTTTATATTATCAATGGATTCTAATTTTTCCATTTTATTATTCAGATGATAGTCGTAAGAAAAGTTAAAATAGTAATCACAAGTAGTTAGAACAGAAATTGAAATGATAAATATAGAAGTCCTTAAACCAAAATGGATGGATTTGTTTTCAAAAAAATTAAATACTCTGTCTAATATTTTGTCCATTTATAAATTAATTATAACTATTTTATATATTACAAATCACATAAATCAACCTAATTTTGGGTAGATAGGTCTGAATAATTATCAGACTTTATTGATTCCAAATATATTCTTTTTTTCAGAATTTTATTCCAAAATATATATTATTTATAAATGATTACTGTAATGTTTGTAAACAGTTTAATAATAGATGAAATGTTCTTTTTATATTTAAATAGTCAAAATAAGGAATGTTTTTAAGTTGTTGAAAAATCAAAAGTTATGAATAGCCCTGATCGAGCCGATATCCTCGTAGAGATAAAGGCGAGAGCAGGAGGGAAGTACTTTGAAAACCAACTCATTGTGCTCCTAACAAACGGAAAAAGCGTGTAAAATGTCTTCTCTTTGGGTTTTGTGGTGATTATCAGTGGGATTTGTTTTGTAGTTACGTAAAAAAGAATTAATTTTGCACACCTTTTGGTGAATAAGAGTTTCCTTTAGGTATCAACTAATTATACAAACAACTTCTGTTGTTTTCTATCACATTAAGAAACTCGAGAGAATACAGAATACAAATTTTTTATCAGCATGTCTGAACAAATTAAATCACAAGAAGAGTTTTTAGCAAATTTTAACTGGCACAACTTTGAAGAAGGTATTGATGCAGTAGATGAAAAAAACTTACTAGAATTCGAAGAATTAGTATCAAAAACTTTCATTTCTACAGATCAAGAAGAAGTAGTTGAAGGAGTTGTAGTTAGAATTACTGATAGAGACGTTATCGTTGATATCAATGCTAAATCTGAAGGTGTTATTTCTTTAAATGAATTCCGTTACAATCCAAACTTAAAAGTAGGTGACAAAGTTGAGGTATTAATTGACATCCGTGAGGACAAAACAGGTCAATTAGTATTATCTCACCGTAAAGCACGTACTATTAAATCTTGGGATAGAGTTATTGCAGCTAATGAAACTGGAGAAATCGTTAATGGTTTCGTTAAATGCAGAACTAAAGGTGGTATGATCGTTGACGTTTTCGGAATTGAAGCGTTCTTACCAGGATCTCAAATTGACGTTAAGCCAATTAGAGACTACGATGTTTATGTAAATAAAACTATGGAATTCAAAGTGGTAAAAATTAACCACGAATTCAAAAATGTTGTTGTATCTCATAAAGCGCTTATTGAAGCGGATATTGAAGTACAGAAAAAAGAAATCATCGGTCAATTACAAAAAGGACAAGTATTAGAAGGTGTTGTTAAAAACATTACTTCTTACGGTGTATTTATTGACTTAGGTGGTGTTGACGGATTAATCCACATTACTGACCTTTCTTGGTCAAGAATCAACCACCCATCTGAAGTTCTTGAATTAGACCAAAAACTGAACGTTGTAATCCTTGATTTTGATGATGAGAAAACAAGAATTCAATTAGGATTGAAACAATTAAACGCTCACCCATGGGATGCATTAGATGCTAACTTAACTATTGGTGATAAAGTTTCTGGTAAAGTAGTTGTAATCGCTGATTACGGTGCATTTATCGAAGTTGCTGAAGGTGTTGAAGGTTTGATCCACGTTTCTGAAATGTCATGGTCTACTCATTTACGTTCTGCTCAGGATTTCGTAAAAGTAGGTGATGTTGTTGAGGCTCAAATCTTAACTTTAGACAGAGACGATCGTAAGATGTCATTAGGTATCAAACAATTATCTCAGGATCCTTGGACTGATATTACTTCTAAATACCCAGTAGGTTCTAAACATACAGGTATCGTTAGAAACTTTACAAACTTTGGTATTTTCGTAGAATTAGAAGAAGGAATTGATGGATTAATCTACATCTCTGACTTATCTTGGACTAAGAAAATCAAACACCCATCTGAATTTGTAAATGTTGGTGAGAAATTAGACGTAGTTGTATTAGAATTAGATGTTGATGGACGTAAATTATCTTTAGGTCACAAACAAACTACTGCTAATCCTTGGGATCAATACGAAGATTCTTTCGCTGTAGGAACTATCCACAATGGTGAAATTTCTGAAATCGTTGACAAAGGAGCTACTGTAGAATTTGGAGATGATATCGTTGCTTTCATTCCTACTCGTCACCTTGAAAAAGAAGACGGAAAGAAATTGAAAAAAGGTGAATCTGCTGATTTCAAAGTAATCGAATTCAACAAAGAATTCAAAAGAGTTGTTGCATCTCACACAGCTATCTTCCGTGAAGAAGAAGAGAAAAATGTGAAAGCAGCTACTGAAAATACTTCATCTAACTCTTCTACTAATGCACCAGCTGCAACCTTAGGAGATAACAATGATGTATTAGCAGCATTGAAAGCTAAAATGGAAAAATCAGAGAAAAAATAATTTTCTCCTATTTTTTTAAATATAGAAAGTCCCGCAAATTTGCGGGACTTTTTTTTGTTCCATATTTTAAAATAAGTATGCAAACTATATAATGTCGTATTTTGAAATGATATCACGCTGTTTAAAGCATTAACTGGTAGTTGTTTGATCCAACAAAGCCTCTTTTGACTTTACGACTTTAAAACTTTCGACTTAATTATTTTTTAAGAAGAAAAGGATTTTGTTGAATTTTAGTGAGAATAGTGTGTATCTATAATATGTAATGATTTTGATTTTAAGTTTCTTTGAACCGTAATTTCTAAAAAAAATTGATTTAAACCGTTTTTTGATGCATTTTGTCGAATTTTTTAGATATTCTTGATGCTTTATTTCTTACATTAGCATTGTATTATCCGTTAATCTAACCTAATTGAGTATTATATGATTAGAAAACTACTTTTTTTTATAAAAAACTACTTTGTAAAACTTTCTTTTTTGTTTTTATTAATCTTATCCATAGATAGTTACTCCCAATGTGCTGGAGAAAGTGATGAAATATTAATTTGTGACGTAGAAAATCCTGTATACAAAAATATTGATCTTTTTGCTCTTTTAGGCGGAAGCCCAGTTTCAGGAGGTACTTGGATTGATAATTCGAAACCTCTCGAAGAAAGTATTTTTAATGGTTTTTTAGATGCGCAAAAATTAAGAAATAGTGGTATTTACACCTATACTTATATTCAAGATCCTACAACTTTAGGTTGTACTAGTAGTAATGAAGCAACAATTACAGTAAAAATTGGTCCGTATGCAGGTTATTCTAGTCCTAATATTTCTACTTGTGATGATGTAGAATCTTTTAATTTGTTTCAAGCTTTTGATGGAACAAAACTAGCGCCGCAACAAAACGGAATTTGGACAGCTAATGATACATCTTTGTCTTTAAATGGAAATACAATTAATCCAAAAATTTTAGGTGAAGGTACGTATTCCTATACTTACACTATGTCTGCTTTAGAATCTTGTGTAGCTCAAACAGCTACAGTTTTTGTTTCGGTGTTTAGAAAACCCAGACCTGGTTCGCCATCAAATTTAATTTTGTGTAGTACAGATAATTTAGCAGCATTTAATAATCTCAACTTAAATAGCCGTTTACAAGGTCAGGATAGTGGTGGAAGATGGACTGAAGATGAATTAGTAACGAATGAACTAACCAGTCTTAATGATAACCGAATTAATATTCAAAACATCTATAATACTCTAGGTGCTGGAACTTATAATTTTACCTATACCGTTCTATCAACAAATCCTATTTGTACAGATTCCCAATCAATAGTTCAGATTATAATTGAAGAACCAATTGATTTTACAGGAGCTACTTTAGTTGTTAATTCTGATATTTGTGAGAATCAAATGGCTACGGCAAATTATACCGCAATACTTACTAAAGGATCACAGCCCGTACCTAATGGGATTTATGATATTGTTTACGAAATAACTAACGGAACTAGTACCACAACTTTAGCCGTTGAAGGTACTTTTATAGAGGGTGTTTTTACTTTCGATATAAATCGGTTGAATTTTCCAGTAATTGCAGATTATACCGTTCGTATTATTAGTATTAGAAATAGATCTTTTTATAATGTGTGTACTAATATTATAGGAACAATTTCAGACGTTTTGACAATTACTCCAATGCCTAGAATAAATTCGGCTACGGTTCTAATTCCTTCAGTATGTAAAGGAGTTGCAGCTACAGCTGAAATTTCAGGAAATACTAATTTAAGTAATGGTAATTATAGAATTACTTATAATTTATCAGGTGATAATACTGCTACAAATCAACAATTAGATTTTACGGTTACAAATGGAGTAGGACAATTATTAATTCCCGCAAATTTGATTCCGAATGTAGGAACAAATACTGTATTTAATATTACTTCTATACTGGATTTAGCATCAGGATGTACAAACACCGCATCTTTATCAAAAGTATTTACGATTAGGCCTTTGCCTAATGTTGCATCGGTTGTTGTAAATATCAATACTATTTGTTTGAATCAAGACGCAACAATTCGACTTTCGGGATTAGGTAGTTTAACAAATATCACTTTAGATTATTCTTTGTCGGCTGCAAATATAATTTCGAATCAAAATGTTACACTTTCGGTAAATTCAGGCAATGCGAGTTTTGTAATTCCAGCTTCGTTTCTTCCTAATCCGGGAAATACCACATTCACATTGAATACTTTATTGGACAATTCAAATGGTTGTACTGCTATTATTTTGAATAATAATCAGTCCTTTTCCGTGAGTGCTATTCCTAATAATCCAGTTGCTAATAATTTTAATTTTTGTAAAAATGATTTAAGTACCATTGCTAGTTTAACGCCAAATGGCACGCAATACCAATGGTTTGATTCGGTTTCAAGTACAACAGCTTTAAACGGTTCTACACCTTTAGTTACAGGAACTTATTATGTAAAAGAAGTTAATTCTTCAGGATGTGAATCGGGTAGAACAGCTGTAAGTGTAACGATCAACACAACAGATTTACCAACATTAGATACTGATGGTCAAAACTTTTGTGGATTGGATCAACCAACCATTCAAAATTTAAGTGAAAGAACCAATGCAAGTGGAATTTTATATTGGTTTGATGCTGCTGCAAATGGAAATCAAGTGACTCAGAATACACTATTGACAGAAGGAATGACTTATTATGGATATAATTTTTCAACAACAACTAATTGTTACTCGGATGCTTTAGAAGTTACTGTGTCGCTTTCTAATTGTGATGTTACTCCTGACTTTTTTGTACCCGATGGATTTTCTCCAAATGGAGATCAAGTAAACGACGTGTTTAGAATTCCAAAAATTGAATTCATCTATCCTGATTTTACTTTAGAAATTTACAACCGCTACGGAAATTTAATGTTCAAAGGAAATCGGGATAAACCCGAATGGACGGGCAGAAATTCAGATTACAATGTAGGAATTGATGGAATAGCGCCAAACGGAGTTTATTTTTATGTCCTTCAATTTAATAAAGGGAATAAAAAACCTGTTCAGGGAAGACTATACCTAAACCGATAGTTAATTTTCATTACATTAAACTAAACTTCGAAATGAAAAAAATAATATTATATATCAGTTTTTTATTCCTGGTAATAAAAGTATCTGCACAGCAAGATCCTGAATACACACACTATATGTACAATATGAATATTGTCAATCCCGCTTATGCTACAGGTACTCAGGCTATGCTAGATTTAGGAATCCTGTATCGTTCTCAATGGGCTGGAGCTATAGGCGCTCCTAAAACATTTAACTTTTTTGGACACACTGCTTTGAGTAAAAAAGTTGAAATGGGTTTGTCTATAATTTCAGATGATATTGGTGATGGAGCTTTAAAAGAAGACAACTTCAACGCTGATTTTGCTTATGTTCTTGATGTAAGTAGTAAAGCTAAATTGTCCTTTGGATTGAAAGCAGGATTTACTTCATTCAAAACTAATTTCAATGGTTTTCAATTTGAATCAGGTGATTCATCTACAGACGAAGCATTTTCGGATAATAGAAATACTATTTTCCCAAACATTGGAGTAGGAGCCTATTATTTTACTGATAATTATTATTTAGGTTTATCAGCACCTAGTTTATTTTCGTCAAAACATATCGAAGAACGCGCAGGAATTAATGCTTTTGGTTCTGAGCAAATCCATATGTTTTTTACAGGAGGATACGTTTTTAACTTGTCAGACACATTTAAATTAAAGCCTGCTTTTATGACTAAAATTGTTCCGGGATCAGCGGTTTCCTTAGATCTTTCGGCAAATGTACTATTCAACGAAAAATTTGAACTGGGTGCAGCTTATCGTTGGAATGACGCCGTAAGTGCTTTAATGAGTATTAAAGTTTCGCCAAGCATTAATGTAGGTTACGCTTATGATTACACGACTTCTAATTTTGGACAATTCAATTCAGGGACACATGAAGTTTTTGTGTTGTTTAATTTAGATTTACTAGGAAAAGGATATGATAAATCACCAAGATTCTTTTAATATGATAGCGATGAAAAGAATATACCTCATTCTAATTGTACTTACCCTACAATTTGCACAAGCGCAAACACAAGATTTACAAAGAGCCAAACGCTTATTTGAAAGAACGTATTACAGTGAAGCAATTCCTGTATACGAAAAGATTTTAAACGAAAATCGTTCTTTTGAAGTAGTTAAAAACTTGGCTGATTCGTATTACAATACTAATGATTACGCAAATGCACAAAGACACTATCGCTTTTTAATATCAAGTTTTCCCGAATCTGCAACAACAGAATATTATTTCCGATATGCACAAACCTTAAAAGCTTCAGGAAATTATGAAGAGTCGAATAAAGTGATGCGTGATTATTTTTTGAGTACCAATAATCAAAAAGCTATAGAGAAGCTTGAAAAAGAAAATCTAGTTTTAGAAAATATCTCAGCATTAGGCAATCGATTTGATATAAAAAACATGTTGATTAATACACCAAATTCTGAATTTGGAGCAGTTCCCTATAAAGATAAACTGGTTTTTTCGGCAGTAATAAGTAAGCCTTATATTTTTGAAAAAGTGTACAAATGGAATAACGAAAGTTACTTGGATTTAATGTCGGTTTCGCTTAAAAATCCTAAAGTCGATTCGATTAAGAAATTTTCTATCGAATTGAATACTCCATTGCATGAATCTAATGCTGTTTTTACTAAAAATGGAAAGACAGTGTATTTTACACGCAATAATTCTAAAGATGGCATAAGAACTAAAAACGATGATAAAGTATCGGTGCTCCAAATTTTTAAAGCCGAATTAATTGATGGAAAATGGCGAAATATTACCGCTTTACCATTTAATAGTGATAATTATTCGGTAGAACATCCTGCGTTGAGTAATGATGAGAAAACCTTGTATTTTGCTTCAGATATGCCAGGTTCTGTAGGTTCTTTTGATATTTACAGCGTGGCAATTTTAGGTTCTGATTTTGGTAAACCAAAAAACCTTGGGCCAACAATTAATACCGATAAAAAAGAACAATTTCCGTTTATTTCAAAAGACAATAAGCTCTATTTTTCTTCTAATGGTCATGCAGGTTACGGTTTTTTAGATGTTTTTGTTTCCGAAATTAAGAATAATGAGTTTTCTACTCCAGTAAATATTGGTTTACCAGTAAATTCAGGATATGACGATTTTTCTTTTGTAATTGATTCAGATACCAAACACGGTTATTTTGCTTCAAATAGAAAAGGAGGAAAAGGAAGTGATGATATATATGAAGTGAGTGAAATTCAGCCTTTAGTTGTTGAAAATTGCATGCAGTATATTTCAGGAATTATTACTGATGTTGACACTAAACTTCCTTTGGAAAACACCAAAGTAAGTTTGCAAGATGCCACTAAAAAAGAAATAGAAACAGTTGTAACTACTGCCGATGGACGTTTTTCTTTTTCGGTAGATTGCGAAAAAAGTTATGTTGTCTCTGCTTCAAAAGAAGCGTATACCCAAGACTCAAAATTCTTGAAATTGTATAAAGAGAGAAAGAAAATTAACGATGCTTCGATGGCTTTAAAATCAATGGAAGCTATTAAAAAAGAGGAATTAGTTGTTGAGCAACAAAAGAAAAAAGAAGAATTAGCAGCACTTGAATTGAAGAAAAAAGAAGCTGCAATTATAGCTCAAAAAGTTAAAATTGAAAAAGAAATTGCGGCTAAAAAAAGTATTGTTGAAGCTGAAATCAAGAAGAAAGAAAAAATTGAAGCAATTATAGCAACCGAAAAAGATATTGTAAAAGATAAAGAAAGGTTACTAATTAAAACAGATCCTATTTACTTCGATTATGATTTATGGTACATTCGAAAAGAATCAAAACCAATCTTAAATAGAGTAATTGAATTGATGAAAAAATACCCGGATATGGTGGTTGAAATCGGTTCACATACGGATAATCGTGGTAATGGGAAATACAACTTAGATCTTTCGTCAAAAAGAGCTATTTCTACCAGAGCGTATTTTCTTAATCAGGGAATTCCAGCTAAACGAATTTTAGCTAAAGGCTATGGAGAAACGGTTCAAATAATAAGATGTGAACCAAGTGATTCTTGTACAGAAGAGCAACACGAATTAAACCGAAGAAGTGAATTTGTGATTAAGAATTTGTAATACTAGGTAGTGAAAATTATATAATGTCGTATTTTGAAACGATATAATTTTTTTTAAAAAAACTTATTGTTGTTTAAGTCAACAAAGCCTCTTTTCTTTACGACATTAAAACTTTCGACTTACATACCTTGTTTTAAAAATAAGTACAAAAAAGGTTTTCAAAATAATATATTTTGGAAACCTTTTTTGCTTTAATTCTTTGTAGCATTCCCCTGTTTTAAACAATAAAGTTAGGAACAATTTTGAATGTTCTGTTTTTCTAAAAAAAGCTTTTTTTTAAACACTTCTAAAAGGTGTTATTTTAACAAAAACATGATTTTTTACTAGATTTTATAGCCTAGATTAGGCTATATTTATAAAAAAAAGGTTAAATTTACTTTTCAAGTATAGTTTTCTTCTGGACTTGTTATCCCTAAAATAATTCTTCCTAATTATTTTACAAGTTGTTGACTCAAGAAGATTTTTCTAAACTATTTTTTCATTTATTTAAATCCTAAATTTCATGTATTCCATTGTAAAATATATTTTGCTGTTTTTTTTAGCGTTTATAAGCTTAGTTTCTTGTAAACAAGAACAAAAAAACAAAATTCAAGTGGGTTTTTCTCAGGCCATGACTACTGACGATTGGCGAAAACAAATGAACAGTTCGATGAAAATTGAAGCTTCATTGCGGCCTGAAGTCAATTTAACAATTAGTGACGCTAATAATACTATTCAAAAACAAATTGATGATATCGAAAAGTTTATTTCGAATAGAGTTGATGTTATTATTGTATCGCCCATTCAATCAAAACCTTTAACTGCTGTAGTCGAAAAATCAATTAAAGCAGGCATTCCTGTTTTAGTTGTAGATCGAAAAATAGAAGGCGAAAATTACACTGCTTATTTAGGAGCGGATAATATAGAAATAGGTAGAATTGCCGCCAGATACATCATTTCCCACAGTAAAGGATCGGGGAAAATTATTGAAATCATGGGAGCTAAGGGTTCGTCACCAGCTTATGAACGAAGTATGGGATTTAATCAACTTGTGAGTGAAAACAAACGTTTTAGTGTAACAAATGTGATTCAAGGCGATTGGGAAAAAGAATCAGTTAAAAAACCTTTAAAAGCCGTTCTTTTACAAAATCCAGATGTCGAATACATCTTTGCCCACAATGACCGCATGGGATTAAGTGCCTGGGAAACCGCTAAAACATTAGGTTTAGAGAAAAAAATAAAATTCCTGGGAGTTGATGGACTAAATACAGTTAATGGTGGGATAGAATTGGTAAAAAGTGGTGTTTTAGATGGTACTATTTTATATCCAACAGGTGGAAATGAAGCTTTGAAATTAGCATTGAAAATGTATAATAAAGAGACAATTGCTAAAACCAATATTTTAAATACCATAGTAATCGATAAGAATAATGCTGAAATTATCGAAAACCAAATGGATAAGGTAGATCAGCAACAAGAAGTTATAGAATCGCAACAGGGTGCTATAAACCTGCAAGAAAAAGAATACGCTTCGCAAAATAATCTGGTAAGGCTGTTGAGTTTCTTTCTAATGATTATTTTAAGTTTAACAGTTTATAGTATTTATTCTACTATTTCCATTGCAAGAAAGAAAAAGCTACTGGAAAAATTCAATCTTACCGTAATTGAGCAAAATAACGAAATTCAGGAAATGGCAAAAATTGCAGAGCGAAGCAACGAAGCCAAATTGAATTTCTTTACGGGACTTTCGCATGAGTTTAAAACACCTATAACTTTGATTATGAGTTATGTGGAATCTTTAATCGAAAACGAAAAAATCAAAGGAACTAAACTCATCGATGAGATAAAATTGATTCATAAAAACTCCAATCGATTGCTGCGATTAATTAATCAGTTGCTGGATTTTAGAAAAATTGAGGAACAAAAATTTACTTTGAGAACTTCGAATGCAAAAATCTATGATTTTACAAATGAAGTAATGAAAAATTTTAAAGGAGAAGCTACTCGTAGAAACATTGATTTTCAGTTGGTTTGCAAAAATAAAAGTCTCGAATTGTTTATGGATTTAGGTTTGATGGACAAAGTTTATTTTAATTTACTTTCTAACGCTTTCAAATTCACACCCGATAATGGAAAGATCAGTATTTCAATTACTGAAAATCAAGATAATACGGTTAAAATTAGTTTTAAGGATTCTGGAATAGGAATACCTGAAAATGAGCTACATAATGTTTTTAGCCCTTTCTTTAGAGCTTCAAATAATAATAAAAATAGTTCTGGAATTGGATTGCATTTGTCTAAAGAATTTGTGCTTTTGCACCATGGAAAAATCGAATTAAAATCAAAGCAAGGCAGTGAGTTCGTGGTTACATTATTGAAAGGAAAAAGCCATTTACAGCCTTCAGAAATTATAAATAGAGCCGAAAATCCAAATCTCACTCCAAATTTAATACTCGATAATTTAGATATTAAGTCTGATTTAAATGATGTTGATCCTATTTCTGATTCCGAAAAACATTCGCTGTTATTGATTGAAGATAATATTGACTTGGTTCATTTTTTAAAGAGTAAATTATCTAATGAATATGTAGTGCATACATCTGATGGAAGCGATGCTATCGAAAAAGCAACCGAAATTGTTCCGGATATTATCATTTGTGATATTAATTTAGTAGACAAAGATGGTTATGAAATAAGCAAAGTATTAAAAAAAGATTTGCGTTCTTCTCATATTCCAATTATTATTTTAACGGCACAAAGCAATAAAGAATCAGTTTTAAAAGGATTGCAAAGTGGCGTAGATCAATATATTACTAAACCTTTTAGCTTTTCTATTTTAAAACAATCTATTTCAAGTTTACTTTTTAACAGAGAAAAACTTCGCTACTATTACACTAATAATATTTATCGAATAGAACCAGAATCCCGATTTGGCAATCAGGAACAATCTTTCATTACAAAAATGAATGATATTATCAAGTTCAATATCGAGGATCCTAAATTCTCTGTAGAAGATCTGGCAGATAAATTAGGTGTTTCCAGAGTGCAGTTGTATCGAAAAGTTAAAGCAATCATCGGAATTAACATAAGTGACCATATTAATAATGTGAAATTAGAGAAAGCAGCTGAGCTTTTAAAGGCTAATGAAATGAATATTTCGGAGATCGCATACTCACTTGGATTCTCTTCGCCCAATTACTTTTCTACAGCTTTTAAGAATAAATTTGGAATTTCACCAAAGGAATACAAATCTTCTAATTAATAGTGGTTTAAAATTTGATACAAATCAGGTATCAATTTTAAACTTAAGGTAACAAAATCGAAACTACACGGTTTTCGTAAATAAAATTAAAAATCTTAAAACCCTTGTAAATAAAGACTTTGGTTTAAAAATAGCAAACCTTCATTAATTATTGAATTAAATTGTAACATCGTTAAAAATAAGTTGTTTTTTTTACAGATACCTTAGCAATAAGTTTTTAATACATGTACAATGAATAAGATATTACTTTGGTCTGTTACTGCTGCACTGGCAGGTTTTCTATTCGGTTTTGATACCGTAGTTATTTCTGGAGCTGATAAACAATTACAGCTACTTTGGCATTCATCTGATGCTTTTCATGGATCTGTTGTTATGGCAATGGCACTGTGGGGAACAGTTATAGGAGCCATTTTTGGTGGAATCCCCACTAATAAGATAGGTCGCAAAAAGACATTATTTTGGATTGGTATTTTATATTTTGTTTCGGCAATTGGTGCTGCATTTGCAAATGATCCTTATGTATTTGCTGCCTTTCGATTTATTGGAGGTTTGGGAGTAGGGGCTTCAACGATTGCTGCTCCAGCGTATGTTTCAGAAATTGCTCCAGCGGATAAACGCGGACGATTAGTTGCCCTATATCAGTTTAATATCGTTTTAGGGATTTTGATTGCTTTTATTTCCAATTACTTTTTAAAAGATATTGGAGAAAACGCATGGAGATGGATGGTAGGTGTTCAGGCTTTTCCATCAGTGATCTATATTCTATGCATACTTACCATTCCAGAAAGTCCAAGATGGTTGTTGTCTAAAAATCGTGATGAAGAAGCACGCAAAGTGTTATTCCAAATTGATCCATTAGCTAAACTTAGCGACATCATGGACGATTCAAGAGAAAACGGCGTTACCAAACATGAAAATATTTTCATGAAAAAATACCGTTTCCCATTAATATTAGCTTTTTTAATTGCCTTTTTTAATCAATTTTCTGGAATCAATGCATTCTTGTATTATGCACCTAGAATTTTTGAAGAAGCAGGTTTAGGACAAAATACCGCTTTATTGAGCAGTATCGGAATCGGGGTTACGAATCTTATATTTACTTTAATTGGTGTTGCATTAATTGACAAATTAGGAAGAAAGTTGTTAATGTACATTGGTTCTGTTGGATATATTATTTCTCTTGGATTAGTTTCTGCCTCTTTTTATTATGGTTGGGGAGGATTATCGGTGCCAACTTTCCTTTTTTTATTTATTGCCTCACACGCCATTGGTCAGGGAGCTGTAATCTGGGTTTTTATCTCTGAGATTTTTCCAAATCACATTCGTGCCTCAGGACAAGCTTTTGGAAGTACTGTCCACTGGGTTTTGGCAGCAATTATTCCTTCTTTAATTCCGATGTTATTTACAGAAATTGGTCCAGAAACTGTTTTCTTAATCTTTACCATTATGATGGTGTTCCAGCTGTTGTTTGTAATATTTATGATGCCAGAAACCAAAGGAATTTCTTTAGAAAAATTAAGTAGTAAATTAATAAAAAAATAAAGATATGTATCTAATTAATAAAAGAAACTGCATTAAATCAGCAAGTAGTATATTCGGTTTTTTGGTTTTGTTTGCTTGTAAACAAGCTCCGTTTACGGATAAAAATGAATATTCAAATGAAGAACTTTACAGACCAAACTTTCATTTTACACCAAAAAAAGCTTGGATGAACGACCCTAATGGGATGTTCTATTACAACGGCTACTATCATCTTTATTTTCAACATTATCCAGATTCAACTGTTTGGGGGCCGATGCATTGGGGACATGCTATAAGCACCGATATGGTGACATGGACCGAAAAACCAATCGCCATTTACCCAGATGAGAAAGGATATATTTTTTCAGGAAGTGCGATAGTGGATTTACAAAATACTTCTGGTTTTGGGAGTCTGAAAAATCCTCCAATCGTAGCAATGTTTACCTATCATGATCCAATAAAGGAGAAAGCCAATGCACCAGGGATACAATCTCAAGGAATTGCTTATTCATTAGACGAAGGGTTGACTTGGACTAAATATAAGAATAACCCAGTAATTGAGTTTCCGAGTATCAAAGATTTTAGAGATCCAAAAATGATCTGGGATAATATTCACAAACAATGGTTGATGGTTCTGGCAGCGGGAGATAAAACCATGTTTTATGCTTCCAAAAACCTAAAAGATTGGGAATTACTATCTGATTTTGGTAAAAATATTGGGGCGCATGGTGGTGTTTGGGAATGTCCTGATTTCTTTCCAATGCTTGTTGAAGATTCTGAGGAATACAAATGGGTGCTTTTACTGAGTATCAATCCGGGAGGTCCTAATGGAGGTTCGGCTACTCAATATTTTGTAGGAGATTTTGACGGTAAGACATTCAAACTGGATGAATCCTTTTCTAAAGATATAAATCAGCAAAAAGGATTATGGATTGATTACGGAAGAGATAATTATGCAGGGGTCACCTGGTCTAACATTTCAGAAACTGATGGCAGAAAATTGTTTATGGGCTGGATGTCCAATTGGGATTATGCAAACAAAGTTCCTACCGAAAAATGGAGAAGCAGTATGACTATGGCAAGAGAATTAAAACTGATTAAGGAGGATAATCATTACAGAATTACTTCTCATCCAGTTAAGGAATTACAAAATTATGTATCAAAGACCATAAAAAAAGAAACACTTAAAATTAAAGATAAAAAAACAGTCTTAATTGATAAATCGCTAGTTGATTTATCAAAGTTAGACATTCAGTTTACTTTGAAGAACTTGAAGAAAGATGTTTATACATTTTCATTTTCTAATGGTTCCAATAATACCATAAGCTTCGGAATAAATAAAAAAGAGAATTACTTTTTTATTGACAGAAGAAAATCAGGGGATTTATCCTTTTCAGACGTTTTTGCAAAGCAAATTTCTAAAGCACCTTTTACGGAAGATTTTAATGAAATGAATGTCAGGGTTATCGTTGATAAAACTTCAATTGAAGTTTTTTATAATGACGGCAAAACAGTTATGACAGAAATATTTTTTCCAGAAAAACCCATGGAAACATTTAATGTTACCAAAGAAAATTTTGAATTCACAATCGAAAACTTAACTATTAACCAATTAAATTTTAACTAAAATAACTAGACCATGAAGTAACAATTATTCTTTAAAAACCAATGAAATTTTTGCTATTACCGAGTGAAATTTCCAATTCAGTATTGAAAACTAAATAATTAACCAAATTAAATTTTAACTAAACTATCTAAATTATGAAACTAAAAATCATTTTTTACTTAATTCTAATGGGGTCCTTTTTTTCACTTTCGGCCCAAAACATAGGAGTAAATGGAATCGTAACTTCTTCCGAAGACGGAATGACTTTACCCGGTGTATCTGTTCTGGTCTCTGGAACTAGTATAGGAGTCACAACTGATCTAGACGGTCGTTATGAACTTAAAAATGTAGATGCAAAAGCTACTTTGAGCTTTAGCTATGTGGGTTACACTAATCAAACAGTGCAAGTTAATGGTCAAACTACGATAAATGTAGTTTTGAAAACTGAATCGCAGCAATTAACTGAAGTAATTGTAACAGGATATTCTAAAGAACGAAAAGTTGATGTTACTGGTGCTGTTGTTGTTGTTGAGATGAAACCTATTGAAGGACAAAGTATGAGTTCTGGTAATGCAATGCAGGCTATGCAAGGTAGGGTTGCTGGTTTGTCAATTGAAAAATCAGGCGATCCAAGCGGAACTAGTAGTAGAATTTTAATAAGAGGGGTAAGTACCTTAGGGAATACCGATCCTTTGTATGTAATTGATGGTGTTCCTACAGTGAGACCAGAGGTTTTTGCCAGTTTAAATCCAAGTGCGATAGAGTCGGTTCAAGTATTAAAAGATGCTTCTGCTTCTTCTATTTATGGTTCAAGAGCAGCAAATGGAGTTATTGTAGTAACAACTAAAAATGCTTTTAAAGGCGAAAGAATGAATGTGTCTTATAGTTCAAGTGTTTCGGCTATGTCAGAGAAAAATCAAAGGTATAAAATGTTAAACGCAGTAGACAGAGGTAAGGTTTTATGGCAAGCTTCTGTTAATGATGGAGTGCGTCCAGAAGATGCTTTTGGAACTATTTACAACTTTGATTGGAATGAGGATCTAAATAATCCTGTATTGAATAGTGTTGCGGCTCAGCCTTTTGTTGGAGGAGATACTAATATGCCAGCTGGAGATACGAATTGGCAGGATGTGATGTATAAAACAGGATTTGTTATCAATAACGATTTCTCTGTTTCAGGAGGTACAGATAAATCTAATGCAATGTTAAATTTAGGATATTTGGATAATAGTGGTATGTTGAAATATACTAATTATGAGAGATATACTGCAAGATTAAACTCCAATTTTAAATTGTTTAATGATAAAGTACGATTTGGTATTAATTCTCAATTTACCCAATCTAATGAAAAATTAGCGGCTAATGATGTAGGTAATGCGCCAACACCAAGTTTAGCTATTTCATTAGCACCAACAATCCCAGTTTATACAAATTCTGGTGGATATGGAGGACCTTTAGGAGCAGGATATTCTGATAGAAATAACCCTTTATTGATGCAATATTTGAATCGTTGGGATAATACAAAGAGAGTTTCTTTGTATGGAAATATTTTTACCGAAATTGATTTGGCTAAAAATCTTACTTATAGAAATAGTGTTGGTATTGATTTTAATGATTTCAGCAGAAAAGATATAGAGCCTATGGTTAGTAATGGATCTGTAAACAGAACTAACAATAGTTTGACTCATGATACCAATAAATATTCTAGTTTAACAATATCCAATACCTTAAGTTATAATGTTAAACTTTCAGACCATAAGATTGGGGTTATAGTTGGTACAGAGTCAGTTAAAACAGATTTCAATACTTTATTATCTCGAGCAGAGGGTTTTGCTGTAGAATCAGAATCTTATTTTGTATTATCTGCCGCTTCTGGTATTAGAACATCCAATGGTCTTTCAACAGGAAGTAGATTGCTTTCTCAGTTTGGAAAGTTAAATTATGCGTTTTCCGATAAATATTTGGCAACATTTACCATAAGAAGAGACGGTTCTTCTCGATTTGGTGAAGATAATAGATATGGTGTTTTTCCGGCAGCTACAGTAGGATGGAAGATTAGTAATGAAAACTTCTTGAAAAATATTGAAGCCATCTCATCATTAAAACTTCGTGCTGGTTATGGCGAAGTAGGAAATCAATCCATTGGCGATAATGCAAGTTTAGGTTTATATGAAGCAAGGTATGGATCTAATCAAAATGTTTTTGTTCCTGATTTTTTTAATATTTATTATAATGTAGGAACAGCTTATGATTTGGGTGGAATTAATACAGGAAATTTACCATCTGGTTTTGTTTCTATACAAGCGGCTAATTCAGGATTGAAATGGGAATCTACAAAAGAGATAAATCTAGGACTTGATTTTGCTTTTTTACAAAATAAATTATCAGGATCATTTGATTATTTTTCTAGAAAAACAGACGGAATTTTAATTAAACCACCAGTTGCATCCGTATTAGGAGAGGGACAACAACGTTTTGTAAACGGTGCTTCTACTGAAAATAAAGGTTGGGAATTTGTTTTAGGGTATTCGGATACTTTTGATAACGGGTTTAATTTTAATGTTACCACTAACTTTGGGGCTACACGAAATAAAATTACTCAATTACCAGAAGAAGTAAGGTCAGCTTATCCAGGTACAGCCATAAATTCTATTGTTGGTCATTCGCAATTTGAAATTTTTGGGTACAAAACCGATGGATTGTTTCAATCACAAGAGGATATAGATTCTCATGCTACACAGGTAGGGTCTCGTTTAGGAGGGATTAAATTTGTGGATATTAGTGGACCTAATGGCGTTCCTGATGGGAAAATAGATTCTAATGATAGAACTTTTATTGGTTCAACTCAACCAAAATTAGAATATGGTATCAATATAAGTTTAGGATATAAAAACATTGATATGTCCATCTTTGGTTCAGGAGTTTCAGGAAGAAAAGGAGTTGATCCGTATATTTATTGGAATAATTTTGTTCAAGGTAGAGAAAATGCTGGGCCAGGAACATTGAATGCATGGACACCAACAAATACCAATAGTGAAATACCTTCACTGACTACAAATAATACAGATTATGCTAATATGTCCGATTACTTATTAAGAAACAATTCATATTTTAAAGTTAGAAACATTCAAATAGGCTACACCTTACCTGAAGCAATTGTGAACAAAACAGGGTTTTTAACAAATTGTAGAATTTACGCACAAGGAGAAAACTTGTTTTGGTTCACTCCAAAAGGCTATGTAGGTGCTGATCCAGAACGCACAGTTGTAGATAGAATACCAGTACCTACAACATACTCATTAGGTATCAATTTAAATTTTTAATCAATTCTCATGAAAAAATATAATAAAATAGTTATCAGCTTCTTGTCAATATTAGTTTTGGCATCTTGTAGTGCAGATTTTTTAGATTATGAGCCTACAGGAGTATTGCAACTAGATGAAGTTGCAACAACAGCCAATGCAGATGCTCTTGTTACTGCTGCCTATGCAGCTATTGGAAATGACGAAATGATTGGACCAATTACCAATCAATGGGTTTATGGTAGTGTGCGATCTGATGATGCTTACAAAGGCGGAGGAGGTCGAGGTGATGTAGATGTAGTAGATCGTTACGAACAATATAATTTGACAATTGCAGATTATGGAGATTGGATGTTGCCTAGAACATGGACGAATCATTACAAAGCAATTTCCAGAGCTAATTTTGCGTTATCAGTTGTCAATTCATTATCAGAAGCAGATTATCCGCTTCAAAAACAAAGACAGGCTGAATTACGTTTTTTAAGAGCACATTCTTATTTTATGTTGAAGCTGTTGTTCAATAAAGTACCTTTTATTACAGAAGATCTTAGTAAAGAGGAAATTTTGGAAACATCAAATGATTTGACTTCTGATGCTTTATGGAATAAAATTGCCGAAGATTTTATTTTTGCTCATGACAATTTACCTCCTACGCAAGAACAAGTAGGTAGAGCGTCTAAGAACGCTGCATCGGCTTATTTGGCAAAATTAAGACTGTATCAGGCATACGAACAAAATGATGAACATCAAGTGGTAAACATCAATCTAACAAGGTTACGAGAGGTTATTGATTATGCTAACGAAGTAACAGGAGATTTAGAATCTGATTTTGGTTTCAATTTTTTGGATGGTCATGATAATGGACCAGAATCTATTTGGGCTGTTCAGTTTTCTATTAATGATGGAACAAATGTGGGAAGAGTAAGTTTTGTTACGGGGTTAAATTCACCTCACGGGAGTGCACTTTATGGATGCTGTGGATTTCACTTGGCTAGCCAAAATATGGTAAATGCTTTTAAAACGGATGCTGTTACTGGGTTACCATTATTAGATACTTTTAATAATTCAGATATTTTTAATACTGTAGATGGTAATGGGAAATCATCACTAACATCAGGTGTAACACTTGATCCAAGAATTGATCATACAGTAGGAGTACCGGGAAGACCATTCAAATATAAAAACACTTTGAAGACGGCTGGTGATATGGTTTACAATTTTAGTTGGGCCAGAGAGCCTGGGGTTTATGGTTACTTTGGTAACATGAAAGAACAACAATCTCCAGACTGTTCTTGTTATGTGAAAAACGGACCCTTTGTTGGAACATCTAAAAATGTAGATTTTATTAGATATGCAGATGTATTATTATTCAAAGCAGAAGCATTAATTCAATTAAACAGACAAGATGAAGCGCTACCAATTATCAATCGAATAAGAGCAAGAGCCGCAGCAAGTGCAACTATGCCTTTAGCCGCTGGAGCTTCAAACGTGTATAAAGTAGAACCATATCTAGGATTTCCAAATAAAGAGTTTGCTTTAAAAGCACTAAAATTTGAAAGAAGATTAGAATTTGGTATGGAAGGACCTCGCTTTTTTGATCTTGTAAGATGGGGCGAAGCTGAGCAGGTTTTAAATGCGTATCTCAATGTTGAGAAAGTAAAAAGAGGTTTTCTTTCAAGTGCCAAATTTACTGCGGGTAGAGATGAATATTATCCAATACCTCAAAGAGAAATTGATTTTACAGGAGGATTGTATACTCAAAATCCTAAGTATTAAAAATAAGGTTAATAATGGTTGTTTAAATTAGTTGAATCAGATTAAGGGCGAGTTTCTACTTGCCCTTAACTGTTTCTTAATTTTGATTTTAATAGGTGTTGATTGTGTTTTTCTGATACGTTTTTTATTTACTGTGTACTATTGAAGTAACAAATCATCATTGAAATATCGCATCATACTCAATTAAACATCCAAAAAAAACAGCGTTTTCAAATAAAAAATTATGAAAAAAGGAAGACTACAATATTTGAATAAAATCATATTTTTTTGTGGTTTTATGATAGGTATAGCTCATGTTTCAGCACAAACTATTATTCCAATAGCCACCGAAAATAATTTGTTATTGATGCAAACAGACAATAACAATAGATTGAGAACAGTCTATTTTGGGAAACCGCTAGAAAACGAAGATGAATATAAAGCTGTTACTGAAAATTATAATTATGATGAATCTAATGCGGGCATTTATAATTCGGCTTACACGCCTGCGGGTACTTGGAATCTCTCTGAACCTGCAATTCAGGTAAAACATGCCGATGGAAATCCATCATTGGAATTGAAGTATGTGAGTCATAAAAAAGAAAAAATAGATGCTAATACTTCTGTAACTAGTATTCTTTTAAAGGATTCTGTTTATCCGTTTGAGGTGACTTTGTTTTATAAAGTTTGGGAAAAAGAAAATATAATCGAACAATGGACCGAAATTAAACACAAGGAGAAAAAACCAGTTGTTTTGCAAAAATACGCATCGGCTAATTTATATTTTGCTAATAAAGATTTTTATCTTACAAGTTTTCAGGGCGAATATCTAAAGGAAATGCAGCCTGCCGAAACCAAACTTTTACAGGGAATAAGAACGGTAGATTCTAAACTGGGAACCAGAGCAATGTTGTTACAAACGCCTAATTTTATAGTGTCATTTGGAAAACCAGCTTCAGAAAATGAAGGAACGGTTCTATTAGGACAGTTAGCATGGAGTGGTAGCTTTAAGCTTGACTTCGAAATTGATTCGCATAAAAACCTTCGTCTCATTGCGGGAATCAACCCGTTTGCTTCTGAATATGCGCTAGTTCCAAATGAAACCTTCAAAACTCCGTCCTTAATTTATGCCTTATCGAATAATGGAACTGGAGAAGCTAGTAGAAATTTACACAATTGGGCTAGAAAACACAGAATATTGGATGGTCAAGGAGAACGTCTTACCTTGTTAAACAACTGGGAGGCTACCTATTTTGATTTTGATGAAAATAAAATCGTAGATTTATTTAAAGATGCCAAGGATTTGGGTGTAGATATGTTTTTATTGGACGATGGTTGGTTTGGTAATAAATATCCACGAAATAATGATGATGCAGGATTGGGCGACTGGCAGGAAAATAAAAAGAAGTTGCCAAGTGGACTGGGTTATTTGGTAAAAGAAGCTAAAAAAGAAGGAGTGAAATTTGGTATTTGGATTGAACCTGAGATGGTTAATCCTAAAAGTGAGTTATATGAGAAACATTTGGATTGGGTAATTAGACAACCCGAAAGACCTGAGATTTATTACAGGAATCAGCTGGTGTTGGATTTATCGAATCCCGAGGTTCAGGATTTTGTTTTTGGAATCGTAGACAATTTGTTTGTAAAAAATCCAGAATTAGCGTTCATCAAATGGGATTGTAATGCGGTTATTTATAATGCGTATTCGGCTTATCTAAATAAAAAAGGAATTCCTCAGTCTAATTTGTATGTTGACTATGTTAAGGGATTGTATAAAGTACTGCAACGCATTCGTGCCAAATATCCAAAAGTTCCCATGATGCTGTGTTCCGGTGGTGGTGGTCGAGGTGATTATGAGTTTTTGAAATATTTCACTGAGTTTTGGCCAAGTGATGACACCGAGCCTGTAGAACGAATATTTCTACAATGGGATTATTCATATTTTTTTCCTTCTATTGCAACAGATAATCATGTTACCGATTGGGGGAAACAACCACTGAAATTTAGAGTCGATGTGGCCAGTATGGGTAAATTAGGTTTTGATATTGTAGCCAGTAAATTAGATGCCAATGACAAAATATTTTGTAAACAAGCCATCAGTAATTATAACACATTCAAGGATATTGTGTGGCATGGTGATATGTTTCGCTTAGTTAATCCACATGAAAATGATATTGCGGCACTGATGTATGTAAATGAAAATAAAAGTAAAGCGATTGTTTTTAATTATTTAGTGAATAATAGATTTAGCATTACGGCAACTAAACGACCGGTAGTTTTTAACGGTTTAGATCCAAAGAAAAAATATACAGTAAAAGAGATTAACTTATATCCTGGAGTAACTTCAACACTTGCTGCTGAAAGAGTGTTTACTGGGGATTTTTTAATGAAAGCAGGCTTTAATCCCAATGTTACTTTACAAAGAACTAGTGTAGTTTTAGAGGTTAGTGAAGTTAAAAAATAAAATGTAATTTGTATTAATCTACAGAACACATGTTGTGTTCATAATTTTAAGTTTATGAAAAATAAAAAAGAATTAAAAGCAGTTGCCTATGGAGAGGTGCTATGGGATGTTTTTGGAAACGAAAAAAAGATTGGTGGAGCACCATTGAATGTAGCTTTACGCATGAAAACTTTAGGTTGTGAAGTTGGAATGATTAGTTGTGTAGGTAATGATGAAGATGGAGAAGCTATAATTAATCATGTTAAAGGATTAGGATTGGAAACCGATGCCATCATTAAATCGGAAGATTTTCCAACAGGATTGGTTAATGTGACCTTAAATGAACGCGGTTCGGCTAGTTATGAAATTGCATACCCATCGGCTTGGGATAAAATCATATTGAATGATGTAGCTAAAAATCTAGTTTCAGAAGCTGATGTGTTAATTTACGGTAGTCTAATTTGCAGAGACCAAGTATCAAGACAAGCACTTGAAGAGTTGCTGCTAATGGATGTGTACAAGGTTTTTGATGTTAATTTAAGGAAGCCTCACTATTCGTATGAAATTCTAATACAGTTGATGAATTCAGCCAATTTTATTAAGTTCAATGATGAGGAATTATTAGAAATAGCTGCCGAGATGCATTCTCCTTTTGAAAGTCTTGAAGAGAACATGCTTTTTTTCGCTGAAAAAACTAAAGCTGCTGCTATGTGTGTTACTAAAGGAAAGCATGGTGCTATACTGTTATGGGAAGGACAACTTTATAAAAACGAAGGTTATCCCATAGTAGTTTCGGATACTGTTGGCGCAGGAGATTCTTTTTTAGCAGCTCTAATTACGTCCTTATTAACTGGTAAAGCACCACAAACAGCTATTGATTTTGCTTGCGCAATAGGAGCCTTAGTCGCCGAGGCTCCGGGAGCCAATCCGGATATTTCACTTTCAGCAATTGAGCATTTAATGGCTAAAGTAAAAGTGTAATTTAAACTTCAAAAGTCTGCAAACATTTGCAGGCTTTTGTGTTTTATTGAGGATTTATGAATTTTCCTCCTTCGTTCAGGAACAAGGAAACTAGTAACGTTGATGGGGAATATCACTAATTTAAAACCTTACAAAACTATTGTTATTGCGTTGCTTTTGTTACTGAAATTGCCATTTAAATTGATTTCTTTTAACTTAAAATTAATAGCTGTTCAGTTAAAGTACATTTTAAAATAATGTAATTTTAATGGCTATGGAAAAGAGCAATAAACAAGGATTCTATTTTAAACAGTATCAGGCTCCTAATCAATCCCCATTTGATAAACTGTTTGAGATATTCAAAGAGTTAATCACACATACTTCCGGGGATTTTGATGAAGCTATCGATTGGTTGCGGGAATTAGACAAGGAATATAAATTGACTGATGAGCATTATACCATTGATGACTTTATTGAGGATTTAAAGAAAAAAGGCTACATCAAAGACGAAGTGAAAGACGATGGAACTTCAGGTCTGGGAATCACTGCAAAAACCGAAAGAGCCATACGGCAACAAGCCTTAGACCAGATATTTGGTAAGTTAAAACGTTCCGGAAACGGAAATCATAAAACAAAACATGCCGGAAACGGTGATGAACATACGGGTGAATTCAGAGAATTTCATTTTGGCGATAGCCTGGAACGAATTTCTTTAACAGAAAGTTTACGCAATGCCCAAATTAATAATGGCGTGGATAATTTCATGCTAACCGAAAATGATTTGGTTGTTGAAGATACACAGTTCAAAGCCCAGATGAGTACCGTTTTGATGATTGATATTAGTCATAGTATGATTTTGTACGGTGAAGACCGAATTACGCCAGCCAAGAAAGTAGCTATGGCATTGGCTGAATTAATTACGACACGATACCCGAAAGACACTTTAGATATTTTGGTTTTTGGAAATGATGCCTGGCCTATTGCTATCAAGGATTTACCCTATTTAAAAGTGGGACCATTTCATACGAATACCGTTGCCGGTTTGCAATTGGCAATGGATTTGCTTCGAAGAAAACGAAATACCAACAAACAAATTTTCATGATTACCGATGGAAAACCGAGTTGTGTAAGAGAACGCGATGGTTCTTATTACATGAACAGCAACGGACTTGATGAATATATTGTTGACAAATGTTATACTCAGGCACAACAGGCTAGAAAACTACACATTCCAATCACGACTTTTATGATTGCCAGCGATCCTTATTTGCAAAAGTTTGTCAATAAATTTACCGAAGCCAATCAGGGAAAAGCTTTTTACACCGGTTTAAAAGGTTTAGGCGAAATGATTTTTGAGGATTATGAAACGAATCGGAAGAAGAGATTAAAGTAGTTGGCAGTGGTCAGTTGTTAGTATTCAGTAAATCTAATAATGATAAAATAACAATAAATAAAAACGTTTATTTGATGAAATCATATTGTAATCTTACAATTTTTCAATCTTTAAATCATACAATTTAAATTAAACATGAAAATAGAAAACATAAATACCCTAGGCGAATTAAAAAAATCAGGATACCAAAGTAAAACCATAAAAGATGAATTGCGTCACAATTTGCGCGAAAAAATAAAATCAGGGCAAACTACTTTTGAAGGCGTTCACGGTTTTGAAAACACCGTAATTCCGGAGTTGGAACGCGCTATTCTTTCGAGACATAATATCAATTTGCTAGGACTTCGTGGTCAGGCAAAAACCAGATTGGCTCGAAAAATGGTCGAATTATTGGATGAGTACATTCCGTTTGTGAGTGGTTCTGAAATAAATGATGATCCATTGAACCCCATTTCGCGTTTTGCCAAAGATTTAATTGCTGAAAAAGGTGATAAAACCCCAATTTCTTGGTTGCATAGAAACGAACGTTTTTTTGAAAAACTAGCCACTCCAGATGTAACTGTTGCCGATTTAATAGGTGATGTCGATCCAATAAAAGCAGCAAATTTGAAATTATCTTATGCGGATGATCGCGTGATTCATTTTGGGATGATTCCGCGTGCCAATCGTTGTATTTTCGTGATAAACGAATTACCCGATTTGCAAGCCAGAATTCAGGTTGCTTTATTTAATATTTTGCAGGAAGGCGATATTCAAATTCGCGGGTTTAAATTACGAATGCCACTCGATATGCAATTTGTATTTACAGCAAATCCCGAAGATTATACGAATCGTGGAAGTATTGTAACACCATTGAAAGACAGGATAGGTTCTCAAATTTTGACCCATTATCCTGAAAACCTAAAAATTGCCAGAAAAATTACGGAACAAGAAGCTAAATTAGATACAACTCAAAACGATACGGTTTATGTTCCATCATTAGCCAAAGATTTATTGGAACAAATTAGTTTTGAAGCCAGAGAAAGTGAATTTATCGACCATAAAAGCGGTGTGAGTGCCAGAATGAGTATTACGGCTTATCAGAATTTACTCAGTACTGCTGAACGTCGTGCTTTGAAAGCGGGTGTTGATAAAACTACTTTGCGATTGTCCGACTTTATGGGAATTATTCCTTCGATAACAGGAAAAGTAGAATTGGTTTACGAAGGAGAGCAGGAGGGAGCGGCTGCTGTTGCCGAGTGTTTAATAGCTTCGGCGGTGCGTACCATTTTTCCAGCTTATTTTCCTAAGATTGAGAAATTAGAAAAACCGAATGATAAAACGCCTTATTCGGATTTAATAGAATGGTTTTTTGCCGAAAGTGGTTTTGAATTATTAGATGATTGTTCTGATGAAGATTATGAAAGAATTTTGGGAGCTATTGTACCATTGGAAATCTTACTCAAAGAATACCAGGCTGATTTAGCAAAAGAAGATAAGTTTTTTATGAAAGAATTTATTCTTTGGGGCTTAGTAGAATATCGAAAATTAAGTAAAGATAGAGTGGCTGAAGGCTATCAGTTTAAAGATATTTACGGAAGTTATATTAGTAAATTGTAGATTTTTATAAATTTGAAATACAAGGATTTAGATTCATTTCTAAATCCTTTTTTTATTTACAGCAATTAAAAGTTATAAATGTAATTGGTATATCTTTTTAGTCTACTTTCGCTAGCTAGCCCTATTTTGGGTTACCACAAAATGGAAAAAAACTTTGAGGCTTTGATTGCCTCGTACATTGAAAATAAAGTAGGCATATCAGAACACTTTTTATCTGATGAATTGGCCAATAATTTAAAACAAAATCTATATTCCTTAAACGAGAAAAACTTATTAAAAGAAGCTGGAACAGGAAATTCAGAAGCTATTGCTTATGATAGTGCTGTTCGTAGTGATTCGATTTATTGGTTGGATAAAAAGCATAATAATGTTTTCGAAAATGAGTTTTTTAAACATATTGAGGATTTTATTCGGTATCTGAATCAAAGCTGTTATACTGGAATTACGGGTTATGAATTTCATTATTCCTTATATGAAAAAGGCGATTTTTATCTGAAACATTTGGACCAGTTTCAAAATAATTCGCGTAGAAAATTCTCGATGATTAGTTATTTAAACAGCAATTGGCAAACTGCTGATGGCGGAGAATTGTTGATTCATCAGGATAAAACCAATCAAAAAATAAGTCCTACACAAGGAAAAACGGTTTTCTTTAAAAGTGATGAATTGTTGCATGAAGTTTTACCAACACAAACTACTAGAATGAGTATTACAGGTTGGTTAAAATGTGATTAATAAAAAACTCCATACGATTGCTAATGAGCAAATGCGTATGGAGTTTTTTTATGAGTTATGTAAGAGCCTGTTTAAATTTATTTAAAAAAAGAAATTTTCTTTTTCCCCGTCCCTAAAGGGTGAAAAATTTCTTGAAAATTCATCAAAATTACACCCTTTAGGGTCAGGGGAAATTAATTTTAATTAATTTTAAACAGGCTCTAAACCTAATTCTTTAAAGTCATACGACCATAATTAGCAACTACAGCTAAACATATTAAAGGCAGAATAAACGAAAAATTAACCTCAGGTATGAAACCTAAAATTTTTACATCCGAGAATCCAGGACCGCCACAGTCTAAAATACTTCCTTGTAATACAGGCATTAAAGCACCTCCTACAATTGCCATTACTAATCCTGCCGAACCAATTTTAGCTTCGTCACCCATGTCTTTTAAGGCAATTCCGTAGATGGTTGGAAACATAATCGACATGAATAAAGAAACTCCAACCAGAGAATACAAACCTATTGTTCCTGAAAGTAAAATAGCTCCTGCGCAAAGTAGCACACCACCAATACCAAATAACATTAATATTTTGGATGGATTAATGGTTTTCATTAAAGCCGTTCCAATCCATCTTCCTGATAAGAAAATAATCATTGCGGCAATATTGTACCATGAAGCCGTTAATTGTTGGTCACTAACCAATCCTTCATTGATATTGTCGACATATTGAAAAATAAATGTCCAACACATAATTTGAGCACCTACATAAAAAGCTTGGGCAATTACTCCTTGGATATACGTTTTATTAGCAAATAATTTTCTAAAAGATTCTGAGATGGACATTTTATCATGATCGGCTGTTTTAGGAATTTTGGTAAAAAAAACAATTACCATAATAGCCAAAACTACTAGTCCTAAAATAATGTAAGGAATACTGATTATTCCCAAATCGTTTTCGCGAATACCAGCTTTTGCTGTTTCGGATAAGCTGTCATAAATTAAAGTTCCTGAAGCGTCTTTATCGTCTGATCGCAAGGCGGAAATAACAAATTGTTGTGCTACAATCATTCCCATTAAAGAACCAACAGGATTAAAAGATTGTGCTAAATTCAATCGGCGAGTGGCTGTTTCTTTGTCTCCTAAAGCTAAAATTAAAGGATTAGATGTGGTTTCTAAAAACGCTAGACCACAGGTAATTACCCATAATGAAATTAAGAAAAAATTATAATCCTGATAAGCCGCAGCTGGGTAAAATAAAAATGCTCCCGAAGCATACAAACACAAGCCTAAAATGATTCCTGATTTGTAGCTGTATTTTCTAATAAATAATGCTGCTGGCAATGCCATAAAAAAGTAACCAAAATAGAAAGCAAATTGAACTAAAGAAGCCTGCATATTTGATAATTCTGGCATTACTTTTTTAAAAGCAGAAACCATTGGATTTGTTAAATCATTGGCAACTCCCCACAAAGCAAATAAGGAGGTAATGATGATAAACGGAAAAAGTAATTCCTTTTTTACTACAGGAATTCGAGTGGATTGGTTCATTTGTATAAATTTAATAGGTTTGGTTGATTGGTAAAAAAAGAACAAACCATAGCATTATATGACTTGTTCTTTAAAATAGAAACAATATTATTCTGTTAATAACGAACGGTCTAAGTGAACGTAACCACCATCGCAAAAGATGAATTGTCCTGTAGTATGTGATGATCTTTCTGAAATGGTAAACAAACAAGTATCAGCAATTTCATCAGGAGTTGTCATTCTGTTTTCCAAAGGAATTTTTTTGACGATAGATTTTAATTTTTCTTCACCGTTTTCCAATGTTTTAATCCAGGTGTCATAAGCAGGAGTCCAGCTTTCGGCAATAATTACAGCATTCACTCTTATCGAATGTTTGATTAAATCTACCGCCCATTCGCGAGTTAATCCTAAAACACCGCCTTTGGCAGCAGCATAGCCCGAAGTTCCGCCTTGACCAGTTAATCCAACTTTAGAACCAATATTCAAAATGGGACCTTTAGAAGCTTTTAAATAGGGAAGAGCGTGTTTCACTGTTATAAAGTAGCTTACCATATTCAGTTTCAAAGAATCCATAAATTCTTCGTAAGAAGCATCTAATCCCGCTCCATCATTAACACCAACATTGTTGATTAAAGCGTCAATACGACCGTATTTAGCAACAATTTTTGCTATCGCTTCTTCAATATGTACCGGATTCGTAACATCAGTTTTGCAAAACAAACCATCAATTCCTTGCTTTTGAATTTCTTCGATATAAGAAAATCCACGGTCGTTTCTATCAATTACCGCAGGAATTGCACCTTCGGCAGCCAAGTGTTGCAAAATTGTTTCTCCAATACTTCCTTTAAGTCCAGCCGCACCTGTAATTACAACTACTTTTCCTTTTAATCCTAAATCCATAATTTATAAGTTATAAAATTGCATTGCATTACCACCCATAATGGCAGCTTGCTCTTGGGAGCTTAATTTCGCAATGAAATTGGTTACTAATTCTTTTGTTTTTGTATAATTTCCCGCCACTAAACACACTGGCCAATCGGAACCAAAAAGAATTCGGTTGGCGCCAAAAGCTTCTAAAACCAATTGCATATAAGGTTCAATTTGTTCGGGAGTCCAGTTGTTGTAATCGGCTTCGGTAGTCATTCCTGAAAGTTTGCAATACACATTTTGGTATTCACTAATCGCTTTCATTAAAGCTGCCCAACCATCATAAAATCCGTCTTTTATGTACGGTTTTGCAATATGATCGATGATGAATTTTTGATTTGGAAACCGGCGTACTAATTCTAATGCTGCGCCTAATTGATGTGGAAAAATCAGAATGTCATAAGTGAAATTG
The DNA here is from genome assembly GCF_041729725.1 of Flavobacterium zubiriense. Taxonomy (NCBI): domain Bacteria; kingdom Pseudomonadati; phylum Bacteroidota; class Flavobacteriia; order Flavobacteriales; family Flavobacteriaceae; genus Flavobacterium; species Flavobacterium zubiriense. The sequence continues at coordinate 128,512 of NZ_JBCFQL010000004.1, read as the reverse complement.
TATTTTTCTAAAGCGGCAATTCCGTTCTCGAAATCAGGACGCAACATGAAATTAGGATCGGCTTCGACCTGAACCACATGTCTAAATCCTTTTAGTTTTGAAAATTGGCTGTAGTGATTTAAAACTTCATCAATAGTAGAAGCTCTTAAATCAACCCAACCTACAACTCCTTTGATAAAGTCATTTTTTTCGGCTAAATCCAAAAGAAAATCCGTTTCGGCCAATGTTTGATCTGCTTGCACAGCCACACAACCATCAATAGCGTTAGTTTGGTAAACCAATTTTAAATCTTCTGGCAAAAAATCACGACGAATGATTTTCATATTATCGTCTAGCCAAGCGTGTTTTTCCGCTTCGTAGATCCAAAAATGCTGATGTGAATCGATTATCATATTACTTTGATTTAAAATCTACAGTAGCTTTAATTACGCCTGTTGCAGGGTTTAGCCAACTATCAAAATTGGCAATCATTTCAGTATAAGGAACATTATGACTAATGTACGATTCTGTTGGGAATTGGTCTAAAATGCTAATTACGTGTTCAAAGTCTTCAGTAGTAGCGTTACGGCTGCACATTAAAGTCATTTCTTTAGCATGAATTGCTGGATGATTATAAGTCAATTCACCTTTGGATAAACCAACAAGTACAAATCGACCACCGTGAGACATATAATTTGGGCAGCTTTCTAAAGCACCTTTGTGTCCTGAAGCATCAAAAACAGCCGTACATAAATCGCCATTTGTAATTTTTGTAATTTCTTCAACCGTATTTTCACCTGCTTTCACCGTATAATCCACACCGATTTTTTCTTTGGCGTAAGCCAAACGTTGCTCGTTCATATCAATTGCGATTACTTTAGCACCGGCAATTTGAGCCAATTTCATAATCCCAATTCCGATAGGTCCACAACCCACTACAGCAATAGTTTCTCCTGGTACAATAGCCGCTCTACGAATAGCGTGTGCTCCAATTGCCAATGGTTCTACAATAGCCATTTGGTCGTCAGATAAATTATTTGCTGGTAAAAGGATGGAAGTAGGGACAGTAATTTGTTCCTGCATACCACCATCGGTGTGAACGCCTAAAACTTTGATATTGGTACAACAATTGGTTTTTCCGTTTCTGCACGCAATACAAGTTCCGCAACTTACATAAGGCATGATTACAACATTATCTCCAGCTTTAATTCCTCTTGGATTATCTCCAATTTCGAGTACTGTTGAAGCCAATTCATGTCCTAAAATTCTAGGATAGCTAAAAAAAGCTTGATTTCCGCCATAAGCATGCAAATCAGTTCCGCAGATTCCTACTTTGTTGATTTGTAATAAGGCTTCGTTTTCTTTTCTAACGGGTGCTTCTTTTTCTTTTAAAATAAATTCACCTGGTTTTTCGCAAACAATATATTTCATGTTTCTTATAATTATTCATTTTGTTCCATCGTTTGAACAGTTTTAGAAATAAAAAAAACACAACTTGAAATGTATTGTGCTTTTTGTTTAAAATATTATATTTGTTCAATCGATTGAACAAATATAAAAATAATTGGAGAATAACAAAAAATCCACAATAAAAGATATTGCAACTTTATTAGGTTTAACACCTTCTGCAGTTTCTAAAGCATTGAACGATCATCCCCGAATTAGCGATAAGACTAAAATGGCGGTCAAAGAAGCGGCTCTTCAGCTGGATTATCAACCCAATTATTTGTCGAGTGCTTTACGAAAAGGGAAAAGTAATTTGGTGGGGGTAATTATTCCTCGTGTCAACAGTCATTTTTTTTCTTCGGTAGTGGAGAATATCGAAAAAGTACTCAATCTGAACGGTTACCATATCATCATGACGCAGTCAAATGAATTGTATGCCAAAGAATGTCAGGAAATTGACACTTTGTTGAAAATTCAAGTTGATGGTATTATTGCCTCTATGGCCAATGAAACTATTGATTTAGAATATTATCAAAAAATTAAATCCAAAGGCACCGAATTGGTTTTGTTTGATAGAGGCGAGGAGGAGTTGCATGTGGATTATGTGGGAATTGACGATTACAAAAGTAGTCATTTGGTTATTGATCATTTGGTTTCACAAAATTGCAAACGAGTAGCGCATATTGCTGGTTTTAATCACATTCGAATATATAAAGAAAGAATTCGCGGTTACAAAGACGCACTCGAAAAATGGAATTTACCTATTAACGAACATTGGATTATAGAAAGTAATTTGAGAATAGAAGATGGTCGTCGTATCATGCAACAATTACTGGATGCGCCAGAAAGACCCGATGCAGTTTATGTAGCGGGAGATATTGCGGCGCTGGGTGCGTTACAAGTTATTTTGGAAAATAATATTAAAATTCCTGAGGAGATGGCGTTGATTGGTTTTAGTGATGAGCCTTTTACTTCGTTGACACAGCCTTCCATTTCAACAGTAAATCAGCACAGTGACCAAATTGGGAAATTAGCTGCAGAAGCTTTCCTAGAACGAATCAATAATCCTAAGAAAAAAACGGTGAATCGCATTATTTTGGAGCCTGAATTAATCATCAGACAGTCTTCTAATAAAAATGGGCTTTCTTCTTAATTCTATATTTTAACCCGTTGGGTAAAATTATCAAAAACGTCAATGGTAGTGTTTTTTGCGTAATGAAACCTAACGAAGTGGTTCAGCGAAGCTAAATGAAGCGAAAAATGTATCGAGAACCGTTTTCTATTCAATATTTTCTTGTTCTCGATACAAATTTTCCGAAAAAGCTGTCGCGTTTTCTGAAAATTCACTCGAACTGACGAAAATTTAATATCCAAAAACAATTTCACCCAACGAGTTATATTTTAATAATCATCCATGTTCTGGATAATGCTGTTGGCTTTCAGTTTGATTTGGCATAAATCTTCGGGTTTGATTTTGTTTAATAAATTGAGCATCATTCCCATACGTTGGTTTTTTTGAAAATATTCTTTTTTCTCATCCAGAAAATTCCAATACAAGCTGTTGAACGGACAAGCTTTGTCGCCAAATTTTTCTTTGACATTGTAAAAACATTTGGCACAATTATTACTCATTTTATTGATATAACTTCCAGAAGATACATAAGGTTTTGTGGCAATAATTCCTCCATCAGCATACTGAGACATTCCACGAGTATTGGGCATTTCGACCCATTCAATAGCATCAATATAGACTCCTAAGTACCAATTGTCTACCTCATCGGGATGGATTTGTGTTAAAAGTGTAAAATTCCCAATTACCATAAGTCGCTGGATGTGATGGGCATAAGCTTCATCTAAACTTTGCTGAATGGCGTGTTTCATACAGTTCATTTTGGTATTTCCCGTCCAGAAAAAATCAGGTAACTTGTTGGTGTTGTTCAACACATTCATTTGGGCATAATCGGGCATTTCCTTCCAGTAAATTCCTCTTATATATTCGCGCCATCCTAGAATTTGTCTCACAAATCCTTCTACTTGCGAGAGCGTTATAGTTTCTTTGTGCGCATTATAGTAAGAAACTACGGTATCAATTACTTCTTTTGGCGAAAGCATTTTACTATTCATGGCAAAAGACAGTCGGGAATGAAAAAGGAATTTTTCATCAGTGTGCATAGCGTCTTCGTAATCACCAAAGTGGCGTAGTAAATTTCGGCAGAAATAATCTAGAACTTCTAGACATTGCTCTCGTGAGCTAGGCCAACTGAAATTTTCGACATCAATGTTTCCGAAAGTAACGATATTGGCGGATTTAATTTGGGCAATAATTTTAGCCACATTGGTGTGGAAATTTTTTTCAGCAGGAACAGGCACTTCTCCTTTGTATTTTTTTCGATTATCAGCATCAAAATTCCATTGATTTCCTATGGGAGTGGATCCATCCATTAGAATATGATGTTTTTTACGCATGTTGCGGTAAAAATTTTCCATCAATAATAATTTTTTACCTTCAAAAAAAGTTGAAAGTTCCTCTCTTTTGGTATAAAAATGCTCCGAATCAACTCCTTCTGATTCAATTTTTATCTGAGAACAAATGCTTTTTAGCTGCTTGTCCAATCGGTATTCATCGGGTAATTGGTATTCAAATTTTTCGATTTTGTAGTTTTCGATACAATCCGTAATAATTTTTTCCAGATTTTGTGGGTTGTTTGTATCAGTAATTTCAAAATAGACAACTTGATGTCCTGCTTTTTTTAGCGAAAGATGAAAATTTCTCATCGCCATAAAAAAGGCTACAATTTTTTGAATGTGGTGCTTTACATAATTGGTTTCTTGTTGCATTTCTGCTATCAGATACAGGGTATTTTCATCTGTTTTTTGAAACCAAGAATGCTGAATGTTTAATTGGTCACCAAGGATTAATCGTAGTTTTTTCATTTCTTATTTTTTGAAAAATGAAGTAGTGGGAACTTCTTTTCGAGCATATTGAAAACGATCGACTAGTTTTGGTAAACAGTAACCGTCAAGACCGTTTAGGGTTACAACATTGCCTTTGTCAATTTGCAGCCAACCATCATTATGTTCAAGTTCTTCGTTAAAAAAAACATCTTCAATAGCAGCGATAACATGAATGGTATCGTTCTCTTTGATGTAATATTCATTGAGGTATTTGCAGTGTAATTGTACAGGACTGCCTTTTACAAATGGGATTTGGATGTTGTTTTTATATTCTTCTTCCAAATTTGTTTTATCAAATTCAGAAATTCCCAATTCATAATTTGCAGAGGTATGATGCGCATCTTCAATCATATCTACTGTAATGTGGTTGATGGTAAAATAACCGGTCTCTTTTATGTTTTTGTAAGTATCTCTAGGGACTGTTGTAGGACGCATTATAAAACCTATCATTGCAGGGTTGCTGCCCAAATGGGTTACACTGCTAAAAATAGCCACATTGGAGTCGCCATCAGAAGATTTGGTGGCAATTAAATTAGCTGATTTATAACCCGTACAGGAATTAATTAAATTTAATCGTTCTATTTTCTCCATTTGAGAAATAGCTTCTCTTGAAATGTGTTTCATGTGTATGTTGTTTACACAAATATACTTGTTAGATTATAAAAAGAGCCATAATTAGATTAAAAATTTTAAGATATGTTTGAAATAAATTAAAATTAGTTAAACAAAACAAGAAGTGGATTAATAGTACAATCTAAAATCCAGATGTTTACACAAGGCATAATTTTTTTGATGTAATTCTTCCACTATTTCAACAACATCATCTAGTTCTTCGCACAAGCCAAAAAAGAACTTATCGAGATGAATGCTACTTATATTGTATTCTTTTATTCCATAACCAGAAATGGCTTTAGCACCAGTAATATCAAGGAAATATTGCGATTCCTCCGAGGTCAAATCCAATACTTTTTTATTAGCAAAGTGTACGATTTTACCTTTGAGCTTTCCTTCAAATAATTCGGCTATTTCTTCTAAACTGTAATAATAATCATGTAAGCAAATATTATTTTCTTGTCCGGGCATCACCAAGTAGATAATTTGGTAATCTTTAAAATGATGATCATCATAGAGTAAAGCACTTAGACTTTCTTCCAAACCTTCAATGGTATCGCAATTTTTGTAAATACTGGAAATTTGGTGTTCAAACGCTAAATGTTCTAAGTTTTGGAGCGTCTCGGTATCAATATTAGTTTCTATATCAGGAACACCTTCGAGACAAAAAATAAAGTTTTCATAAACCATGCAAATCTGTTTTTAGGTTGCTTTAGGTTTACAAATGTATGATTTATTAAGATGGTTTTTAGTTCGAATGTGCCTATTAATTGTGCGTTTTTTTATATTGCATTGGTGATAAACCAATTTGCTTTTTGAACATTCGAGAAAAATAATAAGGATCGTCAAAACCTACTTCTTTGCATATTTCTTTGATGTTGAGATTAGTGAATTTAAGGTACTCACAGGCCTTTTGTATTTTTAAGCGAATGAAGAATTGGATAGGAGAATAAGCTGTTTTATGCTTGAAGAGTTCAGAATACCTAGAAACCGAATAAAAAGCTTGGTTAGCTAATTCGTTAACAGTTAAAACTTGATTTAAATGGGTTTTCATGAATATAATCGAATGACTTATTTTATCTTCGATAGGATTATCGGAAGTATTGGAATAACACAGTGAGCTAAAAAAAGTAAGCAGTCTAAAGTGAATGAGTTCCATTTTTTCATCCGTAAAATCATTTTCTAAAAGATTGATTATCTCGTTTAATAGAATTATTCGACTTTCGTCAAAAGCGATATTGACCGATCCATTGCCAGAAACTGAAAAACGCTTGTAAAATGTTTGGGCATAATTTCCATCAAAATGAATCCAATAAATACTCCAAGCCTCTTTTAAAGAACTTCCGTATTGATGAGCGGTATTTTTAGGAATGATAAAGCCTGTATTTGGTTTTAGATTAATGGTTTTTTTATTGATTTTAATCCAACCCTCACCTTCTATGCAGTACAGGAAAATATACTCCTTAATCCCATTTTTTCTAGAACAATTGTGATGTTTTGCATTGGGAAAATAGCCTATTGCGTCAAGAAAAAGATTATTCGAAAAGGGGTGAAGTTTTACTTTTTCTTTTTGATCTGTTGACAAAACGACCATAGTTTGCCCCAAAAAACCATCTTTTATTTTTAATGTCGGTAGATTATTCATTATAATTATACTATTACGATATAAATTAGTTCAAGGTCGTAAGATAGTCCATTTATTCCAATTAATAATCCATTTATTAGTAGATTGCTAAATGTATTTTTGTTTCATCATTAATTAAACCAAATTATAAACCCCAGAATGCGTATTATGGTAGGATTTTTGCGGTTTTGATTTATTAGAAATGGTAATTTTGGATTAACTAAAATTAAGAATGCAGTTGAATTTTCGTAAAAAAACATTAGAAATATTAAATATATATTCATGAAAAAAATTAAAATCTTTTCACTGTTCACTATCACATTATTCTTGTTTTCTGCTGTTTCGATAGATGTAACTGCCCAAAATAATTATTCCATTGATATCACTAGAGTCAATACCGACGTGATTCGTGGTCATCTTGATTTGGGTGGGACAAATACTAAAGGCGACAAGATTGATGTAAATAGTTTTTATCTGGAACGAAACGGCAACCCTTTTATTCCAGTTATTGGGGAATTTCACTTTAGTCGTTATCCACATCAATATTGGGACGAGCAATTAAAAAAGATGAAAGCGGGTGGAATTACTGTGGTAGCAACCTACGTTTTTTGGAATATGCACGAATTTAAGGAAGGAACTTTCGATTGGAGTGGGGATCTTAATGTTCGTAAATTCACAGAATTGTGTGCTAAAAATGGTTTGGAAGTTATCATGCGCATTGGACCTTTCGCTCACGGTGAAATTCGTAATGGCGGTTTACCGGATTGGTTGTATGGTCGTCCAATTGATGTAAGAAGCAATGACCTAGTCTATTTGTATTATGTAAACCGTTTGTATCAAGAAATTGGTAAACAATTGAAAGGGTTACTATTCAAAGACAATGGCCCTATTGTAGGAGTACAATTAGAAAACGAATACCAGCATTCCACAGCACCCTGGGGATTTACCTATCAGGATGCTCCAAAAGAGCGCACTGTTGCAGGAAGAGATAAAAAGATTATTCAGGATGGTGTTGGAATTAATGACAAGGGGAATGAGTTTGCAGATGTAGGTCGTGATCACATGAAAACACTTAAAAAACTAGCTATTGATGCGGGTTTGGTAGCGCCTATTTATACTGCTACTGGTTGGGGTTATGCTACTATTGTCGAAAAAGGTTCTATTCCTGTTATGGCAGGTTATGCTTACCCTTTTTGGACAGCAGGAAACAGTCCGTCTCCCTTTTATTTGTTTAAAAACATCCATCAAAAACCAGATTATGCACCTGTAAGCTATGATGTAAATTTATATCCATCTCTGGCAGCCGAATTAGGTACAGGAATGGCAGTTACTTATACAAGACGTCCACGTGTTCCCGGCGAAAGTTTTCTTCCTATGATGGTTCGTACAGTGGGAAGTGGAACTAACGGGTTGGGATTTTATATGTACCACGGTGGAACTACACCTTCTATTGGTAATTATTTTTTAACCGAAGGCGCGGGACTTCACAATAAATCCTACGATTATCAAGCTCCTATTGGCGAGTTTGGAAAGGTAAGCAGTGGCTATTATCCATTAAAGTTGATGAATTACTTTTTAAAAAGCTATGGCAACGATTTAGCACCACTCTATCCTATATTACCTTCGACTAATGACAGTATTAAAGCCACTGACACTAGTACTTTGCGTTATGCCGTAAGGGGAGATGGTAACAAAGGTTATTTGTTTATGCATAATTTTCAGGATCATTTAGAGATGAAAGATTTATCAGGTTTGAAAATTAATGTAGCCACTAATTCGGGACAGCTCACCTTTCCTGATACGGGAACTTTCACGCTTAAAGCAGGTAGTTCAGCAATTTTTCCTTTTAATGTAAATTATGATGGGGTAGCGATTCGAATGGCAACAGTGCAGCCGTTTTGTAAGTTTACGAATAAGAATAAAAAGTACAATGTGATGGTTTCGATAGATGGCATTGCTCCAGAAATAGTGCTTAAAGGCAAAATAAAAGTGAACGGTCAAGGAATAAAAACTATAATTAGAAATGGTAATACTGTTGTAGTTTGTAGCACTGAAAAAATAAATGAATTCGAAATAAACGGGGTCTCATTTTTAGTTTTACCAAATAGCGAAGCAGAAAAGGGATACTTGATTGGTCAATCGGACAATCAAAAGTTAGTAATAAGTGATGCATTGGTATTGGATAATAATGTAACAACCACACTAATTAGCAATAATCAGGAGAATATTGATTTTGCTGTATATCCTTTTGCTGCCGTCACTTCGGTTGATGGAAAGCTTACAAAAGGAAAATCGACGATTAAAAGCATCAGTGTGTGGAAGTTGAATGTTCCAAAAGCAGACACTACAATTCAATTGGTACAGGCTGATAACAGTCATTTTGTACTTAAAGCGGGTAGTTTAGATTTATCAAAAGCAAATGATGTTTTCATCACTTTTGATTATCGTGGTGATCGTGGCATTTGTATGATGAACGGTGAGTTGCAAACAGATGATCTTTACACCAGTAAACCTTGGACAATTGGTTTAAAAAGATACCAGGAAGCTTTAAAAACAAGCGATATGTACTTCTATTTTATGCCAATGCAGAAAGATGCTCCTTATTTGAGTTATTTGGATAAAAAAGTACTGCCTGATTTTAGTGATAAAAAGAGTTTTCTGGAAGTAAAACAACCTCAAATTTCAGTGGAATATAAAGTGAATGTAGAGATTAAATAGGAAACAAAACACCAACTATAAATTAAGTCATTTTTAATTTTGGTTTACTACTAGCTAAATGTATTTTTGAAAAAACAATTATTTATAACAGATGAAAATATCAAAATTAATTCTTGCTTTAGCATTTTTGATAACGGTAACAATTCAAGCTCAAAGTTCTGGAAAATCAGGATCCTTTGAGGCTGGGGAAAAGGCATTTCTATTAAACGGAAAACCATTTTTAGTACGTGCTGGAGAAATTCACTTTCCAAGAATTCCGAGAGAATATTGGGAACAGCGTATCCAAATGTGCAAAGCCATGGGAATGAATACCATTTGTATATATCTTTTTTGGAATTTTCACGAACAACAACCCGACCAATTTGATTTTACAGGACAAAAAGACGTAGCAGAATTTGTGCGATTGGTTCAAAAAAACGGAATGTATTGCATTGTCCGCCCTGGCCCTTATGCCTGCGCCGAATGGGATATGGGCGGTTTGCCATGGTGGCTTTTGAAGAAAAAAGATATTCAGGTACGAACCAAAGACAACCCTTATTTTATGGAACGTTCTATCAAATACTTGAAAGAAGTAGGCAAACAATTGGCTCCATACCAAATTCAAAATGGTGGCAATATTATCATGGTTCAGGTCGAAAATGAATATGGCGTTTTTGGTAAAGATGTAAACTATATGTCACAAGTTCGTGATGCTGTTCGTGCTTCAGGTTTTGACAAAGTGCAATTGTTCCGCTGCGATTGGAGCTCTAACTTCTTTAATTATGAGGTAGATGGAGTGTACACCGCATTGAATTTTGGAGCAGGTTCTAACATCGAAAAACAGTTTGAAAAATATAAAGAAATTTATCCAAAAGCGCCGCTAATGTGCAGCGAATACTGGACAGGTTGGTTCGATTATTGGGGACGAGCGCACGAAACCCGTTCGATAAGTAGTTTTATCGGAAGTTTGAAAGACATGTTGGATCGCAATATTTCATTCAGTTTATACATGGCACACGGTGGAACATCTTTCGGACAATGGGGCGGAGCCAATGCACCTCCTTTTGGAGCCATGGTATCTTCTTATGATTATAATGCACCAATTAATGAAGCTGGATTACCTACTGACAAATTCTATGCGGTTCGTGATTTGATGAAGAATTACCTGAATCCTGGTGAAACCATTCCAGAACCACCAGTAAATTATCAGATGATTTCAGTTCCTAAAATTATATTTAAGGAGTCGGCATCACTTTTTGAAAACCTTCCGAAAGCCAATAAATCGGAATTGATTCAACCGATGGAAAATTTTGATCAGGGTTGGGGACGCATTTTGTACCGTACCAAATTACCCGAAAATAGCACTTCATTTGATTTAAAAATTACTGATTTGCACGATTGGGCTGCCATTTATATCAATGGAAAATGGATAGGAAATTTAGACCGTCGCAAAGATGAAAATACTATCAAAATACCAGCAGTAAAAAAAGGCGATGTGCTTGATATTCTGGTTGATGCTTTGGGCAGGGTGAATTACGGAAAAACCATTATTGACCGAAAAGGAATTACCGAAAAAGTAGAAATACTATCTGGTTCAAATTCTACTAGTCTTAAAAATTGGGAAGTTTTTAATTTTCCAGTGGAATATGATTTCCAGAAAAAAATGAAATTCAAAACAGAAAAAGCAAACGGTCCAGCTTGGTACAAAGCTACTTTTGATTTGAAATCTACTGGAGATACTTACCTTGATATCAGTACTTGGGGCAAAGGAATGGTTTGGGTTAACGGATACAATTTAGGGCGTTATTGGAAAATTGGACCGCAACAAACCTTGTTTATGCCAGGTTGTTGGTTGAAAAAAGGGAAAAACGAAATCATAATTCTGGATTTAGAAACGCCTACAGCAACGCAAATTTCGGGTGTTACGACCCCTGTTTTAGATAAAATTGTGATTGACGAATCGCTTTTGCACCGTAAAAAAGGAGAAACTTTAGATTTATCTGCCGAAATTGCTGCTAATGAAGGAGAATTGAGCAGTGGTCAGGGTTGGAAAGAAGTCACTTTCGATAAAGAATTCGAAGGTCAGTATTTCTGTTTTGAGGCGTTAAATTTCCAAAACCCAAAAGACACCAGCAGCAGTATTGCTGAAATGGAATTGATTGGTGTGGATGGTTTGCCAGTAAATCGTTCCAATTGGAAAATTGTGTATGCCGACAGTGAAGAGATTTCGGTAGGAAACTATTCGGCTGAAAAAATATTCGACCAACAAGAATCCACTTTTTGGTCTACAGCTTGGACAGTTTCAAAAACGCCACATCCGCATCAAGTTGTGGTAAATATGGGAGAAAACATTAAAATTAAAGGATTTAAATATTTACCCCGTACGGATAAAAGTACCAATGGAAATGTAAAATCCTATCGATTTTATATTAAATCATCCTCGTTTTCCATTAAAAAATAAGGTTTAGTATGAAAAACAAACAAACCATTATGTTCATTAAGATAATGAAGAGTAGCAATGTTCTTTACTTTCTTAAATTTTATTAATGGTTAAAAAAAAATGTTCTGCTTAGCGGCGGACAGCCATAAAAAATAATACACAATACTATGAAAAAATTCAATTACGTCTGCCTCATATTGGCAATCCTATTTTCTTTAAGCAGTTTCAAAGGAAAAGACGAAGTGATTCATTTGGATGGCAACTGGCATTTTGAAATGGATCGAAATAACGAAGGAGTGACTGCCAAATGGTACAACAAAAATCTTTCGGATAATATCAAATTGCCAGGTTCGATGGCGGAGTTTTTGAAAGGAGATGAAATCACTTTGAAAACCAAATGGACAGGTTCTATTTATGATAGCTCTTTTTATTTTATTCCAAGATTAGAAAAATACCGTCAACCGGGTAATATTCACATTCCTTTTTGGCTCACTCCGGCAAAACATTACGTTGGAGCCGCTTGGTATCAAAAAGAAGTGAACATTCCTGCCAAATGGAAAGGCAAACGCATTATTCTTCATTTAGAAAGAACGCATATCGAAACCCGAGTTTGGGTAAACGACAAAGAAGTAGGTTTGCAAAACTCGTTAGTAGCTCCACATATTTATGATTTAACACCTTTTTTGAAGGAAGGAAAACAGCGTATTTCTATTCGAATAGACAACAGCATTAAAGAAATAAATGTTGGTCCTGATTCACATAGTATTACTGATCATACACAAGGCAACTGGAATGGAATTATTGGTAAAATAGCGTTGGAGGCTATTGCACCTGTTTATATAGACGATGTTCAGATTTACCCTGATGTAAAAAACAGAAAAGCGCGTGTTAAAATCACGATTAATAATAGTACTTCAAGTATTTTTAGCGGAAAAATAGTCCTTTCTGCAAAAAGTTTCAACAGTTCTAAATCTGATAAAACTCAGGAGATAAAGAGCAAAATAGTAGTAGCAAAATCAGATACTAAAACTATTGAGCTGGATTTGCCTTTTGGAAAAGGAATGTTGATCTGGGACGAATTTGATCCAGCTTTGTATCATTTGGATGTAAATTTGAATGCCAAAGGAATAAAATCCAATAAAAAAGTTCAGTTTGGAATGCGTGAATTTAAAATTAATGGGAACCAATTTTTAATCAACGGAAATCCTGTTTTTCTTCGAGGAACACTGCATAATTGCGAATTTCCGTTAACGGGTTATCCTGCTACAACAGTAGAAGCTTGGGAAAAAATTTACAGAAAGATAAAGTCTTATGGTTTGAATCACGTCCGTTTTCACTCTTGGTGTCCACCAGAAGCTGCTTTTATTGCTGCCGATAAAGTGGGACTCTATTTACAACCCGAAGGCCCGAGTTGGCCAAACCACGGTCCTAAAATAGGATTAGGTCAGCCTGTTGACAAGTTTTTATACGACGAAACGCTCAGAATGGCAAAAGAATACGGGAATTATGCTTCTTTTACTATGTTGTCCGCAGGAAATGAACCAGCAGGAAATCAGGTAAAATACCTTAATGATTTTGTCGATTTTTGGAAAGCCAGAGACAGCAGAAGAGTCTATACAGGAATGTCAGTAGGCGGAAGCTGGCCTGTAGTTCCTAAGGCTGAATACCAATCTCGTGGTGGTGTAAGAGGTTTAGAATGGAAAAAAATGCCAGAAACCGAAACGGATTTTAGTGCAGGTATTGCACCGTTTAAAGTGCCATTTGTAGCTCACGAAATTGGTCAATATTGTGTTTTTCCAAATTTCGAAGAAATTCAAAAATACACAGGAGTTTATAAAGCCAAAAACTTTGAGATGTTCCGTCAGGATTTAGCAGATCATAATATGAGTAATCAATCTAAAGATTTCCTGAATGCTTCTGGAAAATTACAGGTTTTATGCTACAAAGGAGAAATTGAAAAAATGTTGCGAACACCAGGTTATGCCGGTTTTCAAGCATTAGGTTTACAGGATTTTCCTGGTCAAGGAACGGCTCTTGTAGGAGTGCTGGATGCTTTCTTTCAAGAAAAAGGATATGTTACAGCTAAAGAATATTCGAGATTTTGCAACGAAACTGTTCCATTGGCTAAAATCTCAAAATTTGTTTACACCAATACAGAAACTTTCAAGGCCGAAATTTTACTATTCCACTCAGGAAAAACACCATTAAAAAATGCTGTAATCAGTTGGACAATCCAAAACGAAAAGGGAATCGCACTAGCTTCAGGAAGTTTCGATGCTAAAACTTTCGAAAACGGAAACGGATTGTTTGTTGGAAACCTAGCTTTTAAGTTGGATGAAATCAAAGAAGCCACGAAATTAAATTTAGAAGTAAAAGTAAACAATACTGCTTTTATCAACGATTGGAATTTTTGGGTGTATCCTGATAAAAAAGTGGAAGCCTCTCCTTCTATTTATTACACGACAGTGTTAGACGAAAAAGCCAAAGAAGTCTTGAAAAATGGGGGGAAAGTATTCTTGAATGCCTCTGGAAAAGTGGTAAAAGGAAAAGAAGTAGAAATGCACTTTCTGCCGGTTTTCTGGAATACATCTTGGTTCAAAATGCGACCGCCACACGTAACAGGAATGCTAATTCAGGATAAAAGTTCAGCTTTTGCTGATTTCCCAACGAGTTTCCACAGTGATTTACAGTGGTGGGAAATTCAAAATCGTGCTCAAGTGATGAATTTAGAAGATTTTCCAGTTGATTTCCGTCCAATAATCCAACCTATCGATACTTGGTTTATGAATCGCAGATTGGCTTTGGTATTCGAAGCTCAAGTAGGAAAAGGAAAAATCATAGTAAGTAGTGCTGATTTAAGTCCTGATGTAACAAACAAACCTGCTGCGAAACAATTGTTTTTGTCGCTACAAAACTATATGAATTCAGACCAATTCAATCCTAAAAATCAACTGACTCTGGATGTAATACAAGACATTTTTGTAAGTCCATCCAAAGAACAATTCAAGACTTATACCAAAGACAGCCCGGATGAATTGAAACCCAATTCGAACCAGAACAAAGTCAATTAATTCTAACTACAATAAAGCCCATAAAATTAATTTTGTGGGCTTTTTTATTGGTCTCAAAAATAGTTAAACCTATGTGCTTTAGTGCATTTTCCTTTCAGGTTCTAGAAATATTCACCGCCAATTCGCAAATTATTTTTTTTCCAAGTCTTTAAATTTGTGAATTTGCGGTGGATTTTACTTTTCAATCTCGCAGACTTTCATTTTACCAAACTAAATCTATTGACTTTAAGTCCATAGTGGTTTATTGTTCTTAAAAGCAAAATTACTTGATTTAATTATCCTAAGTACTTCAAAAATTGTTGTTTGTCGAAATAATATTCGATGCAATACTTTTTATTTTAAATTTATGTTTTATGCACTTATTTTATAAAATATAAATTACTGTTTTAATGAAAAATATATTTTTTTCGCTGTTTTTTTTGAGTTTTTTATCGACAATTACTGCCCAGGAAAATACAAATGCTCCTAAACCATTTGGTCCATTACCGTCACAAAAACAAATCGATTGGCAGGAAATGGAGTTCTATGCTTTCATCCATTTTTCGTTAAACACTTTTACTAATAAAGAATGGGGTTATGGAGATGAATCGCCTGAATTATTCAATCCAACTGCTCTGGATGCACGTCAATGGGCTAGAGTAGCAAAAGAAGCGGGAATGAAAGGAATTATATTAGTAGCTAAGCATCATGATGGATTTTGTTTGTGGCCATCGGCATATACAGAACGTTCTGTAAAAAACTCCCCTTGGAAAGAGGGAAAAGGCGATGTCATTAAGGAATTAGCTGCAGCTTGCAAGGAGTATAATTTAAAATTAGGATTGTATCTTTCTCCTTGGGATAGAAATCGGGCAGATTATGGTAAACCAGAATATGTTACTTATTTTAGAAATCAGCTGAAAGAATTGCTTACTAATTATGGGGATGTTTTCGAAATGTGGTTTGATGGAGCTAACGGCGGCGATGGCTATTATGGTGGTGCTAATGAAACCAGAAAAATCAATACACTTGAGTATTATGATTGGGATGAAACCTATAAATTAATTTATAAAATAGCTCCCAAAACACTGGTTTGGGGAATTGGTCCTTCGGAAGCAAGATGGATCGGAAATGAAGAAGGTTTTGCTAATGCAACTAACTGGAGTCTTTTGCGTCAAAAAGATGATTTAGCAGGAAAGGTACATTATTCCGAATTTATGTCGGGACATGAAGATGGCGAAAAATGGGTTCCAGGAGAAGCTGATGTTTCCATTCGACCAGGTTGGTTTTATCATGAAGTAGAGGATGATAAAGTACGGTCACTGGACGAAATGGTTGATATTTATTATAAATCCATCGGTCGTAATGCCACTCTTTTATTGAATTTGCCTCCGGATAAAAGAGGATTGATTAACGAACACGATATTGCGAGATTAAAAGAATTTACTGCAGTTATTCAATCGGATTTTGAAACAGAATTATTAGCAGGAACTAAAGTAACGGCTAATAATATTCGAGCAAACGACGATACATTTTCTGCTAAAAAACTTATTGATGGCGATAAAAATTCGTATTGGGCTACAGATGATGGTGTAAAAACGGCAGCTGTGGTATTTGAATTTGATACGCCAACGGCGGTTAATCGTGTTTTACTTCAAGAGTATATACAATTAGGGCAACGTATAAAAGGGTTTACTGTAGAAGCGAAAGTGGATGGGAAATGGAAAACGATTGCTACCGAAACAACTATAGGTTACAAAAGAATTTTACGATTCGATAGAGTGCTTGCTTCGGAATTGCGAATAACTATTACAGATGCCAAAGCATGTATTGTTTTGTCGAACATTCAGGCTTTTAATGCACCTACTTTTGTGCGTATGCCTGAGGTGAGTCGAGATAAAAATGGCGAAGTAACGATGAAATCTGAAGAGGGGAATCGTATTTATTTCACTGTTGATGGTGCTGTTCCGTCAGTAAAAAGTATTTTGTACAAAGCTCCTTTTCGATACAATAAAGCGGTTCAAATAAAAGCAATTGCAGTAGATACATTAGAACATAAAAGCAGCGCGGTTCAATCGGCTAGATACGGAATGTCTAAAGAAAAATGGAAAATCGTGGCGGCCTCTAGCGGAGATATGAATTCGGTACAGCGAATTATAGATGGAAATCCTGCTACAGGTTGGAGTTTTGGAGATAACAAACATCAATTGCCTCAAGAAGTTTCTATTGATATGGGGAAAGTTATTACAATAAAAGGATTTAGTTATGTGCCGCAACAAGTGGGAAATAATCTGGATTTGATTTCGAATTATGAGTTTTACACCAGTGTTGATAATAAGAAATGGACGAAGCAATCTGAAGGAGAGTTTTCGAATATAAAAAATAATCCAATAGAGCAAATCAAACTTTTTTCGAAAGTAAAGTCGAGATACATAAAATTTGTAGCAAAAGCAGGAATTGGTAAAGGAAACAGCGTTACGATATGCGAAATAAACGTAATCGAGTAGCTCTAATTGTGATGGAGGATTGTTCCAAAACAATTTTAAGTTTATAATTATGTCTTTTGGCGAAGACCAATAGTTATTAGTCGAATTTTTAATTCTAACCAGTAATAAAGTTTTAATTTTATCCTATAATAATAATCCAATGACTGTTAAAATGATTAAAGAAGGTATAAGTTATAGAGAAGCAGGAAAATTTGAAGAAACACGTTTTGAAAAAATTCACAACGTAATTTTTGATTCGTCTAAAGAAGCTTCAGTTTTAGTAGCACATGAAATAGCCAATTTAATTCAGCGAAAAGAAGAATTAGGCGAACCTTGTATTTTGGGACTTGCAACTGGATCTTCGCCCATAAAAGTGTATGAGGAATTGGTTAGACTGCATAAAGAAGAAGGTTTAAGTTTTGCCAATGTGGTGACTTTTAATCTGGATGAATATTATCCAATGGATAAAAGCAACATTCAGAGTTACCATCATTTTATGCATGAGCACCTTTTTGACCATGTAGATATTCTTGCCGAAAACATTAATATTCCAGATGGAAATGTAAGCAGTGAAGAATTACAACAATATTGCATTGATTATGAAATGAAGATCAAATCTTATGGAGGATTGGATTTTCAGTTATTAGGAATAGGTAGAACGGGACACATTGGATTTAACGAACCGGGTTCGCATATTAATTCAGGAACCCGAAGTATTACACTGGATCATTTGACTCGTGTTGACGCTGCACCCGCATTTTTAGGAATTGACAATGTACCTAGAAAAGCCATTACTATGGGTATTGGTACTGTTCGAAATGCTAAAAGAATCGTGCTTTTAGGTTGGGGAATTAGCAAAGCGGATATTCTAAAAAATACTATTGAAGGTGAAATTTCTTCTCAAGTACCCGCAACTTATTTGCAGGAACATAGCAATACTACTTTTGTTTTAGATAGTGAAGCTTCTTCCGAATTAACCAGAGTAAAAACACCATGGTTGGTTAAATCATGTGTCTGGACAGATGAATTAAAACTAAAAGCAGTGGTTTGGTTAAGTGAATTGACTAAAAAGCCAATTCTAAAGTTGACCGATAAAGATTATAATGATAATGGAATGTCTGGCTTATTAGCAGAAGAAGGAACGGCATATAATTTGAACATCAAAATGTTCAACCAATTGCAGCACACCATTACTGGTTGGCCAGGAGGAAAACCAAATGCCGATGATACTTACAGACCAGAACGCTCTAATCCTTCTAAAAAGAGAGTGATTATTTTTAGTCCACATCCTGATGATGATGTGATTTCTATGGGAGGAACTTTTGACAGACTGGTAGAACAAGGACATGAAGTACATATTGCTTACCAAACCTCAGGAAACATTGCTGTTTCTAATGATGAAGCCTTAAAATTTGCCGAAGTATCAACGGTTTTAAATGCATCGTCAAGTGAATCAGATAGTATTATTAATTTCTTGAAGAATAAAGGAAAAAATGATATAGATTCTGTTGCCGTTCGAAAATTAAAAGGGTTAATTAGAAGAAGTGAATCTTTAGGAGCTACCCGATATTTAGGTGTTCCAGATGAAAATGTTCATTTTTTAGATCTACCATTCTATGAAACAGGAACAGTAAAAAAAGGTAATCTTTCAGAAGCCGATATTAAAATTATGTGTGACCTTATTGATGATATTAAGCCTCATCAAATTTATGCCGCTGGAGATTTAGCTGATCCACACGGAACTCATAAAGTGTGTTTAGATAGTTTGTTTGAAGCCTTAAAACAATTGAAACACAATAGTTATATGGATGATTGTTGGGTTTGGTTGTACCGAGGTGCTTGGCACGAATGGGAATCGTACCAGATAGAAATGGCAGTACCTATGAGTCCTGACCAAGTTCTTAAAAAACGTCATGCTATTTTTTATCACCAATCTCAAAAAGATGGTGTTATGTTCCAAGGTGATGATAGTAGAGAATTTTGGGTTCGTGCCGAGGATAGAAACAGAGCTACAGCAAAAAAATACAATGATTTAGGATTAGCGGAGTATGCTGCTATTGAAGCATTCAAGCGATATCATTTTTAAGATAAATTGATGGTAGAGTGAATTAGTTTATTTTTGGTTATTTACTAAGTTACCCTGAAAAAAATGCAACCTTTTTGGTTGCATTTTTTGTTTTTTTTCAATATTCATTGACTTTAGTCAACGGAATTTATTTTTTTATTTGCCTTTACTTAGATGATAATTTATTTGGTTTTAGCCAATTAATGGAATTTTTTTTGGATGAATATTTTTAGTAAGCCAAATTCATTTTTTCTTTAATTTCGGCCAGACAAAGGTTATTGATACTTCCTTCGTGCGTATGTTTGGTTTCTTTTGGTGATTGATACGTTCCAGCTTCTAATTGTTCAGCAACGGCTTTATAAGCATCTCTAAAAGGCATCCCTGCTACTACCATTTCGTTTAAAGTATCTACAGTAAACAGGTAATTGTATTTTTTATCGTTTAAGATTTCGTCTTTTACTTTGATGTCTTTGATAGAGAAAATGGCAATATCCAAACAGGCTTGCAGGTTTTGAATAGCCGGAAACAATCCTTCTTTCAATAATTGCAAATCACGGTGGTATCCACTTGGAAGATTATTGGTAATCAAAGTGATTTCATAAGGCAAGGCTTGAATTTTGTTGCATTTACCACGAATTAACTCAAAAACATCTGGGTTTTTCTTGTGTGGCATGATACTGGAACCTGTAGTCAAATGAGCTGGCAAGCTGATAAAATCAAAATTCTGACTCATATACAAACACACATCCATAGAAAATTTAGCCAAAGTAGCAGCAACGCTACTCATTGCAAAAGCCACTGTTTTTTCTGATTTTCCACGGCTCATTTGTGCCGCAACCGAATTGTATTTCAAGGTTTCGAATCCTAATTCCTGAGTAGTAAAAGTTCGGTTGATAGGGAAGGAGCTTCCGTAACCAGCAGCGGAACCCAATGGATTTTGATCGACTACTTTTAAGGCTGCGTTTAGCATCGTAATATCGTCAATCAAGGTTTCAGCATAAGCCGAAAACCACATTCCGAAAGAAGAAGGCATCGCAATTTGCAAATGCGTATAACCTGGCAACAACACATTTTGGTGTTTCTCTGCCGATTCCATTAATAAATCAAAAAGCGTTTTTACCTGAGATTTCAAGTCTTTTACAACATCTTTCAGGTATAAGTTTACATCAACTAAAACCTGGTCGTTACGGGAACGGGCTGTGTGGATTTTTTTACCAGCATCACCTAATTTTAACGTCAAAAGATATTCTATTTTAGAATGTACATCTTCAAAACTGTCTTCGATTTCGAAATTGCCTTTGGCTACATCAGCAATAATTTCGTTTAAAGCGACTACTAAAGAATCAGTTTCAGTTGGTGTTAATAATCCAATTTTTCCCAACATTTTAGCATGTGCAATAGAACCTAAAGCATCGTATTTAGCCAAAACTAAATCGAGTTCTCTGTCGTTTCCAACGGTAAATTGTTCGATTTGTTTATCTGTTGGTATTCCTTTTTCCCAAAGTTTCATTTTTAACTGTTTTTGGTTTATAGTTTATTGTTTTAAGTTCCAATTTGATGATTATTGGAATTTGGAATTTAAATATTGGAATTTATTTTAAAAAAGTCTGAAAGTATTTTGATATACAATTCAATTCCTTCTACTATTTCGTTTATGTAGATAAATTCATCAGCCGAGTGGGAACGCAAGCTGTCTCCAGGTCCTAATTTTAATGATTTACAACTCAAAACCGATTGGTCTGAAAGCGTAGGGGAGCCATAAGTAGTTCTGCCTAATGCAATTCCTGCTTGAACTAATCCATGAGTTGCAGGAATAGACGAAGCTTTTAAATGCATAGAGCGAGGTGTAACTTCGGCATTCACACTTTCTTGTATGGTATCTAAAATTTCCTGATTGGTGTAGCAATCATTAACTCGGATATCCACTACCAAATTGCATTCTGATGGTACTACATTATGTTGTTTACCAGCAATGATTTGGGTTACGGTCATTTTCACAGGTCCTAATGCAGTCGAAATTTTTTCGAATTTATAGTTTTTAAACCATTCGATTACAGGAATAACATTATATATTGAATTGTCATCGTTTTGATGAGCGGCATGACTGGCTGTTCCTTTTACTTTTACATCCAGTACTAATAAACCTTTTTCGGCTATAGCCAATTGCATTAAAGTAGGTTCGCCCACAATAGCGCATTCTAGTTCAGGTAAATGTTTTAAAACACTATTTAAACCATTTTTACCGCTGCTTTCTTCTTCTGCCGAAGCTGCCATTACAATATTGTAAGGTAAATTTTCATTGGCATAAAAATAAGTAAAGCTTGCCATTAACGAAACCAAGCATCCGCCAGCATCATTACTTCCTAAACCAAATAATTTTCCTTCTTCAACAATAGCTTTAAATGGATCATTGGTGTAAGCCTGATTGGGTCTAACGGTATCGTGATGTGAGTTTAAAAGTAGAGTAGGTTTATTTTTATCAAAATATTTATTGAATGCCCAAACATTGTTATTCTCTCTCTTGAAAGGTATTTCGTTTTGGTTAAACCAATTTTCTATTAAAAGAGCGGTTTGCTGCTCTTCACTAGAAAACGAAGGTGTTTCAATAAGGCTTTTTAATAAATTAATTGCTTCTTGAGTAAGTGTTTCGATGTTTTTCATTTTTTTTGTTTTTCCGATAGAGTTAGACTCTCTGGGAGTTTTTTTAGAAGTTTTTCTTCTAATTCTTAAACTAGGATTGATTTGCTTCTATAAAAAGACAAATCAACTGTGTTTATAATTGTATGCTTGTGCAAATAGCATCAGCATTTTTTAACATTTTGTGGTGTCCAATTTTGATTTTCTGCACTCCTTTAGACAGACTATTAAAACAGTTGTCTAATTTAGGAATCATTCCCGAATGAATAACACCTTCTTCTTTTAGTTTAGCATAAAGCTCCGAATTTATTTGTTGAATTACTGAATTTTCGTCTTCAACATCCGTAAGAACTCCCGCTTTTTCGAAGCAATAATTTAAGGTTACTTCAAAAATTTCCGAAAGGGCAATGGCCAATTCACTTGCAATGGTATCCGCATTCGTGTTTAGTAATTGTCCGTTTTTATCGTGTGTGATAGCACAAAAAACAGGAGCTATTTCTAAACCGATTATTTTTTGCAATAAAGGCGTATTTACTTTTTTTACATCACCCACAAAACCATAATCTATAGTGGGATGATTTCTTTTTTCTGAAAAGATTAGATTTCCATCCGCACCAGAAAAACCCATGGCATTGGTATTATTTGCTTGTAATTCGGCGACTACATTTTTATTAATTTGACCAGCATAAATCATCACAGCAATATCCAGCATTGGCGCATCAGTAATACGACGACCATCAACCATTTTTGGTGTTAAGCCTACGCTTTGAGCCATTTTAGTTGCTGATTTTCCACCGCCATGAACTAAAACTTTAGCTCCTTCGATTTTAGAAAAATCAGAAAGAAATTGTGTTAATTCGGTTGGATTATCGATGATGTTTCCACCTATTTTTATGATAGATAAGCTTTCTTTATTTGCCATTTTTATTTTATTTTAGATGCTATTTTGGCTTTGAGAACTTTCGAAAAGTTGTCAAATCTTCTCAAATCTACTACTTTTTATTTTTTAAGATTTTTTGCAACACTAATTGTGCAGCATAGGTTCTGTTGTTTGCCTGCTGGATTACGATTGAATTTTCGCTATCGATAACTTCATCCGCTACAATTACGTTACGTCTAACAGGTAAGCAGTGCATGAATTTTGCATTATTGGTCAATGCCATTTTTTCGGCTGTTATGGTCCAGTTTGTATCCGCATTGGTAATTTGACCATACTCATTGTAGTTGCTCCAATTTTTGGCATAAATAAAATCGGCGTTTTCAAAAGCTTTATCCTGATCGTATTCAATTTTTGAATCTTTGGTAATTTCAGGATTTAATTCGTAACCTTCTGGATGGGTAATCACAAAATCAGCATCTTGCAATTGCATCATTTCTACAAAGGAATTGGCAACAGCTTGTGGCAGCGCTTTGGGATGGGGAGCCCAAGACAAAACAACTTTTGGTCGGTGTGGTGTTTTAAATTCTTCCATCGTAATGGCATCTGCTAAAGATTGTAAAGGATGTCCGGTACAACCTTCCATATTTACGATAGGCACTGTAGCGTGTTTTAAAAATCCAGACAATACAATCTCGGCATTGTCTTTATCTTTTTCGACTAATCCTGCAAAAGCTCTAATGGCGATTATATCACAATATTGTGAAACTACTTCAGCGGCTTCTTTGATATGTTCTGATGCGCCTTGACTCATGATAGCACCGTCTTCGAATTCAAGTGTCCATCCTTCACTGGTAAAATTCATTACCATGACATTCATTCCTAAATTCAGGGCGGCTTTTTGTGTGCTCAAACGGGTTCTTAAACTAGGATTGAAAAACAACATTCCTAAGGTTTTGTTTTTACCTAATTTTTTATGTTTAAGAGGATTCTTTTTTATTTTAAGTGCATCTTGAACCCATTGTGACAAGTTGTCGATGTTTTTTATTGAGATGTAGTTCATTTTTATATGATTTTTATCCTCACCCCAGCCCTCTCCAAAGGAGAGGGAGCCGAGTTTGGAAAATTATTAGTCTTTTATCATTAGTCTATTCTCTTTAATCTTAATTAGACAATCTTAGTAAATGCAATTTCGTTCTTCAAAGCATTCAAGATAAAATTATCCTTCAAACCGTTCACAATCCAGGTTTCAATATTAGCTTCTTTTGCGATGGCTACTGCTTCAATTTTAGATTGCATGCCGCCGGTTCCATGTGAGGATTTAGAATCTCCAATTTCTTTTTCTAAATCTTTCAGTTCTTTCACTGATTGTATCGTTTCAGGAGTTCCTTTCTCCATCGATTCTTTGGTGTAAAAACCATCGGTATTGGTAGCAATAATCAAAATATCTACTTTTAATAAAACAGCGGCTAAAGCAGCTAATTTATCGTTGTCTCCAAATTTAATTTCATCCGTAGCTACCGTATCGTTTTCGTTGATGATAGGGATGTAATTGTTTTTAACTAAAACATTAATCGTATTTACAATGTTTTTTCTAGTTTGTTCTTTTTCGAAATCAGAATATGAAAGTAAACATTGTGAGGTATTTAAACCTAAATCCTTGAAGTTTTCATTGTAAATCCGCATTAAATGTGGTTGACCAATAGAAGCCAAAGCTTGCTTTACAAAAACATCTTTGTCGTTATTGTCTAACTTAACAAATTGTTTTGCCGCAGCAATAGCGCCCGAACTCACAATGATAAATTCGTATTCATCGTTTAAGGCGGCTATTTGCATACCAATATCTTCAATCTTTCCTCTCGAAATATGATTGGTTTCTTTGGTAAGCGTATTGCTTCCTAGTTTTAATAAAATTCTTTTTTTTGCCATTTTATTCAATTACGAATTACAAATTAAAAATTACGAATTTAGACATTTTTATTGACCGTAATTCGTAATTTTTAACTCGTAATTGATTTATCTAATTTGTCCGTCTCCGTAAATATACCATTTATTGGTAACCAAATGCTGTAAACCAATTGGTCCACGTTGGTGCAATTTATCGGTACTGATGGCTAATTCTCCACCTAAACCAAATTGCCCTCCATCGGTAAAACGAGTAGAAGCATTATGATAAACCGATGAAGCATCAATGTTTTCCATAAATTCTTGCGCAATAGCTTTGTCTTCGGTAATAATTGAAGCCGAATGTCCACCACAATATTTGTTGATTTTAGTAATCGCTTCTTGTTTTGAATCGATTGTTCCAATTACAATTTTGTAATCCAAAAACTCTTCGTACCAAATCAAATCATTTTCTATTGCAGGAACCTGAGTCGCTTTTGCGAAAGCATCATCACCTAAAATAGTTACATTGTATGCTTTTAATTTGGCTACCAATTCGTTAGCAAAACCTTCCCAATTTGGAACATTAGTATCAATTAAAACTTTATCTAAAGCATTACAAACTGATATGTTTGAGGTCTTTCCGTTAATAATAATGGATAATGCTTTGTCTAAATCAGCATCGGCATTTACATACACAAAGTTATTTCCACGACCGCTTACAATTACAGGACAGCTTGCGTGCTTTTTAGTAAATTCAATCAATTTTTCACCACCACGAGGGACAATCAAATCCACTCTTTGGGTTGGTTTTTCAAGGAAAGCTTGGGTTTGTATTCTATCATAATTCAAATATTCAACCCAATCCGTGCTTACGCCATTGCTTTCTAAAGCTTGGTGCCAAAGGCTTACAATTTTTTGGTTCGAAAGCAAGGATTCTTTTCCGCCTTTCAACAAAATTTTATTCCCTGATTTAAAGGCAATTCCACCTGCTTCCACCGTTACATCTGGACGTGATTCGTAAATAATCAAAATCGTTCCAAAAGCAGCCGTTTTATTGCTGATTTTCATTCCGTTATCATGGGTGAATTCATAACGAACCTGACCCACAGGATCTTCCTGACTAGCCAATTGTTGTACAGAAAGAATCATCCCGTCCACTTTGGCATCATCAACGAGTAGCCGTTTTTCCATAGCCAAATCTTCACCATTGTAATTGGCTAAATCTTGTTGATTGATGGCTTTCAAAGCTTCTCTTTCTTGTTCTAAAAGCGTTGCCATAGTAGTCAATACGGCGTTTCTTTTTGCTATGGATAATAATGTGTTCATTTGTTTTTTTTTAATAATTATAAAATCTGTAAAATCTGCGTGATAGATTTAGCACGCAGATTTTACAGATTTTTGCAGATGCTTATTCCTTGTAGTCAGAGACTTTGCGGAGGATGTTGATAAATAAATTTATTTTAACATCTGAAATCAAAAATCGTTAATCTACATTCAAAAATCATTATTTTAATTCTGCCAAACTTTCTTGTAACGCCACGATAAAAGTATCAATTGCAGCAGTTGTAATCGTTAATGGTGGAAGGATTCTCAATAAGTTTTTATTGTTAGAACCTCCTGTAAAAATGTGTTTTTCGATAATCATTTTCTTTCTCAAAGCATTCACGTCAAAATCGAACTCAACGCCTAGCATCAATCCTCTTCCTTTTACTTTGATGATTTCTGGAATTACTTTAATGGCTTCTAGGAAATAAGCTTCTACTTTTGCAGCATTTTCCATCAAATGATCTCTTTCGATAATATCCAAAACGGCAATACTGGCTGCACAGGCTAGGTGGCTTCCTCCAAAAGTAGTCCCTAATAAACCATAACTAGCTTCAAAATGCGGTGCAATTAAAATACCTCCAATTGGGAAACCGTTCCCCATTCCTTTGGCCATGCAAATAATGTCTGGCTTGATATTGTGAAATTGGTGCGCAAAAAACTTCCCGCTTCTACCAAAACCCGATTGCACTTCGTCTAAAATTAAAACTACATCATTGGCTTTACAAACTTTTTCCAAAGCCTGAAAAAATTCGGTTGTTCCTTGGTCTAAACCACCAACTCCTTGAATAGGTTCGATGATAACGGCACAAACATCTCCTTTTTTTAATTCTGCTTCTACCAAATCAATTTGGTTCAAAGGCAAGAAAGTAACGGCTTGTTGTGCGTTTAATGGCGCAACAATTTTTTTGTTATCGGTTACAGCAACTGCTGCAGAAGTTCTTCCGTGAAACGAATTGTCAAAAGCAATTACTCTTGATTTTTTTGTGTGAAAAGAAGCTACTTTTAAAGCATTTTCATTGGCTTCAGCACCAGAACTACATAGAAATAAGCTGAAATCAGTTAAGCCAGAAGCTTTTCCTAATTTCTCTGCTAATTCTACTTGTAAAGGATTCTGAATCGCATTCGAGTAAAAACTCAAATTATCCAATTGTGCTTTTACTTTTGCCACATAATCGGGCTGAGTATGACCAATAGAAATTACTCCGTGACCAGAGTATAAATCCAAATATTCGATTCCTTTATCGTCTGTAATGATGCAATCTAATGCTTTTACAGGCGTGATAGGATATAATGGGTAAACGTCAAATAAGTTCATTTTGTTTTAATTTAAAGATTTAAAAATTGAATGATTTAAAAATTCATTGCTGTATTTAAATGAATTTTTAATGTGTAAGATTTTCTAATTTTTTAATTATTAAATCCTTCAATCTTTTAATTGTTTTTTAGAATCCACACGGTTTCAAGTGCAATCCAGTAGTCTCTTCCAATCCAAACATTAAATTCATGTTTTGAACAGCCTGACCAGAGGCGCCTTTCAATAAATTATCAATTATTGAAGTAATTAAAACCCGGTTTCCTTTTTTCAATAAACTAATAATACATTTGTTCGTTTGTACTACCTGTTTCATGTTGATGTTAGTAGTAGTCACCGTTACAAAGGGTTGGTCTGCATAAAAAGCTTCGTATTTAGCCACTAAATCTTCTAAGCTTTCTTCTGATTTGGTATATAATGTAGCAAAAATTCCTCTAGGAAAATCCCCTCTGTTGGGAATAAAAATTAATTCGTCACTGTAAGAAGCTTGCAACTGTTTGATACTTTGGTTGATTTCGCCTAAGTGTTGGTGTTCAAAAGCTTTGTAATGTGAGAAATTGTTGTTTCTCCAGCTAAAATGAGAAGTAGCCGCTAAACCCACGCCAGCACCCGTACTTCCCGTTGTGGCATTGATGTGAACATCTTCACTCAATAATCCGTCAGCTGCTAATGGTAATAAGGCCAATTGAATAGCGGTAGCAAAACAACCTGGATTGGCAATATAATTTGCTTTTTTAATGTCGGTTTTATTCAATTCAGGCAAGCCGTAAACAAAGGATTTTCCGTTAAAGTCTTTGTCTTTTGTCAAACGAAAATCATTTCCTAAATCGATGATTTTTGTATTATCTGAGAATTTGTTGTTTTCTAAAAAGGAAATGGATTTTCCGTGTCCTAAACACAAGAAAAGTACTTCTACATTAGGATTAACGGTATCTGTAAAATTCATTTCGATATCGCCCAACAAATCTTGGTGCGCCACAGATAGTGGTTTTCCAGCGTTTGTAGTGCTGTAAACAAAATCCAATTGCGTATTCGGATGAAACATTAGAATTCTAATTAACTCTCCTGCCGTATATCCTGAACCACCTATTATTCCAACTTTAATCATAATATTTTTTTTAGTCTAAAGTTTTAAAGTCTAAAGTTATAAAGTTCATTGGAGGCTATTACTCGCTCTTTTGACTTTATGATATTCGACTTTTTGACTTCATTATTCGTAAATCTCTTTATTCACTGAAGAGAAGATATTTTGAGCATTACCTAAGATTTTAATAAATCCTTTAGCATCATCTGATGTCCAGGCGTTGTTCATTTCGCCATATTGACCAAAACCAGTGTTCATTAAATCATTTTCAGACTCGATTCCATCAAGTATAAAATGATACGGTTTCAAAGAAACAAATACTTTTCCGTTCACTGTTTTTTGAGTGTCTTCAAGGAAAGCCTCGATGTTGCGCATTACAGGATCCAAGAATTGACCTTCGTGGAATAGCATTCCGTACCAGTTGCCTAGTTGTTCTTTCCAGTATTGTTGCCATTTTCCTAGCGTGTGTTTCTCTAGTAAATGGTGTGCTTTTATAATGATAAGTGGAGCAGCAGCTTCAAAACCAACTCTTCCTTTGATTCCGATAATAGTATCACCTACGTGAGTGTCTCTACCAATGGCATAGGCACTAGCTAATTTTTCTAACACCACAATATTATTCGAAGGTTTGTCAGCAATTCCATTTACGGCTACTAATTGGCCGCCTTTGAATTCAAGAGTTACTTTTTCTTCACCTTCTTTTGTTAATTGAGATGGGTAGGCCTCACTCGGTAAAGCTTGGTGCGAAGTCAAGGTTTCTTTTCCTCCAACACTGGTTCCCCAAAGTCCTTTGTTGATTGAATATTGTGCTTTTTCCCAAGAATAGTGAACTCCGTTTTGAGATAAATAATCTACTTCTTCTTGTCTTGATAATTTCAGGTCACGAATAGGAGTGATGATTTCGATTTCTGGAGCGATGGTTTGGAAAATTAAATCAAAACGAATTTGGTCGTTTCCAGCACCTGTACTTCCATGAGCAATTGCAGTAGCACCCACAGATTTAGCATATTTTATAGCTTCAATTGCCTGAAAAACACGTTCAGCACTTACAGATAATGGATACGTATTGTTTTTTAATACATTTCCATAAATTAAATACTTGATGGCTTTGTCATAATATTTATCTAAGATAGTAAGATTAGCGTGTTTCGCACTTCCTAACTCATAGGCTCTGTCTTCGATAGCTTTTAATTCAGCATCATCAAAACCTCCTGTATTAATTAATACGGTGTGAACTTCATATCCTTTTTCATTTTTTAAATATTTAAGGCAATATGAGGTATCTAAACCTCCACTATAAGCTAATACAACTTTTTTCATTTTTTTTGGGCTATTAATGGCTATCGGCTTTTGTGCTTTTAGCTGATTAGATTTAATTTTTTATACAGTTTGATCAATTCGTCTTTATTTTCTAAAAACAAGGCTTGTTTGATTTTTTTCAATCGATTCCAAATCCGCACATTAAATGGATGTTTGGGTGGATCTTTTGGTTTTTCGGCAGGATCATAAAGCATTCCCGTACACAAACACATTTTGTACTCTTTACTTTTTAATATTTCAAAATTAGTACAGGTTTTACAACCTGACCAAAAAGTAGGGTCGCTGGTTAATTCCGAAAAAGGAACAGGTTTGTATCCTAAATCCGAGTTGATTTTCATTACCGCTAAACCCGTTGTGATACCAAAAACTTTGGCTCCTGGATATTTTTTCAACGAATAATCAAAAACAAAGGTTTTAATTTTCTTAGCTAAGCCTAAATTTCTAAAATCAGGATGTACAATCAGCCCTGAATGCGCAACAAATTTTCCGTGTTGCCAACTTTCGATATAGCAAAAACCTGCAAAATTTCCTTTTTTGTCCAATGCAATAACAGCATCCTTATTTTCCATTTTTTTCTGGACATATTCAGGAGTTCTTTTTGCTATTCCGGTTCCTCTCAATAAGGCAGACGTTTCTATCGTATCGCAAATAATTTGTGCGTACTTAAAATGTTCTTCTTGAGCTATAACAATAGAGATATTCATTTCAAAAGATGAATTTTGGGTTAAAAAATGTGAAATAATTAAATTTTAATATGGAACCTTTTTTGAAATTGACTGCAAAATTAACATAATAAAGCCAACAAGAAAAAATGTAGGAATATAAAAAAAATAAAATTTTACTTTTAGGATATGTAAATCCAATAAATAACGATTGTAATTTCAATGTGGTGATAATAAAATAATGAATAATAAGACCAAAAGCATTTTTAGATACTATACTAGTATCCGTACTTCGGGCGAAGTAACTGGCTTGTCTATCCGTGACAATGAGGAAATATGTACACTTTTATAATTCATTGGTGCAAAAGTACACATATTTTTCAAACAGAACAGTGTTTTATAATTTATTTTAACATTTGGATTTGTTGATCAAAAAGTTGTAATCTATTGGATTATATGGAATTTAAAATTTATTCCGCACTATAATTCCTTTGAGTTTGGCTTTCAAATCTTCGCCTGTATTATAAACCATTTGTTCGTTACTAGGAAACGGAACTAATTTTCGATTAAAATAAGAGTAATAGGATTCTTCTGTTGCTCTTTTATCGCCTTTGTAGGTCGAATAATCATTACTAAAAACAGATTCAGAGGCTAAAGGATAAGTTTGTAAAAGTTGTTTGTTTGTAAAATTGATATAATCCACATTTGCAGTAATTTGGCAAGCTTTAAACTGGTTGAATTCTCTAATTCGAATTACAATAGTTTTTAGATTATCAACTTTAATTGTTTTTCCAAGGCTGTCTTTTACGGGTTTACCATTTTTATCTAAAAGATCTTTAAAACCTTCTTTGATGACTTTTTCTTTAACAAATTCTTTCTCTTTTATTTGTTCAGGGGTGATGTTGATTGCTCTAAAATTGACAATGATTTGGTAATCATACTTGATTTGTTTTTGAATGCTGTTGTGGTAAACAGTCCATTTATCGTTCATTCCAAAGGTGTTGAAATCCAATAAATCATTTTGCAAAGCAACTGGAATAACCATATTAGTTTGGTTGCGTAAAGCTACATTTACATAATATCTTCCTTTGATTAAGGCTTCTTCTTGTAATTGAAGAGTGTTTTGGTAATTGGGATTGATTTGGTTTAGATATTCCAAATCGTCATAGGCTTTTCTAATCTCCACTTTGTTGGTTGACTGCAATAAGGCTTTGCTATTATCGTATAAATATTTAGACAACGCTTTTTTGCTTTCAACAATAGGTTTGTTGTAATTGTCGAAAGTGAATCTGGCATTCTTATTTTCTTTCAACAATTTTAAAGGGAGCAAAGGTTTTATTTTTTCCTGACGATTATCTAATTGTACATAGATGTTGAATATTTTTTCCAAATTAGAAGGGTTTTTGTCTTGTTCTAATAAATTCAAACTGTTTAAATCTCTTTCTTTGGCTTTAAAAAAAGCTTCTTCTAGCAAATAAACATATTCCTGATTTCCTTTTTTATCTTTATTCGAACGCAAATTAGAAATAGCATTGTCAATTGCTTCGTCATAATTTCCTGTAGTCAACAAATTCCTAGTTTGTTTCACACCGCAAGAACTAATAAATAAAAGTATAGAGAGTAGGAGTAGTTGTTTTTTCATTTTTAATATTTTGGACAAATATATTTTTAAAAAACTAATTTATTCTAATTATTGGGGCGCTGTTTAAATTTATTTTTTATAGCTATCCGTTTCTGATACCAATCAGTGAAAATAGCAAACAAATGAAATGGATTATAACTGATTTTTGCAGATTTTAATTTACAAAAAACTATATAAAATCCCCTTTCTATTGGTTCCATTAGTGGCATCCTTGGACTATTATTTATTTAGTTCGCTTAGCGGATATTGATGTTTTTTTAATGAATTTTCCATTTTAAGTTTCTTAAAGATGAGTAAATTAACGACTCAGATATAATTTCTGTGGTTTAAATAAAAATTTTTTCCGTACCAAAGAGAAAGTAGTACGAGCTACTTTACCTCTTTTGTTAACTTTAAAGAGTTTATTTTTGAAATTATACGATTAGAAGTTGAAATTCTAAAATTATTCCATGTAATTATGTAATGCCTTTCCTGTTTAATCAATATACCTTTGCTAAGATGTTTTATTAATGGAGGATTTATTAAAAAATTGAAATAAATGGTACTTTTTTTAATACTATTTTGAAATGAGAAATACTTATTATCTAATTACCTTTGCAATGATTTTCTTTATAAATAATATACTCAAATGATATAGTTTAATTGTCTGTCAAAAAATATGATATCTACAAAATTAAAAAAAATAACTAAAATTATATTAAGAATTATACTATTCTTTATTGCGCTTTTTTTGTTCATTGTACTTGCATTGCAAATCACTTTTGTCCAAAATTTTGTAAAAGACAAGGCTATTACTTATTTAGAGAAAAAGATTAAAACAAAAGTACAAGTAGGTGCTATTGAAATAGGTTTACCAAAAAAAGTCATCCTTCATGATTTTTATTTTGAAGATCAATCTAAGGATACTTTGTTAGCGGGAAAATCTCTAAAAGTAGACATCAGTCTTCTTGAATTGCTCAATAATAAAGTTGAAATCAATTCGATTGATTTAGAAAAAATTACGGCTAATATTAAAGTAAACAAAGATTCCGTTTTCAATTTTGATTACATTATCAAAGCTTTTGAATCTCCAAATGTAGCTAAAACAGAAAGTAAACCAATGGAGATTTTTATTAAAAAAGTCAATCTTGATGGTATTAAATTCAACTATAAAGACGCCGTTGCTAAAAACAATATTAACCTATTTATCCATCATTTTGACGCAAATATTGATGAATTTGATTTAAACAATTTATCTTTTGAAATTCCCAAAATCAATTTAAAAGGATTAAAACTAAATCTAAATCAAGACCTTGTTGAAGCTGCAAAAAAAGCAACTAAAAAAATTGAAAATGAAGCTAAAACTACTATCTTAAAAATGAAATTAAAAGATATTAATTTAGAAAACATTGATTTAAATTACAAAGATGAGTTAACTAATTTAGATACAAAAATTCAATTTGAAAAGTTACAAACCACAGTAGAAACCATTGATCTAGAAAAACAAATTATTGTTTTAAATTCAATAGCATTAAATAAAACCAGCGGTGCTCTTACATTAACTAAATCGGTTAAAGGTACCGTCAAATCTGAAGAAAAAGTGTCTGGTTTTCCTTGGAAAATTAATGTAGAAAGCATTGCAATACGCTCTCTTAACTTCAAATTCGATAATGATAATACACTAAAAACACAAAAAGGAATTGATTATAATCATTTGGATTTGAAAGATTTGTCATTAGAAGGAAAAGCATTGGTTATCAATGGAGATTCCTATAGTGGAATCATCGATTCGTTTACTTTTAAGGACAAAAGTGGTTTTCAATTAGACGAATTAACTACCGAATTCAGTTATGCTACTAAAGGTGCTTCCTTAAAAAAATTATATTTAAAAACGCCTAACACTACTTTACAGGATGCTATATTAGTTACTTATCCATCAATAGAATCGCTGAGAAAAAATATAGAATATTTAGCTGTAGATGCTACTTTAAAGGACAGTAAAATAGCTTTTAAAGATGTTTTATTACTTGTTCCGCAATTGAATACCAATGCTGTTTTTAAAAATTATCCCAATGCCATTGTAAATTTTAATGCTATTGTAAAAGGGAAATTGGATAATCTACAAATTGAGAGATTCAGTGCAAGCGGAATTGGTACTACAAAAGTTAATGTGAGAGGAACCATCAAAGGTTTGCCTAATGTGGATAAAAGTGTTTTTGATGTTGCAATTCTTAATTTTGAAAGTTCATCAAAAGATATTCTTGCTTTTACACCTAAAAATACCATTCCTACTACGCTTCAACTACCAGAAAAATTCAATCTAAAAGGGATTTTTAAAGGAAGTATTACAGCATTTAAAACCGATTTGGTGCTAAATAGTTCTTTGGGGAATGCCATTGTAAACGCAACTTTTGACCAAAGTAGAAAAAATAATGAGAAATATATTGCTGATGCTACGGTTGAAAATTTTGATGTTGGAAAATTAATCAAGAACAAACAAATTGGAAAAGTATCTGCCAATGCTACTATAAATGGTAGAAGTCTTGATCCAGCAAAGGCAACGGCAAAGTTGACTTCAAAAATTTTGAAAGCACATTACAATGCCTACGATTATAAAAACATCAACCTTAGCGGAAACATCCATAATGGTGTTTTTGAAGTTAATGCTAATAGTACAGATCCTAATTTAACCTTTGTTTTAGCCGCAACAGGAACATCCAATCCTAAAAAACCAACTGTAGATTTAAAACTGAATCTGGATATTATAGATTTGAATAAGTTGAATCTTCATGCGGGTCCATTAAAATTAAGAGGTGATGTTAGTGCTCATTTTGACGATTTAAACCCTGATAATCTTAACGGGACAATCGATGCTAGTAATTTTACAGTTGCTTTAGAAAAAGAGCAATTTTCATTAGATACCATAAGTCTTAAAGCAATTTCTACTATCGAAAGAGATTCTATTATTTTAAAATCTCAATTTATTAAAGGATTGGTATCCGGAAATTATAAACTTTCTACCATTGGCAATCAATTGATGAATTCCATTTCTAAATACTATAAATTAAATAATGGATATGTCAAAAACGAAGAAAATCAAAATATGGATTTTAAATTCGTTGTTAAAGAACATGCAATTACTAAAAAAATACTGCCTGAAATTAAAGAACTATCTGAAATAACCATCGAAGGAAAATACAATTCAGTAAATGATACCATTATAATCAATGCTTCGATTCCGAGGTTAGTTTATGGAGCTAACGAAATTTCAAATGGTATTTTAAAAATCAATAATCAGGATAATGCTTTGCTTTATAATTTGTCTTTGGGTACACTTAAAAACAGTCAGTTTGAAATTCCAAAAACAACCTTAATTGGTAAATTAGAAAACAATACCATTGATTATGAATTGAATATTAAAGATCTAGAAAACAAAGAAAGGTATGTCATTAATGGAAATTTCAAAGATATAGTAGGAGTATCAGTTATCCATCTCAATCCTGAAAAACTGCTTTTAAATTACGAGAATTGGAAAATTGACCCCAATAACACTATTAAATTAGAGGAAAAAGGTATACAGGTTTCAAAATTCGAAATTCAAAATGATGGACAATTGTTTGCTATTCAATCAGAAAAAAATGTTGCTAATGCACCCATTCTAGTCGATTTTAAAAACTTTAAATTAGAAACCTTAAGCAATATAGCCAAATCAAATTTTGAAGTAGGCGGTGCTGTAAATGGAAAAGCTACGGTTAAAAACGCAACCAAAGACCCATTATTTATTGCCGATTTAAATGTTGAGAATTTTAGAATTAAAAATGATACTGTTGGAAATTTAGTAATTAAAGTAGATAATAGAACGGCTAATTTGTACCGTGCTAATGTAGGTTTATCTGGTTTCGATAATCAGGTGAATATTGGTGGTAACTATAATATAAGCAATCAGAGTTTAGATTTTATTGTAGATATTGAAAAACTCCAAATGAAATCTGTACAAGCTTTTACAATAGATAATCTTAAAGAAAGTGAAGGCTATTTGAATGGGAAATTAAATGTTCAAGGACAGGCTTCTAATCCTAATGTGAATGGAAATATAAAATTTAATTCAGTTGCTTTTAATGTGACTCAATTAAATTCAAAATTCAAATTGAATGATGATAATATATCTTTCAATTCCAATAAAATTATTTTTAAAAACTTTAATCTTCAGGACGAAAAGGAGAATCCTTTAACGGTAAACGGCACAATCAATAGTCAGGATTATACTAATTTAGGGTTTGATTTAAATTTGACCGCTAAAAATTTCAGAGCTGTAAACTCAAAGGCAAAAGACAATCGTTTATTTTATGGAGAGTTGTATTTAGATAACAATATAGATATTAAAGGGACTTTGAACAATCCTATTATTGATGGAAGCATTAAGGTGAATCCAGATACAAAATTTACTATTGTATTACCACAAGACAATCCGTCTATTGCCGATAGAGAAGGAATTGTGGAATTTATAGATCAAGATCAGCCTGTTTTAATTACTGTTGAAGATCCAACGAAGGAACTTGTGCAAACAGAAATTAAAGGAATTAATGCTTCGGTAAATATTGTGGTGGATAAAAAAGCAGAAATTTCAATTGTAATTGATGAAGCGAATGGTGATTTTTTAAAATTACAAGGAGAAGCTGAATTAACTGGAGGAATTGATCCATCGGGTAAAACCACATTGACCGGTAAATACGAATTTACAGGAGGAAGTTATGAAATGAATTTTAACTTGATTAAAAGAAAATTCGAAATCCAACCTGAAAGTTATATTTTATGGACTGGTGAACCCACAGCTGCAACCACTAATATTACAGCTGTTTATAAGGTAGAAGCTTCGCCACTGGATCTTGTGGACGATCAATTGACAGGGATAACTGCCGAAACTAGAAATACCTACAAGCAAAAAATTCCCTTTGAAACTAATTTAATGATGAAGGGCGAATTATTACGTCCTGAAATAAGTTTTGATATTATTTTGCCAGAAGGAAACAACAATGTTTCGACCGAAATTATAAACACTACACAAGCAAAATTAGAACAAATTAGGCGTGATGATGATGCGATGAACAAACAAGTATTTGCATTGTTATTATTGAACCGTTTTATAGGCGATAATCCATTTGAAAGTGAAGCTGGTGGTACCAGTGGTGCTTATTTAGCCAAACAAAGTGTCAGTAAAATTTTGTCGCAACAGCTCAATAATTTAGCAGGAGATTTGATAAAAGGTTTTGAATTGGATTTTGATCTTCAGGCTACAGAAGATTATACAACAGGAGAAAAACAAGAAAGAACAGATTTAACTGTTGGTCTTTCAAAACAATTATTCAATGACCGATTAAAAGTTACTGTGGGAAGTAGTTTTGGTGTAGAAGGCGCACAACAACAAAATGAACAATCTACAAATATAGCTGGAGATGTTTCCGCAGATTATTTAATTTCAAAAGATGGTCGCTATAAATTTAGAGCTTATAGAAAAAATAACTACCAAGTAGCCTTACAAGGTCAGGTAATAGAAACAGGTGTAGCTTTTATTATTACGATGAACTACAATAAATTTAAAGAGTTGTTTCAAAATAAAGGCAAAGCCAATAGAAAAAAACAGAATAAAAATGAGAATCAATAACTACATCATACTACTTTTTTCAGCAAGCTTATTCTTGGGTTGTAGCGGTACTAGTAAAATTCCAGAAGGAGATTTATTATATGTAGGGCATACTATTTCGGTTAAAAAAGGAGAAGAGCCTAAAAAAGTTAGAAAGAAAATAAAATCAGAATTGGATGGATTAATTCGTCCTAAACCCAATAAATCCTTTTTAGGACTGCGTCCAAGTATCTTTTTTTACAACCTCATTGGTGAAGCTAAAAAAGAAAAAGGTTTTAAACATTGGGTCAAATATAAATTAGGCGAGGAACCTGTTTTAATGAGTAAAGTTGATTTAAATTACAATCAAAAAGTAATACAAAATTATGTTGAAAACAGAGGTTTTTTTAATGCAATAAGTAAAGCTGACTCTATTAAAAAAGGCAAAAAAGCAAAAGCCAATTACGAAGTGGCGTTAAACGCACAATATAAAATTAAGTCGGTTGTTTTTCCAAAGGATTCTATTCTTTTAGGAAAAGAAATTAAACTACTTGAAGAAAATAGTTTTTTAAAAGTAGGTAATGCATACGATTTAGATCATATTAAAAACGAACGTTCTCGTATTGACTTAAAATTAAAAGAGCGCGGTTTTTATTATTTTAACGAAGATTACCTTTTAATTCAAGTAGATAGCACAGTGGCTAAACATGAAGTAGATTTGCTTGTAAAAATTAAAAACAATATTCCTGAAAAAGCAAAGATTCAATATTCAATCAATACTATTTATGTCTATCCCAGTTTCAATTTAAAGAGAGATACGGTTTCAAAACGAAAAATGGATACCATTAAATATGGTGATATTACTATAATGGATAATAAAACGGTGTTTAAGCCTTTTATTTTTGATAAAACATTATTGTTTAATAAACAGGATTTATATAATAGAACTACTCATAATTTATCGTTGAACCGATTGATTACATTAGGAACATTCAAGTTTGTCAAGAATGAATTTAAAGAAAATAATACCTCTAAAAATGAATTAGATGTCTATTATTATTTGACTCCGTTACCAAAAAAGTCGATACAAGTCGAGGCATTGGCCAAAACAAATTCGGCTAATTATTCTGGAACCGAATTAAATATTAATTGGAGTAATCGTAATTTATTTAAAGGAGCAGAACTATTAAACATATCCGCATTTACAGGAATAGAAGTTCAGGTTTCAGGACAAAATAAGGGATTTAATGTGTATCGTTTTGGAGGGGAAGCCAGCTTGATTTGGCCGCGATTTATTTCTCCTTTCCAAATGAGTTCGGGCAGTGCTTATGTACCTAAAACAAAAGCATCTTTGAGTTATGAATACCAATTGAGAACAAAGCTCTATTCGTTAAAAACCTTCAATAGTTCGTTTGGATATTTATGGAAGGAAAACGAAAGAAAAGAACACAATTTAAGTTTGGTCAATATCGCGTATACTTCACCTAATGATGTATCGGAGTTGTATCAATCCCAAATTGATGAAAATGCTTCTTTGCAAAAAGTAATAGATCGACAACTTATTTTTGGCACTACCTATACTTATACTTACACTAATACCATGTTGAAAAACAAAAAAAACAACATTTATTTTAAAGGAGGAATTGATTTTTCAGGAAATTCATTAGGATTGTTGTTAGGTGGGAATGATGAAACTCCTAAAAATTTACTTGGAGTTCCATTTAGTCAGTATTCAAAATTGGAATTTGAATTCCGTCATTATTATAATTTTAATAAAGAAACCACACTTGCAAGCCGAATTATTGTAGGTGGAGGAATACCTTATGGAAATTCGAAAGATTTACCTTTTATCAAACAGTTTTTTATTGGAGGAACAAGCAGTGTGAGAGCTTTTAGAGCAAGATCTATAGGTCCAGGAACCTTTGATGGAAGTACGGTAACCGATAATTCATTTTTGCCAGACCAATCGGGAGATTTAAAGCTTGAGTTTAGTACTGAATTAAGAGCTAAAATATACAAAATTGTAAAAGGAGCTGTTTTTGTTGATGCAGGAAATATATGGTTACTGAATGAAACTACTGAAAAGCCAGGAGCTGAATTTACGGGACAATTTTTAAATCAATTGGCAGTAGGAACTGGATTAGGTTTACGTTTTGATTTTAATTTTTTAGTGCTTAGAACCGATTTAGCATTTCCATTAAGGAAACCTTATTTGCCAAAAGGAAGTCAATGGGTTATTGACGATATTAAATTTTCAGATGGAGCTTGGCGTAAAGAAAATTTAATTTTTAATGTAGCTATTGGGTATCCTTTTTAATATCAGTCTTTTATACGTAAATCGTTAGTGTGTAATAATAGGTATTATGTAAGATAAATCTAAAATAGTATAAATTTTACGCCATAAAAGGGTATATCTTTATTTAATAATTCAAAAAATAAAGATATGCTCAAAGAATTACTCAAACCAGATAGAGTTTCTTTAAATTCTCCCTCTTTTATTGGTCGTATAAAAGATTATAGTATTTCCTTTTTAATTGATTTGGCAAATGCTACACAGTATTTAAAAATAGTGTTCAATAGCTTTTTTACAAAGAGGTTTGAATTTCAAGAATTCTTAAAACAATGTTATCAAATAGGAAACAAATCCGTAGGTTTAATTTCCATTACAGGTTTAATCATTGGTTTAGTTCTAACCATTCAATCCAGACCTCCATTGGTTCAATTTGGGGCGGTAGCCATGTTACCAGGAATGGTTGCTATTTCGATAATTAGAGAAATGGGACCTGTAATTACGGCTCTAATTTGTGCTGGAAAAATAGGTTCAAGTATGGGGGCTGAATTGGGTTCCATGCGCGTGAGTGAACAAATAGATGCTATGGAAGTATCTAATACCTATCCCATTAGTTTTTTAGTTATTCCAAGAGTCTTAGCTGCCATTGTAATGATTCCATTGCTTACAATGTATGCAGATGCTATTGGGATTTTTGGCAGCTGGTTAGGAATAAATATTAAGGACGACATGAGTTTACGATTATTCTTAAATCAGGCTTTTGTTAATGTAGATTTTATTGACATTATTCCTGCTGTGATTAAATCCTTCTTTTTTGGTGCTGTTATTGGTTTAGTAGGATGTTATAAAGGATACAATGCTGGACGAGGAACAGAAAGTGTTGGGATTGCAGCAAACTCAGCTGTAGTAACAGGATCATTATTATTAATCATTGTAGACTTAATTGCTGTACAAATAACCGATTTATTATAATGGAAGACCAAACTAACAAAAAACACACAAACAAGGTAGTTATAGAAATTAAAAATCTTGAAAAAAGTTTTGGTGAGACTAAGATACTTGATGGAATTGAGTTACAACTTTATGAAAATGAGAATTTAGTTGTATTAGGAAAATCAGGGTCAGGAAAATCGGTTTTAATAAAGTGTATTGTGAGTCTTTTAAAACACGACGCGGGTAGTATTACTGTAGGCAAATATGAATTGACCGATATTAATGAAGAAGATTTAATAAAAGTACGCAAAAAAATAGGCTTTCTATTTCAAGGTGCTGCACTCTATGATTCCATGACGGTAAGAGAAAATTTGACTTTTGCGTTATCAAGACTAAAAGAAAAGTTTTCTAAACAAGAAATAAATGATAAAATTACCGAAGCCCTAGAAAATGTAGGTTTACCTGACTCAATTGATAAAATGCCATCTGAATTATCGGGGGGAATGAAAAAAAGAATAGGCTTAGCAAGAACATTGGTTGTACATCCTGAAATCATTCTATATGATGAGCCCACAACGGGGTTAGACCCCATAACTTCAGATGAAATAAGTCATTTAATAAACGAAACTAAGGCTAAATTTAAAAATTCGTCCATCATTATTACTCATGATATTAATTGCGTTAAAACGGTGGCGGACAGAATTATTATGATTAAAGACGGAAAAGTTTATAAAGAAGGCAATTTACGGGAATTCATCAACGACGATGACGCTTATATTAAATCATTTTTTAAATAAATAATTATGACAACAAGTAGTACTACATACAAAATAAAATTAGGGATTTTTGTATCTTTAGGGATATTGATTTTATTTCTAATTATTTTCTTTATTGGAACTAACCAAAATTTATTTGGTTCAAAATTTAGAGTTAAAGCTAATTTCCGTAATGTAAGCGGACTTCAAATTGGCAGTCAAGTTCGTTTTTCTGGAATAGCAGTTGGAACCATCGAAAATATTGTAATAATTAATGATTCTACTGTAAATGTTGAGGCAGTGATGGATCAGGAAATTAAAAGATTTATAAAAAAAGACAGTAAAGCTTCGATCGCTTCTGAAGGTGTGATTGGAAATAAAATTTTAATCATTTCACAAGGAAACACAAGATTGCCACAAGTAAAAGATGGGGCAACAATTGACTCTTTTGAACCTGTAGAATTTGATGATATAATATCGTCCATTAAAGTCACGGCTGAAAATGCAGAGATTATTACCGGAGAACTTGCACTTTTGTTAAATAATATTAATAATGGAGAAGGGACTATTGGAAAACTAATGAATGATGAGCAGATGGCCAAAGATTTAGATAAAACCATGGAAAATCTAAAAAAGAGTTCGAAAGGCTTAAGTGAAAATATGGAAGCTGCTAAAAGTAACTTTTTGTTAAGAGGTTATTTTAAAAAGAAAGAAAAAGAAGCAGAAAAAGTAAAGAAAGAGGCCGAAAAAAAAGAGAATGACGCTAAAAAGCAAGCCGAAAAAGAAGCTGAAAGAGCAAAGAAATAATAACTAATTTAACTAATCTTTAAACCGAAATAGAGTTAACAATGAACATTATTAATCCAAAAATAATTCGTCAAATCTTCATCCTCTTATTAATTTTTTTAATGGGAGGATTGATTTTTAGGGAAATGATTCCTTATCTTTTAGGTGTATTTGGAGCTATTACATTATTTGTATTGCTAAAAGGGACTATGAGAAAACTGGTAAACAAAGGATGGAGTCCTAATTTAGCAGCAGCAACTCTTATGTTTTTGTCATTTATTTCTATTTTAATTCCTGTTATAGGAGCCTTAATAATGTTAGGTAATAAAATAGGTCAGGCAACAAAAAGCACAGAAAAATTTATAAAAGTAGTGAAAACTCATCTAAAAGATTGGGAACATTCTTTAGGTTTTAGTATTACAGACCAAATTGACGCTTCATCCGTTTCCAGTGGAATAGCTAGTAGTGTTA
The DNA here is from genome assembly GCF_041729725.1 of Flavobacterium zubiriense. Lineage (NCBI taxonomy): Bacteria > Pseudomonadati > Bacteroidota > Flavobacteriia > Flavobacteriales > Flavobacteriaceae > Flavobacterium > Flavobacterium zubiriense. The sequence goes on along the minus strand of NZ_JBCFQL010000004.1, from coordinate 85,580 downwards.
CTGATATTTTAGGAAGTACAATGAATGCTTTTATTGCCATTGCTATAATGTACTTTTTTTTGTTTTATATGCTTATCAATCAAAGACAACTCCGAAAGGTTTTGATAGAATACATTCCTATGAACAACGAAAGTCTGGAAACATTGGGTGTTACAGTTAGTGAAATGGTGCGATCTAATTCATTAGGAATTCCTTTAGTAGCAGTAGCTCAGGGTTTTGTAGCCTTATTAGGTTTTTTGATATTTGGTGTAGAAAGTCCGTTTTTTTGGGCGGTAGTGGTCACAATTGGTTCGATGATTCCTTTTATTGGAAATTTATTGGGCACACTTCCTGTTTTTATATTAGCATTGTCTGATGGCGATGCGTTTCAGGCATGGGGAGTTCTTTTGTATGGTGTGATAGTGGTAGGAACTACAGATAATATTATTCGTTTGTATGTATTAAAAAAAATGGATAATGTTCATCCTTTAATTACTCTTCTAGGAGTAATAATAGGAATTCCGCTTTTTGGGTTTATGGGTTTGGTATTTGGTCCTTTATTAATTAGTCTGTTCTTGTTGATAGTACGTATTTATAAGCAGGAATTTGCAAAAGAATAGGAAACATTTTATGGGAGCCGGTTTAAATTTATTAGCAAAATAAATTTTCCTTTCCTGTCTCGCCTCCGCGGGTGAAAAATTTCTTGAAATTCATTTTGATGAATTTTAAACTGACTCTAAATTATTCTTGTTGAAAAGTAACTTTTTTCAAAACGATAAACACTAGTATATGGATTGGAATATCTTTTTAATGTTCGGGGTACTATTGATTACAATAGTGTTATTTGTCTTTGAAGTTTTCTCGATAGACAAAATAGCATTTTTTATCATTGTATCATTAATTTTATTAGGTCTTGTAACACCCGAACAAGGCGTCAGTGGTTTTTCAAATAATGCAACAATTGCGGTACTCGCTTTAATGATATTAGCTATTGCTATGGAAGAAAATGGAGTTATCCATTGGCTTACTTCAAGTATGGGAAAGATTAAATCATTGCCCATTTATATTATGGCTCCTGTTTTTATGTTTTTTACGGCAGCTATTTCGGCTTTTATAAGTACAACTGCAGTGGTGATTGTATTTATTAAAATTGTCAACCAGCTTTCAGAAAAATATAAAATACCACAATCTAAACTACTATTGCCTATTTCTTTTGCAGGTATTTTAGGTGGATCTTGTACTTTGATGGGAACATCAACTAATTTAATTGTAAATTCTGTTGCCAATAATTTAGGAGCTGAACAGATAGGTTTTTTTGAATTCTCAATTTTAGGTGTTGTATTTTTAGTTGTTGCTATTATTTTTATTACACTAACCTTAGGATGGCTTCCGTGGGATAAAGCAAAAAGTCTTAGTAAAGATTACGAAATTGAAGATTATATTACTAAGATTAGAATCAATCCCGAATCAAAATTAATTGGGACAAAAATTCAAGATAGTTTTCTGTTTTTAAATGAAAACATCTCGCTATTACAAATCATAAGAAACAATCTTGTACATAATTCTCCAGGAAAATACATTACGCTTAAAGAAGGCGATGAGCTTCTTTTGATGTGTAATATTGAGAATTTAACATTGATAAAAAAATCAGATGATTTTTCGGTTTATGAAGAAAAAGACGTAGCTGAATCACAAGCTGAGACTGAAAAAAACAAAGAAACAGAACTTAATACGGAACTAAATGAAAATGTTTTTGTAGAACTTTTAATTCTTCCTGGCGCTATTTTGATTGATAAAAACATGAGCAGTTTAAGGAGTTTTATGATTCAAGATGCGATTCCTTTGGCCATAAAAAAGAGAAAAACTTTAATGAATTTAAAGGAAAGAATTGTGCGGAATAGTATGGATAATTTGGTTTTAAAAGCTGGTGACCGTTTATTAGTAGAAGTGCCAAAAGCGCAGCTACCTGTACTGCAATCTATGGAGAATGTAGTTTTATTACAAGAGTATGATACCGTTAATAAAACTTCAAATTTTAAAAAATATTTTTCATTAGCTGTTTTACTTTTAGTAATTGGTCTAGCAGCAACAGGTTTGTTGTCTATAATGGTCAGTGCATTAACGGGAGTTAGTATATTATTGCTAACAAAAAATCTGGATTTGAATACGATTTACAAAAAAGTAAATTGGCAAATCTTTTTCTTGTTGGCAGGGATGATGCCATTGGGTTTTGCTATGCACAATACAGGTACCGATATTTTTATTTCAGAAAAATTATTGGATTTTTTAGGTGGTCAGTCTAATTACATTATCATAGGTACACTATTTTTAGTAACTATGTTATTAAGTGGTGTTGTAAGTAATAATGCAACGGCTGTTATCATGACTCCCATTGCTATCTCAATTGCTCAAGGTATGAATTTAGACTTTAAGCCATTTATATTAACAATTATGTTTGCTGCTAACTTTAGTTTTTTTACTCCAATGGGCTATCAGACCAATACTATAATTTACGGGATAGGGAATTATAACTTTAAACACTTTTTACTAATAGGCGGAATATTGAGTGCGATTTTATGGCTATTAGCAACATTTTTATTAACAAAAATGATATAAAGTATGAAAAATAATTTTGCATTAGAGGAAACTTTAAACAGTCTATGGGATAAGTTAGCCGGATGGCTTGATGCTTTCATTCTTAAATTGCCAAATTTTATTATGGCAATTCTAATCATGGTCTTGTTTTATTTTATTGCACGAAGTGTAAAAAAAATTCTGCAGAAAATTCTATTGTATCGAGTGGCTCAAAAATCCATCCAAAACATTTCTGTAAAAATTGTTTTTATAGTAGTCTTATTAATTGGTTTTTTTATAGCTCTAAGCGTATTAGGGCTTAATAAATTATTGACAAGTGTGCTAGCCGGTGCTGGTGTCCTGGGTTTAGCCATTGGATTAGCGTTGCAAGGAACATTGAGTAATACTTTTGGTGGAGTAGTATTATCGTTCATGGATAAAATAAGAATAAACGATTACATTGAAACATCTGAAGCGAAAGGATTTGTTTCAGAAATAACACTGCGAAATGTGGTATTGCGCCAAACCGATAATAATTATGTAATTGTACCGAATTCAAAATTTGTAGATAATTCTTTTACTAATTATTCGATAAGCACCCGAAGCAGGATTGCCGTAAAATGCTCAGTGAGTTACGAAAGTGATCTTCAAAAAGTAGAAGATTTAGTAATACGGATTATCAATGAAAATTTCAAACAAGAGGAGGGAGAAACGGTAGAATTTTTCTTTACAGAATTTGGTGATTATTCAATTGGTTTTATGACGCGTTTTTGGATAGATATGATTAAAATTAAACAAGAGCATGACGCCAGACATAAGGCTATAAAACTTATAAAAAGTCATTTTGAGACTGAAGGTATAAAAATTCCATATCCAATTCGAACGTTGGAATTTGGAAAAAACACTTTCGATACTAAATATGAAAATGACAATCAAGAAAATATTTAGCATACACATATTCTAATAATAATTTTAAAAAAAAAGAAAATGAAAAATCAATTTGACAAACATGAGATAGATTATATAAAAATATATCAGAGTAAAGGTTTTGCGGCTAATTTTTATTTTAAAGATAATAAATTGATCAATAGTGATACTAAAACGGAATACCTACCAACCGATATTTTTGTAGTTGCAGAACACAGATATGAGGGGATGAGTAACCCTTCGGATATGTCGATTTTGTACATCATTAAAACAAAAAATGGCGACAAAGGTACATTACTAATGGGATATGGACCTACTGCGGATCTAGAACTAGCTGAATTTTTTAAAAAAATTCCCGAAACAAACGTTTCAGACGAAGAAAATATCAATAATGATAAATAGATTCGTGCCTTCCATTTAAAATAAAGTCCCCAGTATTTATTGATAAAGCATAGCAATATGTTGTATTTAGAGCCTGTTTGAATTTATTTTATTTAATAAATTTTCTTTTTCCCCGTCCCGCCGCGGCGGGTGGAAAATTTTTTAAAAATTCATCAAAATTACACTCTTTAGGGTTTGGGGAAATTAATTTTGATGAATTTAAAACAGGCCCTTTATAGCAGAAATATAAATTGTTATAGTTCTGTTATAATAATGGAACGCCTTTCAATTTGAAACCTATTTTGAAGTTGAATTCTACCAATAAAAATCTTATGAAGATTAGAAATAAAAAATTTATTGCGATACTCTCCATTTTAGTACTCATTGTATTGACTGTATTTGTATTACAATGGTATGCTAAAAAATATATGGAGGAATTTATAATTGAAAAAATCCCTTCAAATTATAGTATGAAATATGCTGATATAGATATTAATATTTTATTGGGTAATATAGCATTAAACAATGCAACGGTGAAAATTAAAAGTAAAGATGCACAACAATACCACACTGCTATAAAAACAGAAAGTATTGAATTAAACGGTATTGGTTATAGGGATTTATTATGCAATGAAATACTGACTATAAAAAGTCTTCAGTTAAAAAATCCTAAGCTTCATTACTATCCGTACCAGCAAATTGTTTCGAAAAAAGCCAATATCAATACCAGAGACAAAGGGATAAAAACGCTCACTATTAAGAAAATAGCTGTTACAAATGGAAGCGTTGCAATAATGAAAAAAAGTGCAGATAGTATTAAAGTAGCACTTTCATCTTATAATTTAACAATCTTAGGGAGTAGTATCAATTTAAAATCTACCGAAGAAATGCCTGTAATTTTTGATAGTTTCCAACTTGAGGCTCAAGAAATAATGGTAGATAATAACGATTATGATAAACTTAAAATAGACTCTATTTCAGCCAATAAAGAAGATTTGAAAATAACTAACTTTCAAATCGTTCCAAAATACAATAAAAAAGAACTTTCTGCACATTTAAAAAAAGAACGTGACTATATAAAGTTGAAAATTCCACATATTATTTTAAAAGAACTAGATTTTAATTTTAAACAAACCCGATTGGCTATTACAGCGACATCAGGCGAAATAGTAAAGCCAAACTTAGAAGTTTATAGAGACAAACTAATAGCTGATAACTTAACAGCCAAACCATTGTATAGTACGTCTTTAAGAAATTTGTCTTTTGACTTCAATATTGATCAGATAAAAATTAAAAAGGGTTATATTTCTTATGCTGAATTAGTGGTGCCTGATAAAAAAGCAGGAAAGTTGTTTTTTGATGAGGTTGATGCTACTGTCTACCACATTTCCAATTTAAAAAAAGCTAAAAAAACAGAAATAAAAATCAAATCTAAATTGATGGGAGTTGCTCCTTTAACATTGAATTGGAGTTTTGATGTAAATAATTCTGCTGATGCGTTTATGGTTAACGGTTCCGTTAGTAATTTAGATGCTCAAGTTTTAAATCCTTTTTTTAAACCCAATTTAAATGCGTTGGCCGAAGGAACGCTTCAGCAAATGTATTTTAACTTTAACGGAAATTCTACGGCGTCTAAAGGAGAAATGAAGATGAAATATGTCGATTTTAATTTTAAAATATTACAAAAGAATAGTAATAAAATAAATAAATTTTTAACCGCTGTAGGGAATATTTTTATACGCAAAGATTCTAAAGCTGACCCGAAAGATTTTCGTTACGGAGAAATTGATGCTGAACGTGATTCAACCAAGTCATTCTTCAATTACTTATGGATTAATGTAAAAAGTGGTATTGTAAATACGCTAACTGGTAACGGTAAAAAATAAGCTGATAAGTTAATAGAAATGGATTTATTCTATTGAATAGGTTATGGTATTAAAAAATAAATACAAATTCTGGATTTAATTGGATTGGGTTAACAATTATCTTTTTAAGGGTAATGTTAATGTTTTATAAGGAATAAATTAGCTAGGACATTATTGAATTGTTTAATGATGTAAAGTGAAATTTAATTAGAGTTCTTATGAAATACAGTCAAAACATACAAAGCAAAGTCACTAATACACTTCTTAAAAAAGAAAAAAATATTTTTAAGAGAACAATTAGTATTGAAAATAAAAATAGCAAAGCCCAACCCTTAGCAAAAATACTATTAGTAGCCACTTATCCACCCAGAGAATGTGGAATTGCCACTTACACATTTGATTTAAAAAGTGCATTAGACCATAAGTTTGAAAATTCTTTTGATATCAAAATATGTGCATTACAATCTAAAACTGATGAATACAATTATAAAACAGAAGATGTAAGTTTAGTTTTAAATACGGATAGTTCAGCATCGTATGAGTCCATTGCTGATACAATAAACTCAGATAAAGATTTAGAACTGGTCATGATTCAACATGAGTTTGGGTTGTTTAAAAACAGTGAAGAATCCTTTTTAAAGTTTTTAAAAGCACTCACAAAGCCAATAATTATTGCATTTCATACCGTGCTTCCTAAACCAAATGGAGCTTTAGAGAAAACAGTAAAAGAATTAGCAGCTCTGGCCAAAAAAGTTACGGTTATGACAAAATCTTCGGCTGAGTTACTAAAAAATACTTACGGTATAGATCCAGATAAAATAAAAATTATATCGCATGGAACGCATTTGGTTAAACATCTGGACAAATCTATTCTTAAACAAAAACACCATGTTTTAGGTAGAAAAGTTATTTCCACATTTGGTTTTTTAGGACCAGGAAAAAGTATTGAAACTACTTTAAATGCTTTGCCAGAAATTATTAAAGAACATCCTGATATTTTGTTTTTAATAGTAGGCAAAACCCATCCCACGCTATTCCATCAAGAGGGGAATTCGTATATGGATTATTTAAAAAAAATAGTTGAGGATTTGGAGATAACCGATTATGTCAAATTTGTAAATAAATTTGTGCCACTTCCTGAATTGTTAGAGTATTTACAACTATCAGATTGTTATGTATTTACGTCAAAGGATCCCAATCAAGCTGTAAGTGGCACGTTTTCCTATGCAGTAAGTTGCGGTTGTCCTATTGTTTCAACGCCTATTCCACATGCTACAGAAGTTTTACAACACGGTCAGGGATTGTTATTTGACTTTGGCAACTCTAAACAATTAGCCAAAATAATGAATGAATTGTTAAAGGATGAAGATTTGCTAAAGAGTATGAAAATGAAAGCATTGCATACATCTTCGTCCACTTCATGGGATAATGCGGCGATTTCTCATGGGCATCTTTTTTCAGAACAAATAATACAAACATTAAAGCTAAAATATAAAAAACCAAAGTTAAATCTGGATCACTTGAAAGCCATGACTACTGATGTGGGTATTATTCAGTTTTCAAAAATTGACACTCCCGATTTAGAATCTGGTTACACCTTAGATGATAATGCTAGAGCTCTTGTAACGGTTTGCGAAAATTATAAGCTGAGAAAAAATCCAGAAGATTTAAAATTAGCAATAATCTATATTAACTTTATCCTGAAATGTCAGCGCGATAATGGTTTGTTTTTAAACTATGTGGATAAACATAAAAAATTCACCAACCAGAATATCGAAGTAAATCTAGAAGATTCTAATGGAAGAGGCATTTGGGCATTAGGAATTGCTTATTCTTCATTAGAGGAAGCCATAGATATTGATACTACATTGTTTCAAAATATAAAATGGTGTGTTAATTATTTTAGTAAAGAATTGTATCAATTTAATTCTCCTCGTGCTTTGGCTTTTGCCATAAAGGGATTGTATTACTTCAATACAATTGAAAATGATACTAAGACAACTGCAATTATAAATGAGGCAGCAAAAAAACTTAGAAATCTCTATAATTCTCATTCTGAAAACGATTGGAAATGGTTTGAACCTTATCTTACGTATGGAAATAGTGCTTTATCAGAATCCCTTTTATATGCGTGGAAATCTACTAACGAACCAGAATTTAAACTTATAGCTAAAGAATCTTTTGATTTTTTACTGTCTAAAATCTTTACAGAAGACACTATAAGAGTTATTTCTAATAAAAATTGGCTGATGAAAGGTGTTGATGAAAAATCAGCAGAAGTAGGTGGCGAGCAACCCATAGACGTTGCCTACACCATTTTAGCTTTAAAACAATTTAATGCAGCGTATCCAAATGAAGGATATGATGAAAAAATGGAAGTTGCTTTTAATTGGTTTCTGGGCAATAATCATTTAAAACAAATTATATATAATCCTTGTACAGGTGGCTGTCACGATGGCCTGGAAGCTTACAATGTAAATTTAAACCAGGGTTCAGAATCCACAGTAAGTTACTTGTTAGCCAGATTAGCTTTTGAAGAAGAGGAAATCATCTAAAGAAGAATATTTGCACATAAAAAAGCTTACAAGATTTAATTTTGTAAGCTTTTTTGTTATGCTATATTTTACTTTTTTAGTTCGGCTAATAATTCATCCATATTAACCGTAACATAAGAGGAAGCATAATCTGAAACAGCGTAAGGCAAGATCAAATGATTATTGTGAATAATACTGCCGCAGGAATAGACAACATTAGGAACATAGCCATTTCTTTCTTCTTCTAACGGAGATAGTAACGGATCTTTTAGTCTTCCAATTTCTATTGTAGGGTCTTCTAAATCCAATAGGGAAACACCAATACAATAGCGTCTCATAGGACCTACACCATGAGTAATAATCAGCCAACCGTGATCTGTGTAAATAGGGGAGCCACAATTTCCCATTTGGGTAAATTCCCAAGGAAATTTAGGTTCTTGGATTTTTATGGGATCGTTCCATAATGTAATCCTATTCGAATAAAACAAGTAATTGTTAACGCCGTCTATTCTGGCTAACATGGCATATTTTCCTTTTATTTTTCGAGGAAAAAGAGCGAAATTTTTATTCTGAGCTCCATATCCGTGCATAGGCATGATTCGGAAATTTATAAAATCACTGGTAGAAAGTAATTTTGGAAGTATTGTAAATCCATCATAAGCCGTATAAGTAGCATAAATTTTTTCCGTACCATCATCTTCGGTAAAACGTACAAATCGTGCATCTTCAATTCCACGACTCTCAGAGGAAGAAATGGGTAAAATAGCACGTCCGGATATTTTAGAATCTTTGTTAAATTCAATATCATAATACGAATTGACTAACCAGGTCATTTCTTTAAGCGCTTTTCTTTTTGGCTCAGCAATGTCAAGTGCCAGTATATTTCTAACCGCTTCTTTTAAAGTGTAATATTCAAAACGATTGGGTAAGGTATCCATAATAGGAGTCGAATATTTTTTAGGAATATTCATCTCTTGCATCTTATCCATAAATCGTTTTTTGTTGTATGATTTTTTCTTAATAATGGTTGGTAGATCAATATGTTTGTGTGCTTCCACCATTTTAAGATTATTGGATGCGTCTAAAATCCCTTTTCTAAATACAATGGAAGACAAATGGCCTTCACCTGTAGCTCTAAAGGATAAGATGACTCTTTTTTCTCCTTCCGCTAAGAAAGACTGATCAAAATCCTCCATTATGGAAGGATTAAATAAGGCGGCGGCCTCTAGCGAATATTCTAAAGTAGAATAAGAACCTATTAAAAGTCGTCTTTCCATAGAAAGTTTCTCATACTCTATTCCTATAGTGTCGATAAGATTCTTATAATTGTTGGCGTGTTTTAAGAAAATTTCTGAAAGATTTCTATGTCTGTTTTTGAATTCATTAAAGGTGTTTTCTAGTTCCTGTTTGACCATTTCTTCGCTTAAACTCATTATCCGGTGGACTAAATTAATAGTTCGGGCATCTCCATTATTGAAAAAACGGGCAACCACTCTACTAGAGTCAGGTTTAAAATAAAGTGTTTTACGAATTACTTGAACTGCCATAGTATTATTTTATTTTTTAAATTGATTTATATTTTGGTGCAAAATCAAAACAATATGAATTGACTTGGTTATTAAAAAAAAATATATCCCTTAGAAATGGTAATAAAAAAAGGAAATTTATATTTTAAGAAGAGAAGTGGTAGTAGTGCCTTTTATATGAACAGCTATAAATTAATAAAGGTGAAATTATCATAATTCCACCTTCATTAATCGTTTATTTATACTTGCATTAGTATAATAAAATTGATTTTTTTTCAATAAGCTTATAAGAATTAACCCGTTGGGTGAAATTATCAAAAACGTCAGTTCGACTGTTTTTTGCGTAATGAAACCTAACGAAGTGGTTCAGCGAAGCTAAATGAAGCGAAAATGTATCGAGAACCGTTTTCTATTCAATATTTTCTTGTTCTCGATACAAATTTTCCGAAAAAGCTGTCGCGTTTTCTGAAAATTCACTCGAACTGACGAAAATTTAATATCCAAAAACAATTTCACCCAACGAGTTAAGAATTAGCTGTTTTCTAGGTAGTGTTCCATACAATTTAAATGTTCTTTTATCATTTTTTAACTCGAAAAAAGGAGTCTTAATAATCAAATAAATTGCAGTAAAATTTTATTCTATCTTCTTCCTCTAATAAAAGAAATAATGAATAATATAATAAAGATGAAGAATAAAACTTTAGCAATACTTGCTGCTCCTGCAGCTATACCACCAAATCCTAACACACCGGCTATAATAGCTAAAATGATAAATGTAATTGTCCAACGTAGCATAATTTTTTATTTTTTTAGGTTGATAATTTTAATACAAAAATGAGGTTCAATTTAGAATTCCCTTTTTGTTGTTACTCAAATTTATACCATATTCCATTGGTTTTTTAACTCAAATAACACAATTTGTAACGCAATATATTATTTAGCGCCATTTTTTGGGATAAGAAAAAGCAAACCTAAGGGAACGAAATAAATTATTTTTCCCTCTTAGGTAGCTAGTTTTAATTGATTATTTCAAATCCTCTATTTTTTTTATTACTCTAAGATCGTTTTCTATAGCTTCTTTTTGTTTTAGCAACAGAGCACGTGTTCTTAGAGGCAATGACGATTGATTGAGAATTTCATTATAGTCTTCTAAAGCGGCTTTTTCGCCAGTAATGGCTGCTTCCAGCATTGATTGCTCATTATCAACAGAAAAAAGCGCTTTTATATCCATCCAAGTTCTATGTGCTGCACCAGTAATGCTTCCGTTAATATCATCCTGAAGACCGAACATTTGAAACTCAATATTTAATTCATTTCCAAAATCATATCTTTCTTTGGATTTTTTTTCAAAATATTTCTTCAAGAAAATGTGATCGGTATGTTCTGAGGCTTTTTGAAAACCTTTTTCACCATCGTGAATTTTTTCTAATAGATTATTTAATTTAATGCTCAGGGGCTTAGTGTACTTTTCCATAATTATAAATTGTTACGATTAAAATTGTATGTTTTTCAATGTGTTTTATCCAAGATCGTTTTGATAGAAAGATTTTTTTTTACTAAATTCCAAAATTATAGTAGATTCAATTGACGCATATCAATTTTTTTTGAGCACAAATGCCTGTTTGTGTAAATTTAACATGCCGCTACTTCACAAATATGAAGTTTAAAAAAGCAAACGAAAAACACTAATACTATAAAAGCCAGTTCAAACAAACTGGCTCTAATTTTATTAATAACTTAACCTATGATGACCACTTTATTTTGATGGTTTTGATAATGCTTAGGACTGCAATTGTATTTTTCTTTGAAAATTTTAGAAAAGTAACTTCTGCTGGTAAGACCAACGGTATATACAATTTCAGAAATATTAAGTTCAGAGGTTCTAATCAAATTTTCGGCAACTTCGACTCTAATATTTCTAATAAAATCAGTAACAGTTCTGTTGTGCATAATTTTAAAACCTTCTTGCAATTTAAATGACGATACACCAAATTTTTTGCATAAATATTTTAAACTGTATTGAATTTCGGGATTCATCATGATATATTCAGAAATTCTTTTAACAATTTTCATATCCGATTGTGAAAGGGAGTTAAAACTATTTCCTGCTTTAGTTAAATCGTATTTGTGTTGTTCGATTTCTAAAGCTAAAATTAAATACACATTACTATTAATCAATAGATTTCTAACTATTCCTTTTTGTTTGATAGCGTTAAGAATATCTATTTTTTCAGCAATTTTTAAGTTCAACGATCCAATGTAGGATAGCTGATTGTTTTCTTTATTTTTTTTAAAGGTATTTTTTAGCTGATCTTTTAATTCTTTATCATAGACTGATAAAGTATCAACACTTATCATGGAAACTTTTATTTGCTGGTTTTTACTAAAACTAAAATAAGTACTTTTTTTAGAACCATTAGAAAAAATTCCTGTTTGAAATTGATTTAATTTGTTCTTTTTACCATCTTCACCAAAACTTTGTATAAGGCAACCATTAGAACAGTATCCAAAATGAATTGAATTTGAATTGTCATGTTTATAGACAAAAGAAGCATCTTCTTTGAATTCAATTTCATATTCAATATAGCATATTGCCTGCTCAATAGTAATCCCAGAGATAAATCCTTTTCCTATCTCATTGTCTATTTCTAATCGGTATTCCTTTGATTTTATTTCTAGTTTGCCACCTAATTGTGCTTGTATTTGTTCAAAAATACTGTAGAGATAATTGGACGTTATTGAAATAGTTTTCATGCTGTCATTTTTAAAGTTAATCGCTAATTGTTTTTGTTATATCATTAAACAATTATTTATCCTTTATTTTTCAACGTTTTTTTTAGGTTGAATGGAAAGAGTTTTAAATCTTTTATTTCATTTTGAGAAGAGATTATATATTTTTTTACAAACTCTTCAAGGCTTAAAGTCTGCTTTATGACAGCGTTTTGTTTTGTATTTATATTTGAATTTTTCATAGTTATTGTTTATTAAATAATGATATGGGATTGTTGCAAAATTGCAATAACAATGCTAAGGCTTTGTTATAGAATTTTTCTGTTGTGTTACATAATTACACTTTCTCAATTGATACAGCAATAAAAACAAATCAAATTTATTTGTAAGTTATTGATTTTTAGTGAATAAAGTTTTGTTTATTCTCTTTTTTGCTATGTAGCAACTATAGTTGTAATTTAAAACAGCTTTTGGATTAGGTTAAAATAGATTTTATTTGAGTTAACCCCATAGGCTTTTTAAGGTCAATTTTACAAAAACATAAACAATGAAAAAATACACAACTGCCATTTGGAGTGGCAACGTAAAGGACGGAAACGGATATTTAATATCAGAGAGTAAGGCATTAGACAATACGCAGTATTCATACAACAGTAGGTTTGACAAAGGAACAGGAACAAATCCTGAGGAACTTATGGCTGCAGCACACGCTGGATGTTTTACAATGCAATTAAGTGCCGATTTGACTAAAGCTGGATTTACACCCGAAGTATTAGAAACAAAATGTTCGATTATTATGGAGGAAGGTCGTATTACAGCATCAGAACTTGTTGTTAAAGCAAAAGTTGCTCGTATAAAAGAGGAGCAATTTCAAGAGATTGCTATTGCTGCAAAAGAAAATTGTCCAGTAAGTAAAGCTTATGATAGTTTAGAGATTAGTTTGAGTGCTAATTTAGAAAACAGTGCTGTTTAGCACTACAGTTGTTCTAACTTTTTATCAAAGTGTGGTAATTCTATAAGTTTTCTAAAATATATTATAATGAAGTAGTTCCGAATGTAATGCATCTTTGTAAAGTAGAAATGATAAAGATTATTATGGAAAACAAGATCGAAATATTCGTTGTTCAACTATACATGATGGCTTTTATGGCATCACAGCGTTTTAGTCCAGTTTACAATTTGTTCTTCTCTTAAAAATAATTTAAAGAAGGCACTATTATAAAAGGGCTTATAAAAGAATACATTTAGATTAGAAAATTTAAGATTACTAAACGAGTAATCATTTTAAAACAATTAATAAAACTAAAAAAAAGAAGAAAGATGAAAACAGCTAAAACAATTATTGGGGTATTAGGAGGAGTTGCAGTAGGTGCTGCATTAGGAATATTATTTGCTCCAGATAAAGGCACAAATACTAGAAAAAAAATTGCTGAAAAAGGAAATGACACTAAGAATTCACTTAAAAATTGTGTGAGTGATTTATTAGAGAATTTTTCTGAAAAATGTGATGCCATGTTAAACAAGGCCGAAGGTTTAGTAAATGAAGGTGTAAGCAAAACAGAAGAATTTGTTGCTGAAAGCAAAGAAGACCTGAATAGTGCTAAAAATCAAATCTATAAATAAAAGTAAAAATGGACACAATTACAACAAACATAGAACTACTGTACAAAAAAGCTAAAGAGTACGCAGACATTAATATAGAATTAATTAAACTTAATTCAATTGATAAAATTGCCGATGTACTGTCCTCACTTATTTCTAGGGTAGTACTATTTATGTTTGTTGTAATGTTTGTTTTGTTAATAAACATTGCGTTGAGCTTATATTTAGGAGAGCTTTTGGGTAAAGACTATTTAGGATATTTAGTAGTATCAGTTATTTATTTGTTTTTAATTATTCTTATCAATTACAACAAAGATAAATTAATAAAAACTCCAATAACAAACATGGTAATTGCTAAATTATTAAAATCAAAATCAATGTCAAACCGTTCAAAAACAACTCAAGATGGCATCCTATAAAGATCAAAATACAGCCCTAGACGAAACAATTGCACGTTTAGAAATCGAAAGAGAATTAAAATTTGAAGAATTGAAATATCAAATGAATACTACTTTCCAAAGCATGAAACCTATTAATATTTTAAACGGAACTTTAGAAGATTTAAAACAATTTCCTGAAGTAAAATCGAATATCTTGCAGCTTGCAGTAAGCGTTGTGGGAGGTTATTTGTCTAAGAAAATATTGGTTGGAAATCCACATTCTACTTTTAAAAAAATATTAGGTTATCTTTTACAATACGGCATAACCAATTTTATTTCAAAAAAAGTAAATTCTAATGAATAAATATATGATAAAAAATACTAAAATTTTTGCCTTATTATGTGTTTTAATATTTTCTAGTAGTGCGATAGCTCAACTAAAATCAGAAAATTACGAACGAAATTTTAAATTTGGTGTAGGAATTAATACTGGTTTACCACTTAATGAACCTTATAGTTTAAATATGGGCGGAGATGTTAGAATACAATACAATGTTTCCGAAACCTATTCCGTATGTTTAACAACAGGATACAATAGTTTATTTGTAAAAAACAACGCTCCAAATTTTGGTTATATTCCTGTAAAAGTGGGTTATAAAACATTTCTTTTTAGTAATTCCTTTTATGCAATGAGCGAAATTGGAGGTGCCTTTTCTACTAGTAAAGCCTATAAAAATAATTCTATGTTATTTTCTCCAAGTGTGGGATATGCTACTAAATATATTGATATCAGTGTGAGATATGAATTTTTAAAAGATTTTCCTATGATTAAAGACCATGTAGCAGATACTGGTTTGGCACAAATAATGCTTCGTTTGGCTTATGGATTTGATTTGTAAAAATCATATCACCTTTAATCACTTATTTCGATATAATTAATTTTGATTTCTAAAAACTCGTTGGGTGAAATTGTTTTTGGATATTAAATTTTCGTCAGTTCGAGTGAATTTTCAGAAAACGCGACAGCTTTTTCGGAAAATTTGTATCGAGAACAAGAAAATATTGAATAGAAAACGGCTCTCGATACATTTTTTGCTTCATTTCATTACGTAAAAAACACTACCATTGACGTTTTTGATAATTTCACCCAACGGGTTTCTAAAAGTAATTTTAGACAAAGTAATTAAAGCAATAAAATCCCATCAGTTGTTGATTACAGCTAATGGGATTTTTTTATCATAATAATTTTTCAAAATCATTATCAGTTAAATGCTTTAAATTCTTTGTAATTTTTTCTATTTCCCAATTCCACCACTTAATTTCTAATAGCTTTTGGATCGTTTCTTCAGAGAATCTTTTTTTGATTTCCAATGCTGGATTGCCACCTACAATTGTATAAGGCGCTACATCCTTAACTACAGTAGCATTTGTTGCAATAATTGCTCCATCGCCTATGGTTACTCCTGCCATAATGGTAGCGTTGTAACCAATCCAAACATCGTTTCCTATGTTAATATCGCCTTTTTTAGGGTAGTTTTTTCCGTCCATGGCATTTTCCCAACCATTTCCAAAAATTGCAAAAGGATAAGTCGTTAAAGCATCGGTTAAATGATAGGCTCCATTCATTATAAATTTAACGTCAGAAGCAATCATGCAAAATTTTCCAATGATTAATTTATCGCCAATAAAGTCAAAATGGTATTTTACATTTTTCTCAAAGTTTTCTATGTTTTCAAAATCATCATAATAAGTGTAATCTCCAACAATTATATTTGGATTTTTAATGATGTTTTTTAAAAAACACAGTCGTTTGTGTTGCTCTAGTGGGAAGATAGTATTTTTATCAGGTCCTGTCATATTTTTAGTGTTGATTCAAATTAAGTTGTATTCTCTTTTTAATGCTTAAATAAATTGATTATCAGAATGTTTTGGTGTAAAGCAGCAACCAAATGGGCTAATGTTTTATTAATTTTTTGCTCTTAAAATGTTTAAAATAACATTGTAAAATTTTGATTTGCTTTCAAATGTAACTCTTGTAATTTAAACTTAAAAGCTGTTCAATACCATTAAATAGTAGGCTAAGCTTAGAAAATTAATAAAAAATTGGCATAAAAAAAAAAGATAATTTTTAATTTTATGTAGAAGGTTATTGTACAGTAAAACAAAAAAATAAAACATTTTGTTTTACTACAATATTTCAGGTTAAGTATTAATTAAATTTTACGATTATGACAGAAGAATTCACAACCATTGAGAAAGAGAACATTTCTTCTCTTATGTTCCCATCCACTGATGTTCTGGACGATGATAACGAAATAAAAACAAGAACAAGCGAAATCAATCGGGCATTATCATTGGGGAATTTAGAACATTCAAAAATTAAAATTTTCTTTGAAGACAATCAATCTAAGAAGATAGTAAATACTACGGTTTGGGCGGTTACTGATAAAAACGTTATTTTAAAACAAGGAGTAATGATCCCAATTCAAAGAATATATAAGTTATTTTAGTGTCTTGCTATCAACAATTATTGTTTGTATTTAGGATAAAAAACGGCGTAAGTCTCTATAGATTTACGCCGTTTTTTATTGATTTTTTTATCTTTTTTTTGTACCGCGTTGCAAACGCTACGATTTGTTTTTATTTAGTAGGTACTCGTGCAATCGAGCAACGGTTGGTGTTCAAATTTACTATTCTAACAAACTTGTCATTCCGAAGCATGAGGAATCTCTGCCAGTAACTCGACAAAGTAATATGTTATGTATTGATTATTGTCTAAGTGTTGCGGGGAAGGAAAATAGTTCCGCGCTATCGGGTATGCTATCTTTTGTTGTCACAATTAATATCTAATTCCTAGAGTCAGTGGTAGTAAGAATGACTGTTGAGTTATCATGATTCCTGACTTTATGTATAGTCCAAAATTTTCCTTGATTTTATAATTTATTCCAAGTCCAAATTCCGTATGTATCGTTCCCGACCCACCTTCATATTGATTCCAAATATGGTTATAGCCAAGTCGTAAATTTAACACAGGTGTTACTCTCTTTTTAAATGGTAAATATTCTAAATCTCCAAAAATTGCAACTCCGTCAATACCGTCAAAATTGAAGTAGCCCAAGCCAATTCCTGTAAATATCTTTCTATCTTTAAATGTCACTCCGTTAATAGATGTGACGTTAAAACCGTTTTGCCTATTGTCAATGTTGTAGCCTTTCCAATTTGGGCCTGGGTCAACCGTAAAAGTTCTGGATAAATAATTGATATACCCTGTTTCAATTCTTCCTGAATAAGAAGTTTGTGCTTTTGTTGTCATAGTTAAACAAAGCAGTAAAACGAGGGTTGTCAATAAGGTTTTTATTTTCATCAGTTATTGTCTTTTATTATGCTCTATAACGGTTTGTAAATTAGCGAATAAGCTGAAACTCCGCTAGTAACTCGACAAAGTAGTTTGTCATGTTTTGTATTGATTATTGGTTCAGTGTTGCGGGGACGGAAGAGCTTTTTGCTAACGGTAAGGCATACAACTTTCTTATCTAGCTGGAAAAGTATTGTTGAGATTGCTTCGCCAGTTCACTATCGCTCGTGTCCTCCTTCGTCGGAAAGACAAACGGTTCGGGTTTGGTTTTTGGAAAAAAGTTTTAAAGCACAGTACCCACAAACTTGTCATTCCGAAGCATGAGGAATCTCCGCCAGTAACTCGACAAAGTATATTGTTTTGTATTGATTATTGGCTCAGTGTTGTGGGTACGGAATAGCTTTTTGCGCTAACGTTAAGGTATATCCGAGCAATAGTTTTTTTTATTCCATATAAATGTATCCACATTTATTGCAATGCCAAGATTTAGTCCATTCCATATATTTTTTGGGAAAAGTTATAGAATTATATTTATAAGTTACTTTGATAATTTTAATTGCAAAACCTACTAAAAGTATTGCGATTAATCCAAAAATAGAACCTTTAGTATCTAATTCGTTTATGTTTACAAGAAATATTAAGCCTATGGTTATTATAAAAAAGGCTAATAAATATGAGTTTTTTTTTGGAGGAGAAACTTTTTCAGCTAAAAGCGATTGAGATTTACCTGAAGTATTAGTTGAAACACTTCCAACCACAACACCTGTGCCTATTCCTACACCAACAGTTTTGCTATTTGTAGAAATATTATTTGTTCCCTTTTCATAAATTAAACTTATTTTTTGTGTGTTTTCTGAATTACAATTTTTACATATCATATTTCTAGATTTCTTTTTATAGTTGTTGCAGTTGTAAAAGCAATTTTGGTTAACGTCTATATGTATTACTGGTATAGAACTTCATCAGTTGTTTGTTTTTTTTATCCGTTTTCATTTATGTCTTTTTGCCAAATTGCTATATCTATTTGTTGAGTTGAGAAATTAAATTTCTTTGAAAGATATTTAATCCGTTTTAAGTATTCGTTGTATTCTTTTGTTGTGTAAGAAGTTTTCTTTGTAGATACTTTAAATATTTGTCGCCAATTTCTAAAATCAATTACAGAATAATTTTCAGGATAACACAAGGTCAGAATTGATGAAGCAACTGGTATTTCAACACCATAAAGTAACGTTAGAGATTTTAATTTTAGTACTGTTTCGATATCTTTATTTTTCTGTGTTAACAAAAAGGTTGTCTTGGTTATTAGTTCAATATTATTTTCGGTATTATTCTGTCTTATTTTAGTTTGTCTGCTATATTGTTTTCTTAATTTCCATTCTAAGATTTGTTCAAGTTCATTTGCTTTTAGATAAAATGGTGTCCTTGTTTTTTTTAGATTTTCAAACTGTAAGATTAATTTTTCAGTCATTTTATTGTCATCTGCTTGCGATATTAAAATTTCAATTTGACTTCTGTTATTAAATAAGTTTTCCATAATTATTTGTTTGTAAATAGATGAATTCTTGACTTGATCACTATATAGAAAGCAATACAACAATTAACTTAACAAAGTTTTATCACGCTTTCAAATATAAAAAATAATACTTACAAAGTGAGATTTTAATTTTTTTTACATTTTAGAGTTGTTTTTGCGCTAAGTTCAGTAAAACAAGCCCTCCGAAGCCAAAATAATGCCCTCCCGAGAGCTTCCGTGTCTCGCCCAAGGTCTTCCGTCAGCCTCCCACGAGCTTCCGTGTCCCGCCCAAGATCTTCCGTCAGCCTCCCACAAGCTTCCGTGTCCCGCTGATGGTCTTCCGTCCCATTCCCGTAAGCTGCCGTCCCCTTCATACGATAATTTGATTGGGTTTTGCAGTCATCGGAAGGCTTGTTTATTGCTTCTGAATGCATTATAGTATTTTTAAGTAGTATTTTTTTTATTTGTAAATGTAAACGCTAACATTATTTGAATATATTTGTAAGTATTAACCTTTAAACCAAAATTATTATGAAAAAACAACCAGTAACCAGGCTGTACAAATTTTCGGATGCTACTTTAGTAACCACTGCCAAAGAAAAAATTGCTTTTATGCGCAGAGATGTCACGGCTTTTACCCCTTTTGGTATTACGGCAGCCTTGGTGACGAGCCTAGAAACGGCTACCAACGCCTTTTCGAACACCATTACCGATATTGAGGCGGTAAGCAATCAAACTCAGGTTACGGCAAACAAGGATGCTAAGGCCGACCAACTGCGTGTAGCCATAAGAGCAGTTATGGCACGTGTAGAATTGCAGTTTGGCAGCAGTAGTGCTAAGTTTAAGAAGTTTGGTACAGAGGCACTATCGCAACAATCAGATGCTGATTTGCTCATTACCGGAAAAAGAGTGGTGCGGGTTGGGACCGAATTTTTGACGGCACTAGCTACCAACGGTTTGACTGCTGCCATGCTGACCGCTATTACTACTTTGTGCAACGAATTTGAAGCCTTAATTATTGACCATAAAGTAAAAATAGGCGAGCGCGATATTATGCAAGAAGACCGTGTAGAGGCTGGGAATGCAGTTTATAAAACCCTGGTGCAATATACCACGATAGGTCTTAGCATCTGGGAAACCAGCGACATTGCCAAGTACAACGACTATGTGATTTATAATACGCCAACTGGTGAAACACCTACCGTAGTTCCAGAACCTGCTGTTTAAAACAGCAGCGTATTGGTTTTCTATCAAAATCCTTTTTGTAATGTTGACTACACTACAAAAAGGATTTTTGATGTTGTAAGTACTGAGCAAAAAATACTATTTTTGACGTGCTTACTTATAAAGCACAAAAACACCTAGGGTATGGAAATAGTTTGGCAAATAAAAGCTTTTGAAGCATTGACGGTAATAGAACTCTATGCTATTTTGCGCTTGCGGTCGGAGGTATTTGTTGTAGAACAAAACTGTGTTTACCCCGATTTGGATGGTAAAGATGCCCAAGCCTTACATCTTTTTGGGACGTACAAGAATGAAATAGTGGCCTACAGCCGACTCTTTGAACCCGGAATTTATTTCGAAAATGCCTCCATTGGTAGGGTAGTAGTAGCCGAGCCTTATCGGAAAAACCAATGGGGTAGGGACTTGATGTTGCAATCTATTGCAGCCATCCAAAATCATTTTGGCGAAAGCCAAATTACCATCAGTGCCCAATTGTACCTTAAAAAATTCTACGAATCACTGGGGTTTGTAGCCTTTGGCAAAATGTATCTTGAAGATGATATTCCACACATTAAGATGATAAAGGATTAGTGATTCTTTCTGGTTTAAAAAAAGTTACCGCAAATTCGTAAATTGAAAGATTGAAAGATTGAAAGATTCAAAGATTCAAAAATAATTTGCGAATTTGCGGTATTATAATGTATAAACTATCGAATAGCTTTTACAAAATCGGCAATTTTTCCAGAGCCATTTTCCTTTAAATAGCTGATAAAAGCGCTGCCAATAATTGCTCCTTTGGCGTATTGAGTAGCTTTGTTGAAGGTTTCGGCATTGTTGATTCCAAAACCAATAACTTGTGGGTTTTTCAAGTTCATACTGGCAATACGTTTGAAATAATCTTCCTGTGTACTTCCAAAACCAGCTGAAGATCCAGTTACACTTGCCGAACTTACCATATAGATAAATCCACTGGAAACACTGTCTATAAAACGAATGCGCTCGTCAGAAGTTTGTGGTGTAATTAAAAATATATTGATTAATCCGTATTTGTCAAAAGTAGCTTTGTATTCGTCAGCATAAACATCTACCGGCAAATCAGGAATAATTAAACCATCAATTCCTATTTCGGCACATTTAGCACAAAAAGCCTCTACACCATACTGCAACATAGGATTGAAATAGCCCATAATTACTAATGGAATAGACACCGTTTTACGAATTTCAGCCAATTGGTCAAATAAAATTTGTGAGGTCATTCCGTTAAGCAAAGCAGCGGTGGAACTGGCTTGAATAGTAGGCCCATCGGCTAATGGATCGCTAAAAGGCAAACCAATTTCGATCATGTCTACGCCATTTTTTTCTAAGTCTTGGATAATTTGTACCGTATCATTTAAGTTAGGATATCCCGCCGAAAAGTAGATGGAAAGTATCTTTTTGTCTTCTTGTAATTTTTGTTCGATTCTGTTCATTTTATTTTTTTTTAAAGCCTAAAATCCGTCGAGTTTGTCATTCCGAGGAACGAAGGAATCTCATTAAGATACTCGCATAACGGAGATTCCTCCTTCGTTCCTCGGAATGACAATTTTGGGGTAACTGTTTTTTTTAATTGGTAACAATATAAGCCCAAGCCGTTTGAAGGGATTCTAAGGTTACTTCGATGCGTTTGTAATGCAAACCTTCATAAGTGTCAGCAAGATGCACATCTTCTTCGGTAATATCATACACTAATCCTGTAACAATATCGTCTGGATTTTCGGTAGCAACGATTATTGGGTATTTTTCTATTCCAAATTCTTCTTCAATTTCGATATAGTTGATTACAAAACCTATCAATCTGTCTGGAACTCCTTTAAGCGAGCGACCAAAAATGTTTTCCTGAATGTCTTTGTCTTTTAAAGTTCCGTAAGCGAATAATTTTTCCATTTGTTATGGTTTGAATATTGAACGTTCTATATTGTTTTGCGTTAGGGATGGTAGTGGAGCTCTTTTTTGAGGCATTTTTTTTTGCCTCAAAAAAAGCGGGAACGTACAGCCCGACCCGCCGCGGCGGGTAACGCCCTATAAAAATTTAAAATAATCGATATAAGTACTTAAATCTTTGTCGCCACGACCTGAAAGGCAAATAACAACTACATCTTCGGGTTTGAATTTTTTGTCGTTTAACACCGCAAAAGCATGCGAAGATTCAATGGCAGGAATAATTCCTTCCAGTTTACTTAGTTCGAGACCTGCTATCATAGCATCATCATCAGTGACAGAGAAAAATTCGGCACGCCCCGTTTCGGCTAAATGGGCGTGCATAGGGCCTACTCCAGGGTAATCCAAACCTGCAGAAATAGAATAAGGTTCGGTAATTTGTCCATCTGGGGTTTGCATCAAAAGGGTTTTACAACCGTGGATGATACCTACTTTTCCTAACTTGCTCGTGGCAGCACTGTGTCCGGAATGGATTCCTTTTCCAGCCGCTTCGACAGCAATGATTCCTACTTCTGGTTCGTGTAAAAAGTGATAAAACGTACCAGCGGCGTTACTTCCGCCACCAATACAAGCAATTATATAATCAGGATTTTCATGGCCTTCTTTTTCTTTTAATTGCCATTTTATTTCTTCCGAAATAACACTTTGAAAACGGGTTACCATATCGGGGTAAGGATGCGGTCCAATGGCAGAACCTATGATATAATGCGTGTCAACCGGATTGTTAATCCAGTCGCGAATGGCTTCGTTAGTGGCGTCTTTAAGTGTTCTGGAACCCGAAAGAGCTGGACGAACGGTTGCTCCTAGCATTTTCATCCTAGCTACGTTTGGCGCTTGTCGAGCAATGTCAATTTCACCCATGTACACAATACATTCCAGTCCCATCAAAGCACAAACAGTTGCTGTAGCTACACCATGTTGCCCAGCACCCGTTTCGGCAATAATACGTTTTTTGCCTAGTTTTTTTGCCACTAGAATTTGTCCAATAGTATTATTGATTTTGTGCGCTCCAGTATGATTCAAATCTTCTCTTTTAAGATAGATTTTAGTATTGTATTTTTCCGAAAGACGTTTTGCAAAATACAATGGACTGGGACGTCCTACGTAATCCTTTAACAATTGGTCAAACTCAGCTTTAAATTCTGGTTCAGCTGTAATTTTTAAATATTGTTGGCGTAATTCTTCTACATTAGGATATAACATTTCAGGAATGTAAGCTCCTCCAAATTGGCCATAATAGCCTTTTTCATCAACGTTGTATGACATCTTATATGTTTTAATTGGTAACAATGCGTTGTAGTGCATCCTTACATAATTGTACGTTTTTTAATCCTGGTTCTAATTCAAATTTACTGTTTACATCAATAGCATAAACGGGCAAATTAGTTTTTAGTATTTCATTAACAGCATCCATTTCATCAATACCTATTCCGCCGCTTAAGAAAAAGGGTTTGGTGGAAGGATAATTTTCTAAAACTTTCCAGTCAAAGGTAGTTCCGTTTCCTCCAGGTAATTTTCCTTTGGTATCAAAAAGAAAATAATTACAAACCGCTTCAAATGGCGCCAGTACGGAAAAATCAAAATCATCAGCAACCGAAAATACTTTTATAATTTCAATCTGAACTTGTTTCAGATTCTTTAATTCAGTTTTCAAATTTAAACAAAATTCTACAGATTCTTTTCCGTGTAATTGTACCGCTTGCAAATCGTGTTTTTGTACTTTTTCGATAATATTTTCGACCGTTTCATTTACAAAAACCCCAACTTTTTTAATAGATGGAGGCAGGTTAGGAATATCACCATCAAAATAGCGTGCCGATTTTTTCCAAAATATAAATCCCATATAATCGGGTAGGAGTGCGCCTACTTCGATAATATTGTTGGGATATTTCATGCCGCAGATTTTAATCCCCACCCCAGCTACCCCGCCGTGGCGGGAGGGAGTCGTTGTGTTATATGTGTTGGTGTTTTCCATTTATTTTCTAATAGTTAATCATTTCCACAAAATTAGAGTTCCCCCTTCGGGGGTTAGGAGGATTATAACTTCTCAATAAACTCGGTTGCTGCTTTTCCAGCATTGTCCGTTTTCATAAAGTTTTCACCAATTAAGAATCCTTTATAACCGTAAGGTTTTAGTTCGTTGATAGCATCCACTGAGCTGATACCACTTTCGGAAACTTTTACAAATTCATTCGGAATCATGTCCGCCAATTGCTTGCTGAAATCCAAACTGACTTCAAAAGTTTTTAAATTTCTATTGTTTACACCAATCATGTCTAATGTGGGCATAATTGATTTTTCTAGTTCTTCTTGGTTGTGCACTTCCAATAAAACTTCCAATCCAAGGTTTTTGGCAAACTCTGATAAAGATTTGATTTCTTCACGTGTTAAAACGGCTGCAATTAGCAAAATTAAGTCGGCTCCGTGAGCTTTGGCTTCTAAGATTTGGTATTCGTCTACGATAAATTCTTTTCGCAATAGCGGAATGTTTACCGATGCTCTTGCTAATAATAAATCCTCTAAAGAACCGCCAAAATATTTCCCATCTGTTAAAACCGAAATTCCGCAAGCACCAGCACTTTCATACCCTTTTACGACTTCTTCCACCGTAAAACCATAATTGATTTCGGCTTTAGAAGGAGAACGACGTTTGTGCTCGGCAATAATTCCAGAGTTACTGTTTCTTAAATTATTACTTAAAGAAATAGTCTTTTTTCCAAAGAAAACGGAAGCTTCCAATTGCGAAACTGGAATGATTGATTTTTTAAGAATGACTTCTCTTTTTTTGTCAACGATTATTTTATCGAGTATGTTCATTTTTGTTTTTTAAGCTTTTAAATTATTGAATATCATTTTTGATACTCTCAATTAAACTTTTTCCTAAATCTTTTTTCAATTTTTCGATGTTCCCTTTATGAGGGAATTCATTATAGGCAAAACTGTTTTTCCAAATTTCAAGATGATTGATAGAAAGATTTAAAGTGTATTTTGTTGATTCGAAAGTAATAGAAAAAACTATTTCGTATGGTGAATTATTTTTAGTCTTTTTTAAACCGTATTTAGAATGAAGCCATACTATCTTTTGAAAATCAGTCTTATAAAGGTCATGTCCAAATATTGTTAATTCTCTGGGTTTATAATCTTTATATAATTCACCCAATGATGTTTTTATGATTGATCCTAAATTTGATCCTAAATTTGTTAATACATTTGATGTAAACAGATATTCTTCGTTTTTATCATTGATAAACAGTTTAGTATTACTTTCACTGAATAAATCATCAAAATTAATGAGAATAGTTGATAATGGTTGCCAAACGTCTGTAGAAATAAATTGAAATACATCATAAATATTTTTAGGTGATTTTGTAAAATTTTCGCCTTCAAGTTGTCGTTTCAACAAACTAATTTCTTTGTGTAAATCATCTTCTTCTTCGATATCAATATCTTGAATAGCCTTTAAAACTAATTGTTCTGAACGTTCAATTAATCCTGCGCAATATTCAAAAAACAATTCTTTAGAACCACCATAACCCTGAATGTCGCTGATGTAATTATAATAAATTGTACGGTCTTTTTCGTTGATCCAAAAAGGATTGTACCCTAATGAAATAAGTATAAGATTAGTTAATATTCTAGCTGTTCTACCATTTCCATCATAAAAAGGATGGATGTCTAAATATTCCAAATGAAATTCCAACGCTACATCAATTGGATGTGGAGCATTTTTTTTATTAGCTTTAATAGCATCGATAGATGCATTTGTTTTGTTTAAAAGCGCATGTATTTTATCTGGTACTTCTTCTGGAGCAACAAATAAATATTTTTCTCCTTTAGAATTTATGATTTCGTTAGCTTGCTCTTTCCATTGTCCAATTTTGTTTTTTTGTTCTGGATTTTCTTCGTGCATAATGCCAGAATGGATTTCTTTAATTCTTTTTTCGGAAAGTCTTAAATCACCTTTACCAATTTTTAAAATTTCAGAAATCACTTTGTCATGACCTTGCATTTCTAAAACATCCTTCAACGGTTTGTCATTTACCGTAAGATTTCCAACCATTACACTACGGGTTTCTTCAATCGTAAGTGTATTACCTTCCATACTGTTAGAATTAAAATTCCATTCTAGTCTGAACTTGTAATTAATTTTCTTCTTTTGTTCAATAGTGAGTTCGCCAAAAGCTGCAACTTTAGCTTTTATAGCGTCAATTGTATCTTTTATTTTTTTATAACTCATATTGTTTTGTTTTTAGTTGGAGAAAGAAACGATATTTTATTTACTTAATTCTTGTAATTTCTTCAAAGCTATTAATCCCTTCCCTGAGAATAAACTTTCTTTGGCTTGTTCAAATCCTTCTAATGGCGTGCATCCTGTAACGGTAGCAATTGCCATAGCAGCATTGGCACAAACCACGTTATTTTGTGCTTCAGTTCCTTTTCCAGAAATGATATTCAAGAACATTTGAGCCGATTCTTCAACGGTTTCTCCGCCTTTAATTTCGCTTTGTTGGATCAATCGAACACCAAAATCTTCGGGATTAATCATTCCTTCTTTGTTATGCGTAATCACTTTTGTAGCTCCTGTTAAAGATACTTCATCATATCCATCTAGCGCATGAACAATTGTGAAATTACTATCGGTATTTTGGTACAAATAAGCGTACATTCTGGCTAATTCTAGGTTAAAAACGCCTAATAATTGATTTTTAGGGAATGATGGATTAATCATTGGTCCCAAAATATTGAAAATGGTTCTTACGCCTAATGCTGCACGAATAGGTCCCACGTTTTTCATAGCAGGATGGAATAGTGGAGCGTGTAAAATACAAATTCCAGCCTGATCCACACATTTCTTTAAGAAATCAGAATCATTACTAAATTTGACCCCCAAACTTTCCATTACATTACTTGAACCTGTAATAGAAGAAACGCCATAATTTCCGTGTTTTGTTACTTTTATTCCTGCTCCAGCCGTTATAAAAGAAGCTAAAGTCGAGATGTTGAAAGTGTCTTTTCCATCACCTCCAGTACCTACTAAATCTATAGTATTGTAATCGGATAAATCAATGCGTACGCACAATTCCTGAAGCGCTTCTCTAAAACCAGCCAACTCTTCAATACTAATGCTTCGCATCATATATACAGTTAAAAAAGCTGCAATTTGACTCGGATTATAACTTCCGTTAGAAATATTAACCAAAACGTTTTTAGCTTCTTCTTTAGAAAGCAATTCGTTGTTGATTAATCTATTTAATATGTTTTTCATTTTCCTCCCCCAACCCCTCCGAAGGAGGGGAGTTCCTATTGGGGTAAATAGGAGTTTATTAGTTTGTAATTTATTTAAACGTTTTATTCAGGCGTAGTTATATCTGTCTAGTCTCCCCTCCTTCGGAGGGGTTGGGGGAGGATTAACTATTTACCCAGTTTTCAAGCATTTTCTTTCCATTAGGCGTTAACACACTTTCAGGATGAAATTGTACTCCGCGAACATCAAATGTTTTGTGACGCAAAGACATTACCTGACCATTTTCGTCAAAAGAAGTGGCTTCTAAAACATCGGGTAAAGTGGCATCAACAACCCAGGAATGGTAACGTCCTACTTCAAATTCGTTGTCTAATCCTTGGAACAAAACTTCGTTATCCACAACCGTTTTTACCATTGTGGCAACACCGTGATAGACTTTGTCTAAGTTAGAAAGCGTTCCGCCGTAAACTTCACCAATGGCTTGTTGACCAAGGCAAACTCCAAAAATACTTTTGGTAGCTCCATATTTTGCAATAACTGGTTTTAATAAACCGGCTTCATCAGGAATTCCAGGTCCTGGTGAAAGTAGAATTTTGTCGAAATGAGCAATTTCGTCTAATTCAAATTCATCATTTCTATAAACGGTAACCTCACAATTTAAATCTTCCAGATAATGCACTAAATTGTATGTGAAACTATCGTAATTGTCTATAACTAGTATTTTCTTCATTTTATATAAAGTTGTGTGTTATAAGTTAGAGGTTATGCGTTTCACCGCTTAACATTTAACTCTTAACTTTTTTTCTTTTTAAATTGTTTCTGCTAAATCCAAAGCTGCATTTAAAGCTCTCAATTTGTTATATACTTCCTGCATTTCGCTTTCTTCATCTGAGCTGGCAACAATTCCGGCTCCTGCCTGACAATGCAATTGATGGTTTTTACTCAGGAAAGTACGAATCATAATGGCATGATTGAAATTGCCTTCAAAATCCATAAAACCGATGGCACCACCATAAAAATTACGATTTGTTTTTTCGTAATCTTCAATTAATTGCATCGCTCTGTGTTTTGGTGCACCGCTTAAAGTTCCTGCTGGGAAAGTATCGGCAACTACTTGCATCGTCGTAGCATCGTTATGCAAATGTCCGGTAACTTTTGAAACTAAGTGAATTACGTGTGAGAAAAACTGAACTTCTCTGTAACGCTCCACATTTACGTTATGTCCATGACGGCTCAAATCATTTCGAGCCAAATCAACTAACATGACGTGTTCGCTATTTTCTTTTTTGTCTTCTGATAATTGTTTGGCCAAAACAGCATCTTTTTCATCATCACCAGTTCTTTTAAAAGTTCCTGCAATGGGATGGATTTCGGCTTTTCTATTTTTTACAATAATTTGGGCTTCAGGCGAAGAACCAAATATTTTGAAATCGCCATAATCAAAAAAGAATAGGTAAGGTGATGGGTTGATGCTTCTTAAGGCTCTGTACACATTGAATTCGTCTCCTTTAAAACCTTGAGTAAATCGTCGGGAAAGTACTAATTGGAACACATCGCCACGGAAACAATGTTTTTTAGCCAAAGCCACATTGTGTTTGAATTCTTCATCAGTCAAATTAGAGAAACCTTCGCCTTCTTTCGAAAATTTATACGAAGGAATATTTCTGGATTGCATTAATTGCTCAATTTCAGAAATATTATTGCGGTCGTCCAGACTGTGGCAGAAAATATAAGCCTCATTTTTAAAATGATTGATAGCAATAATATTTTGGTAAACCGCATAATAAACATCAGGAATGGTATTGCTATTTTCTTTTTTAGCGATAGTTACTTTTTCGAAATAACGAACGGCATCATAAGAAATGTAACCAAACAATCCATTATTGATGAATTTAAAATTGTTTTTCTCTGACTTGAATTGTCCTGAAAATTGCTGAATTACTTCGGGAATATTCGTTTGCGCATCAATAGCAACTGTTTCGGTTGTACCGTCAGGGAATTGTTTAAAGATAGTTTCGTTTTCAATTTTTATCGAAGCAATAGGATTACAACAGATATAAGAAAAACTGTTGTCATTTCCATGATAATCACTGCTTTCCAGCAAAAGACTATTAGGGAATTTATCTCTAATTTTAAAATACACACTAACAGGAGTAATTGTGTCAGCTAGTATTTGCTTGAATTTTGTATTTAGTTTAAATTGTTTCAATTGGAATAAATTTAAAATTTGTATGCATTTGATTGAACTTCGTTTGGCATAAAAAAAAGGCCTGTCGTGATGACAAGCCTTTTCTATTTATAGATAATAATACCATAGGAGCTTAGTTCACGACTATTGACGTAAATTGTTCCACCACCAAGTATTATTTGTAATTGTTTCCATGTTGCAAATATAGGAATGTAATTTTAATTTTCAAATACTATAAAATAAAAAAATCCATTTTAATTGGAAAAATTGCTTAATTCTGTTCAAAAAGAAACCCCAACAAGTAAATGTTAGGGTTAATTAAAGTAAAATGCGTAATTGATTAGAATTTTAAAGCTACGGCTAATTCAAAGTCATCGTTGATTGTTTTGTCTCCTAAGCCTTGAAAAAAGTTTCCAGAACCGTATTTAATGTCATATTTAGTTCTGTCTACTTTAAATGCAGTTGTAGCAGTATTTCCTTTCACAGTAATATCAAAATTAACTGGTTTAGTAATTCCTTTAATCGTTAAATCAGCAGTTGCAGCATACACATCTTTAGCTTTTGCACCAATTTTTTTGATTACTAAAGTTGCAGTTGGATATTTGTCTGTTCCAAAGAAATCGTCAGCTTTCAGGTGACCGTCTAATTTTTGTTGGTACTCACCAGTTAAATCAGTAGCAGTAAGTGAAGTCATGTTTACAGTAAAACTACCACCAACTAATTTTTTTCCTTTTAAAACTACAGCGCCGTCTTTAAAGTTTACTGTTCCAGAGTGCTCTCCGGTTACTTTTTTACCTACCCATTTGATAGTAGATGCTTTTACGTCGATTTTTTTAGTTTGTGCATTTACTGAAATGCTAGCCGCAGCTACAAATAATGCTATTGCAATTGTTTTAAAATTTTTCATTTTTTTTAAATTTGATTTTAATTAATAATTATAAAGTGATAAATAATTCTTGTTCTGATTTTCTAACTTTTTTATAGTGCTGAGTGTCGTCTGCTTCGTGTCTGTAACCTAATGTTGCGATAAGCGAAGTGTTCAATCCTAATTTTTCTAATCCTAAAATTTCGTTTACTTGTTCAGGAATAAAACCTTCCATTGGTGTTACATCAATTTTTAATTCGGCTGCTGCGTTTAATAAATTCTCTAGCGCTAAATAAGTTTGTTTTGCTGTCCAAACATTTTTAGTCTCCTCAGGTAAAGTTAGGATTTTTGATTTCATGAAATCAGCATATCCTGAAAGTGCTTCCACAGGAATATTTCTTGTAGCACTAATATTGATTACATAATTATCAATGTCCTGTTCTTTTAGCTGTATTTCATTTGCAAAAATAATAAGGTGTGAAGCTTCTACAATTTGGGATTGTCCCCATGCAGCTGGTTGAATTTTTGCTCTTAATTCTGGATTTTCGACTATGATTACTTTGTAAGGTTGCAATCCATAAGAAGATGAACTTAATCGGATGGCTTCTTTAATGGTATTTAAATCTTCATTCGAAATTTTTTTTGTGGCATCAAATTTCTTTGTTGCATATCTCCAGTTTTGGTTTTCTAAAAAGGTGCTCATGGTAATTTTTTTATTGATTTCGGTATTTTTCTAATAAACTATTTAATTGTTCTAACTCTTCATTATTTAAATTACTGGTTAAGGCATTTTCATGTTCAATCACTTTAGGATCTAATTCTGCTAAAACATCTAATCCTTTTTGAGTTATAAGAACTTCAATTTTTCTACGATTATCAGAACAAACATTTCGGGTAACTAATTCTTTCAACAATAATTTGTCAACCAGTCTAGTGGTGTTGCTTGTTTTAGCAATCATCCGCTCTTGGATTACACACATATTGGCTGGATTCCCCTTTTGACCTCTAAGTATGCGTAACACATTGTATTGTTCTCCAGATAAATCGTATGGTTTTAAAACCTCATTAAACTTTTCATTCAAAATATTTTGTGTGTACATAATATTGAGAATTATTTTTTTAGAGAGTGTTAGTTCAACTGTACTTTTTATTTCCTCTTCAATTTTCATTCCAACACTGTTTTTGTTTGTTGGTACAAATGTAACACTTTTTTCATTTGTATATACAAATGTTTTAAAAAAATTCTAAATTATTTTTTAAAGGCATTGAAAATACGTTAAAGGAGTGCTATACTAGCGTTTGTTTAATTTTCATACAGTAATAAACGATTTCTCACTTTCAATAATTCGGTTTGTAAATCATCTATTTTTTGAAGTAAATTTAGAACAACATCAATTCCTTCAATATTAACATCCAGTTCTTTGTGCATGCGAACTATCTTTTCAATTTCATAAATAGATTCTTTATGGATGTATTGAATGTTATCGACATATTGAATTTCGATTAAGCCATTTTCATTGAGTGTATTAAAAAAACTAATTTCAAGTTTATAATGCTGACATAATGTATTGATTGGAATAAAGTTTTCAGTACTCATGGTCTTCTTAATTTAGATAGTTGGGTAAATAATTCCAGCTCTTTATCAGAGAGATTTGTTGGTATTTTAATTTGGAAAGTAATATATAAATCGCCAAAATGTCCTTCTTTTTTGTAAACAGGAAACCCTTTTCCTTTAAGTTTTACTTTTGTGCCGTTTTGTGTTCCAGGAGTAATTTTGAGTTTTACTTTACCATCAAAAGTAGTTACTGTAATTTCGCCTCCTAACACTGCTTCGAATAAATCTAGTGTTACAGAAGTGTACAAATTATCTTTATCTCTTTTAAAATCAGGGTGGTTTTTAATAAAAAAAGTAATAAATAAATCGCCTTTAGGTCCTCCGCCAATACCGTCACCACCGTGCCCTGCTATTTTAATAGTTTGTCCGTTTTCGACACCTGCAGGAATAGTGAATCGAATGTTTCTTCCATTAACTGTAATTGTCTTTTTTTGAGTTGTGTAGACTTCGTTTAGATCTAGCTGTAGTTCGGCATTAAAATCAGTTCCTTTAAATTGTTCGCTTCTGCTGCGATTTTGATTGCCATTACCAAAAAGCGATTCAAAAAAAGAAGAATAATCTTCACTGTCTCTTCCGTAAGAATTGAATTCTTCTTGGGAAGCATTTTTGTTATAATACCTTTGCTGCTGATTGGCTTTTTCATATTCCCCTGCATGTTGCCAGTTTTCGCCATAAGCATCATATTTTTTTCTTTTTTCAGTATTCCCTAATACTTCATTTGCCTCATTAATTTCTTTGAATTTTTTTTCCGCATCTTTATCATTTGGATTAATGTCTGGATGGTACTTACGGGCTAATTTTCGGTAAGCCTTTTTTATTTCTGCATCCGTTGCTTTTTTGTCTATTTCTAATATTTTGTAATAGTCTATAAATGCCATGTCAAATTGTTTTTAATTAGTGCTATTATAGAATTTCTGAAGGGAAATTTCAAGATTGCGTTAATAATTCCTGCTTCTTGATACTATAAATTTACTTAAATTTCAATTGTAAAAGGACATCTTAGAACTTTATTTTAGAAAAAAACAACGAGCAAAAAATTAATAATAATAGGTTTAACAAATAATTAATTCAAAGGTATTTTAATTCCTGTAATATAATAATCAGGATTGTCTGTTCCAAATGCCATAAAAAGATATAAGATATCGTTTTTAATAATAGGAGAGATGAATCCGCCTAAATGATCCCAGGCCCAATTATAAATAGGGTATTTATTATGAATTTGAACAGGATTGACAATTAGTGGACTTCGGCTATCATGTAGCCATTTGTCATTGTGTAAGCGCATTAAGCCATATTCTCTATTATTAGAAGTTAAATAGTTAGATGATACTTCTTCACCACCAATTATGATGTACAACTTTGATTTGAAAGTTATATAGGTAGCATCATCGGCTTTTCCTTTTAAATACCCCTGACTTAATCTCCCTTTGTGTATTATTTTAGAAGAAATTATGCCTTTGTTAAAATCCAATGCTTCCTCTAAATCCGAAAAAATAAGTTCATGTATTTCTCTATCAATAAAATTTTGGCTTCTTTTGTGTAATAATAGTCGGTACTGATTATTAAATTTGGTTAATGATAACGGGAAACTATTTTTATCTAATTCGTTCCATTGCGGTATCATAATTTTTTTAGGCTGTTGAATGATGTTTAGGTTTTCATCCATTATCATGTACGCTGAAGTGTAATTATTGTTAGGTTGTTCTACTCCTAATAAAAAAAGCAGGTTCCCATTATCTAATTTAAGAGGGTTTCCTGTTGAAAATACATTTCCATTTGTTTTACCAAAAGGAATCATATTTGTACTAAGTATTTTTTTATTATGAAAAACCCAATCATCTAAGTTTGTACTGCTGGCGTAATAAATACTTCTTTTATTATGTGATCCAAATACAATAGGGGTTAATAATATGTAAGTCCCATCTGATTTTTCAAAT
The DNA here is from genome assembly GCF_041729725.1 of Flavobacterium zubiriense. Taxonomy (NCBI): domain Bacteria; kingdom Pseudomonadati; phylum Bacteroidota; class Flavobacteriia; order Flavobacteriales; family Flavobacteriaceae; genus Flavobacterium; species Flavobacterium zubiriense. The sequence goes on along the minus strand of NZ_JBCFQL010000004.1, from coordinate 51,163 downwards.
ATACCTCCTGATTGAATGTAATTGAATTCTCCTTCTATTACAGATGTTGGATAAGGATCAAATAATGGTTTGTCTTGAATTATTTCGTAATTAATAAAAGGATTAAAAAATTCTAAAGTTGCACCAATACGGGAATTTAAAGTTCCTAAATAAGTATTTCCTAATGTAATCCAACCATCATTATTAATGCCTGTTATTTCAACAACTGTAGAAGCTTCACTACCTTGAGTTACAAACCAACTTTGATTGTTTTTTGCTTTGATTAGTAAATTTTTTAAATTACTATAGTTGGTTTTTATTCGATTATTTATGGCATCAAATTCAGTTATTTGTATGGGATTAGATCTATTAATGTTATTGAATCTATCTGAAATTAAAGCATTTGAAAAATAGCTATTTAAACTTCCTTCAGGAAAATTTTCTTCCACAGTAGCAATTTCCAATTCATTTGTTGGTTCTTCTACAGTTGGCAAAATTTCATCGTTTTTTAATGGAGTTGAATCTTCCTGACTACAAGATATAATAAGACAAAATGTAAAAAAAAGGAATGTTTTTTTCATGCAATAGTTTTTCACAATATTAAGTCTTTATTGTAAAAGCACAAATTATTTATTCTTAATTTTTTTACAGGTATTTTTTTGTTAAAAAAAATATGTTTTATTCTTTAAATATTTCTGCCATTAATTTTTTATCGCCCACAAGCCATAACAAATCATTTTTTTCTAAAATAATATTGGATTCAGGATTAAGTATTCGTTTTCCTTTCCGTTCCACACCCACTAATAATCCGTTTGTACGTTCTCTTAATTTAGATTGCCCCACACTAACACCAATGAAATCTTCGTTATTCAATTCAATTTGGCGCAATACAACTTGATCTGTGGCTTTTGAAGAAACTTCAACTTCATTTTGAGTTAAAAAGCTAGCAAATTCTTTCACTTGTGCATCCGAACCTATCACACAAATTTCATCACCAGGAAACAAACGTTCGTTTTTATTAGGAACCTGGATTACAATTTCTCCACGTGTAATATAAGCAATATTAACGCCTATAAGCTCTCTCATCTTGATTTCTCCGAGTGTTTTTCCAGCCAAATTAGATTCTTTTGCAATTTCAAATGTAGTCATGTGTCCATCCCAAGGCGTTAAGTTTGCATAGCGACGGTCTATTTTCTTTTCTTCTCGATCATTAAGATTCGTCAAGAAATGACTTTCAATTTTATGGTATTGCTCGTGTAACTTTTTTGGAAAAAACAAATAAATTACTATGGCTAATACCAAAGCAAAAAAGGCAATTATGGGAGAGAAAAAGATATTTAATAAAAATCCAATATAAAACACAGTCAATCCCATTCTAAAAAAGAAAAGCATTAAAATAGGACCGCGGTATTTTTTCTCTTCAAATAATAAATCGACTTCTTTTACAGCCACTCTTCGCAAAGAAAGTGCCCATAAAAATGGCGAAATAACAATCATAGTAATTAATGCTGCTATGGTATTTCCAAATTTTGAATCTTCGACTAAAGGCAAAATAAATTTAGAAGACAATAAAATAACCGAAGTAATAATAATGGTATGCAATACAATTTGGAGTAAATGAGCTCTAATCACTATTTGCCAGGTACTTACAGAACGAATGGCTTGTGCATTAGCACTGTAACGTGCAATTCGTTTAGTCCACTTTCTAGGTAATTTTTTTTCTAAATAACCAGAAAAAGGAACTGCCATTTTTACCATAAATGGAGTAGTAAATGTAGTCACAGCCGAAACAGCAACCACTACAGGATATAGAAATCCGCTTGTTACATTCATAGACATTCCCAGGGTGGCAATGATAAAGGAGAATTCTCCAATTTGAGATAAACTCATCCCTGTTTGTACCGATTGTTTTAAAGGTTGTCCTGAAATCAATGCACCAATAGTCGAACTGATAGATTGTCCAAAAATGGTAACAAATGTCAAGATAATTACGGGAATAGCATATTCATACAAAGTATCCGGGTTAATTAACATTCCTACCGATACAAAGAAAACCGCACCAAATAAATCTTTTACGGGTTTTATCAAGTGTTCAATATGTTCCGCTTGCGTAGTTTCTGCAATAATAGATCCCATGATAAAAGCACCTAAAGCAGGAGAAAAGCCCACATTTGAAGCTAAAATAACCATCATTAAGCATAAGGCTAATGATAGAATCAGCATCATTTCATCAGTTAGTAAATGTTTGGTTTTCTTTAATAAAGTAGGAATAAAAAAGATTCCGCCCACAAACCAGGCCACCAAGAAAAACCCTAATTTAAGTACGGAAAGTAACAATTCGCTACCCGAAAATTGTTGGCTAACCGCTACCGTTGACAATAATACCATCATTAAAATGGCTACTATATCCTGAACAATAAGCGATCCAATAACGATTCCAGCAAATTGTTGGGCTTTTACTCCCAGCTCATCAAAGGTTTTTAGTATAATTGTGGTCGAGGAAATGGACAGAATTACGCCGAGGAAAATACAATCCATTTCTTTCCATCCCATCCATTTACCCACTAGATAGCCCATTAAAACCATGACTATAATTTGGGTAATGGCTGTAATTGATGCTGTTCCGCCTACTTTCATTAACTTCTTAAAGCTAAATTCGAGACCTAAGCTAAATAATAAAATGATAACACCAATTTCGGCCCAGACTTCAACACTTTTCATATCAGTTATTGACGGAAAAAAATCAAAATGATTTCCTGCTAAAAATCCAGCAATCAAATAGCCTAAAACTAAAGGTTGTTTCATTTTTTTAAACAACAATACCGCAATTCCAGCAGTCATCAAAATTAGTCCTAAATCACTAATTAAGGGTTTTAAATGATGGGACGCATCAGCAACAGCAGCTATAGTACTCATATAGTATTCTTTAAAAATTCAATTTTGATAAATATAATAAAATGACTTTTGTTATGCAATTCTATTGTATAATTAATACCATTTTATAAAAAAAGCTATCGATTAGGATAGCTTTTTAAAAATAAATATGTTTTTTTAATTAGATTCCTAAAAAGTTACTTGGCGTAATTTGTAATAACTCCGCTTTAATTTCGTCAGAAACTTCTAAAGTACCTATAAATTCATGGATTGATTTTTTAGTAATTGCTTCGTTCGTTCTGGTTAAACCTTTTAAGGCTTCATAAGGATTTGGATAAGCTTCACGACGTAAAATCGTTTGGATAGCCTCAGCTACAACTGCCCAGTTGTTTTCTAAATCATCGTGGAATTTAGACTCGTTTAATAACAACTTGTTTAATCCTTTTAAAGTAGCTTCAAATGCAATAATTGTATGTCCCATTGGTACACCAATGTTTCTTAAAACCGTACTGTCTGTCAAATCACGTTGCAATCTTGAAACAGGTAATTTAGCTGATAAATGTTCGAAAATAGCGTTAGCAATTCCTAAGTTTCCCTCTGAATTTTCAAAATCAATTGGATTAACTTTATGCGGCATTGCCGATGAACCTATTTCTCCTGCCTTTATTTTTTGTTTGAAATATTCCATTGAAACATAGGTCCAGATATCACGATCTAAATCGATGATGATGGTGTTGATTCTTTTTAAAGCATCAAAAAAGGCAGCAAAATGATCGTAATGCTCGATTTGTGTTGTTGGGAATGAATGGTGTAATCCAAGGTTTTCTTGAACGAATTTAGTACCAAATTGCTTCCAGTCAATTTGTGGGTAAGCCACATGATGCGCATTATAATTTCCAGTTGCTCCACCAAATTTAGCTGCAAACGGAATGTTGAATAACAAACGCATTTGCTCTTCGATACGCTCCACAAAAACAGCAATTTCTTTTCCTAAACGAGTAGGAGAAGCTGGTTGTCCGTGGGTACGAGCTAACATTGGAATGTCCTTCCATTCTGAACTTAATTCTTTTAATTTTGAAATTAAAGTAATTAAAGAGGGCATGTAAACATTCTCAAAAGCTTCTTTTGTCGAAAGTGGAATCGCCGTATTATTGATATCTTGAGAAGTCAATCCAAAGTGGATGAATTCTTTAAATTCTGATAAACCTAATTTTTCAAAGGCATCTTTGATAAAATATTCAACGGCTTTAACATCGTGATTGGTTACTTTTTCTGTTTCTTTAATCCAAAGCGCATCTGCAGTAGAGAAGTTTTTATAGATATTACGTAAACTTTCGAATACGTTAGGATTTACATTTTTTAGTTGTGGCAAAGGCACTTCGCACAAAGCAATGAAATATTCAATTTCTACCAATACACGGTACTTGATTAAAGCTTCTTCTGAGAAAAAAGGAGCTAATGAAAGTGTTTTACTTCTATATCTTCCATCAATTGGAGAAATAGCATTCAATTCGTTTAAAGTCGTCATTGTGTTGTTATTTTTTCGAAAGGCACAAATATAGACAGAATTTTAGGAATTTCGGGCTATTTTAGAATTGATTTTAACGATAATAAAAATGGAATACAGTTCAAACTGATTTTAGCAGATTATCACAGATGGAGTTTTAAAAAAGCGATTTAAAATTGGTTTTATAGACTGTTTTTTTAGCCACGAATGCACGAATAATTCCTTCTATTATAACACAAATAATCAATGACTTTATTTGTAATTAGTGAAATTTAAAGATGTCTAATTCAAAAAATAATTTGTGAATTTGTGGCAAAAAATCAATAAGTATTAGTAATGTATAGTTGTTTTATCTTACTGAAATTCGGCTAATAATCTATTTTTTAAATGTGGAATTCCAGTTGTGGCTAACATCGGAAATGTTTCGACAATATTCTTCAGATTCGGAATTTGGATTGGTTTAGGATCAATATAGAATATAGGAATGTTTTTAGGAACAAAATCCAATAAACCCGCTGCGGGATACACCTGTAATGAAGTTCCAATAACGGCAAAATAATCGGCGGTTTCAGTAATGTTAATGGCTTCATCAAAAGCAGGAACGGCTTCGCCAAACCAAACAATATGCGGACGTAATTGATTTTTATGAGAATCCATATCGCCTAAATTCAAGTCGCCTTCCCATTCTAAAATAAAATTAGGGTTCTTTGTACTTCGCACTTTTAAAAGTTCGCCATGCAAGTGTAACACTTTTTTACTGCCAGCTCGTTCGTGCAAATCATCTACATTTTGGGTAATAATATGCACATCAAAATGAATTTGCAGCTGCGCTAATTCCCGATGTCCTAAATTGGGTTTTACTTCTTTGAGTTGTCGGCGTCTTTTGTTGTAAAAATCCAAAACTAATTCAGGATTTTTTTGCCAGCCTTCAATAGAAGCCACTTCCATAACATCATGTCCTTCCCACAATCCATCGCTGTCTCTAAAAGTTTTGATACCACTTTCGGCACTGATTCCTGCTCCAGTTAAAACCACTAATTTTTTTTTCATATTTATTTGAGGGATATAATGATTTTTTAATTTTAAAAAAATTAACCGCAAATTACACAAATTAACACAAATTAATTAGTGCTAATTTGTGTAATTTGTGGTTAATAAATAGCAGAACGAGTTTGTAATTGAACTTTAGTTTTTAATCATAAAGAAATATGTTGTGTTCCTAGCTTTTCTCTTTTTACTATTTTTGCCAAAATTAAAAAGAGTACAATGATTGATATCGATTACCTGAATTTCCTTGAAAATATATTAACTGACAATCGCAAAGAACGTTTTTTAGAAGTCTTAGCTAACCGAACGAAACATTTTACTGTTGTTGTCGAAGACGTTTTTCAAATGCACAATACTTCTGCGGTGATGCGTAGTTGTGAGGTTTTTGGAATTCAGGAATTGAATGTAATTGAGCAGCGTTATGGAAAAAAAATCGATAAAGAAATTGCTATGGGAGCCCAAAAATGGGTGGATATTAACCAGTTTGATTCGGTTTCCAATTGTATTTCGACTTTAAAAAATAAGGGGTACCAAATTATTGCAACCACGCCACATGAAAATGATTGTTTGCTGGAAGATTTCGATATTTCGAAACCAAGTGCGTTGTTTTTTGGAACAGAGCGCGACGGACTTTCGCCAGAAATACTAGAAAAAGCGGATGGTTTCCTGAAAATCCCTATGGTAGGTTTTACTGAGAGTTTAAATATTTCGGTTTCGGCAGCTATAATTATTCAGGATTTAACCAATAGATTGAGACGTTCCGAGATTGACTGGAAATTATCTGATGATGAAATTCTGGAAAAACGTTTGGCTTGGGCGAAGAATTCGATTAAAGATATTAAACGAATTGAAGCACGATACTATGAGTTATGAGTTAAAAGGTTATGGGTTATGAGTTCCAGTTGATAACTTATAACTCATAACCCATAACTTTTTTACTTCTTCTTTATAAAAAGAATCAATCCCAACACACTTACAATCAAAATAGCTAATGCCGCTAAAACCATTGTTAAATCGCGGATGTTTTTTCCCGCCCAGTCCATAAATAGAAATTTGTGAAGAATGGCAAAGGAATAACCTTCAATCCTATCAGCATTTTTGACAACAGCAGCCAGTCTTGAAGTAGATGTTTCTATAAAATAAGTGGTTTTTTCAGGAGTGTCATAAGCTAATTTTACCACTGGCAAACGCTTGTTGACAAAACCATATTCTCTGTTTTCAAAATTAGTAATTACTTTCGATTCTAATAATTTTACATTTTCAAGAGAAGTAACGCCTTCTTCAGGAATTTCAGGACTCATCATTTCACAACAAGCTGCTTTTGGAGCACCATCAGTAAAATAATAAGCCAAGAATTCAGCATATTGAATATCTAAATTTGGAACTGTTTTATTTGTGGTAGCATTGATATAAACTACTTCGGTTTTTGGAATTTCTTTTTTATTCCATTTCGAATTCGTATCTGACTTTGGCTTTTTGAATCTTCCAGTGGCTTTTTCGTCTAATTGGCAACGGAAATAAATACTATCATTAAACGTAATAAGACTTGCATTTTGAAAACGATTCCAGTCTAAATCGAGTTTGTTGTTTGCTAATGCAATTTCTGAAGTTTTAAAAGTCGGTTCGTAGACCATTTGGTCCAAGGTGTAAGGATCCCATTTGGTTGTTGCATGATAGCCGCCGCTAAATGCAAATGTTAACGTAAAAAGCGAAATCCAGATTCCTATTTGGCGATGGTATTTTCTGATTCCTTTTTTAGGTTCTAAGCTGTCTGATTTTTTAAATTGTTTCCATAAAAAGCCATAAATCACAATGCCACTAATGGCAGAAAATCCAATGATAGACAATAAGAGAATCATTGTGATGATGCGAATGCTATTGTTGCTAATCGCATCGATAAAAGACCAGTTGTGAAAAACATCAAAAAACCAAATGAAGAATTGTCTGGATGTGGGGTTGTAAGTCGCTAATTTGCCAGAAGATGTTTCCACATAAACTTCCATTGTATCTGGACGGTCTAAAGTTACTTTATAAACAGGCAAATACCGATTGATATATTTGTACTGATTGTCAAATTCAGTGATGATTTCGCTGTTTTTTAGACTGCTTTTTTGATCGTCTAGAAAATAACGCGACAACCATTCTGCATATATCCGGTCTCCGTTTTTAAGTTCATTTCCGGTTGAAGTATCAAAATACAATAAATCCCCAATTAGGTTTTTTACCTGATAAAAAGTAGTGCCATTGAAAGAAACAATCCGGAAGTTGGTAAATTGTTTAATATTGTTTTTTTCTAAAACTTCCTGAATAGAAAGCGATAAATCATTTTGATTGATTGTTTGAATCTCTATTTTTTCATTGGGAATTTCAGGTTTTAAAAAATGCGCCATAAATGGATGCATTAATCCTGATAAAGTCCAAAAAATAACTGGAATTATGGTAATAATACCAATGGTGCGATGCCATTGGTACATATTCTGTTTGATTTTCTTGACCAACTTGGAATCTTTCTTTTTGATGTTTTTCTTGCTCATTTTTGGAGAACTTAAGATTTGTTTTTTAGCCACAGATTAAAAAGATTAACACAGATTGTAAAATGAAATGTTTTAGAAAATCTTTTATTTTTTTTAATCTGTGGCTAGTTTTATTATTTGTTTTTCAACGAAAAATTATATTGAATTCCTAACACAAATGTTCTTGGCGCTGCTGCAGTAAAAGCAGCTTGCGCATTTGAGGCGTTGGCTCTCGAAACATTATACGCATATAATTTATCGGTTAGATTCATTACGTTTCCATAAAATTCAAAGTTTTTCCATTGGTAACCAATTCGGGCATTAAATAAATTATAACCATCGTATTTTACCGTATTGATTTGATCTTGGTAATAACTTCCCACATGTTGCCATTCGATGGAAGTTCTAAGTTTAGGAAGCCAATTTGGATAATAATAAATCTCCGAATTTCCAGACCATCTTGGTGCAGCTGGCATTTCTTTACCATCTAAATTTTGTAAAACATCAGTTGGTTTGTCTGAAACTTTGAAGTCGATAAAAGTATGTTGTGCATAAGTTCCGCCCAGGCGAAAGTGAATTTGAGTAGATGGTTTGTAGTTTATTCCAAACTCAATTCCTTTGTGACGCGTTTCCCCAGCCGAACGATAATCGGTTGAATTGTCTTCCAGTTTTACATTTAATAATTCGTTTTTGCCTTCCATATAATAGAAAGCATAATCAAAGTTTAGTTTATTTCGAAGTAAAGAAAACCAACCTCCAATTTCGTAATTTTCAAAACTGGCGGGTTTTAAATTATAATAAAACTCGGCAGGAACTCCAGTTGTTCCACCCGTTCCTGATTTGGCTCTAAAAATAGAAGTAATACCAGGAGGCGCAAAACCCTGAGAATAATTTCCATAAAATCCCGAAAAATCAAACGGATTGTAGTTTACTCCCGCTTTGAAAGTAGCTTTGTCGTAGATTTTATCGCCAGATGAAAGATCGAGTGCATTACTATATTTGATTTTCATATTATCATAACGACCGCCTAATGAAACCACTACTTTTTCGATAGGATTAAAACTCAACTGTGCATATCCAGCGGTGTTGTAAATATCCGCGGTATAATCGGCTATTTTTAAATCAGGTCGTTCTTCAATTACTTCATAGTGATGTACGGTTTGCGAACCAGTAGTTCCGGGATTTAAAACGGCTCTTAAATTAGTCCGATACGCCCAATAGTTTACAGGCGAATAATCATAAAGTGCTCCAGCAACGATTTTGGTATTTAAAAAATCAAATTTATGAGTGTGCTGTCCAATGGTTCCGTAGCTTTTAAAATTATTCGAATTCACTTCGCCAGTAGCCGTTGTTGGGTTTACAGCGGGATTCCATCTAATTCCATAAGAAGGATTTTGTCCCAGTTTATTGTCTCTAAAATATGCTGTAATGTAACTACTGGCGTTTTCGTTCCAGTCATGTTCCAGTGTTAATCTGGTGCGTAATGCGTCAGATTTTCTATAAGTAAAGTCAGAAGTACTGTTGTAGGTTCTATTATTGAAATCGGCTTCGTTGACACTTCCGCTCATTTGCGAGTAATATTTACCATACATCGTATTACTGATTAATCGGGTAGCAGCAGAGATGTTATAATCAATTCTAGCATTCAAATTGTCTTTGTTGTAATCAGAATTTGCCATCCAGCCATTTTCCTGTAAACTGGAAATTCCTGCAATATGAAAACCAATTTTTCCAATGGTGGCTCCACCAGCAGCCTGAATTCTGCGAAAACCAAAATGATCTCCCTGTATTCCAAATTTGAATTCGGGGTTGATACTTGGTTTTAGCGAAATAAAATTAATAGTTCCCCCTACAGCTTCTGGCCCATAAAGTGAAGAAACGGGGCCTTTAACCACTTCGATACTTTGCAAATTAAACTGATTGATTTCTAATAAAGCATTGTGATTAAAGATTCCCATTGGTCGAATAGGCAAACCATCTTCTAAATACAAGTAATACGCATTGGTAGTCATAGGCTGGCGAATAGCCATCGAATGTTGTTCGTTTCCTAAATTCACCATCAATACTCCAGGTGTTTTATTGACAATTTCGTATGCCGCATTCGCCTTAGTTTCGTTGATGGTTTTAGCGGTTAATTTGCTAATAGCAACTGGAGTTTCTTTGCGTAAAGTAGCCGTTCGATTAGCAGTTATAAAAACGTCCTGAAGTTCATGTACATTAGTGGTGTCTGATTTGCTTTTGTTTTGAGCAACAACAAATTGGCTTAATGCGAATAAAGCCAGTAGAATTTTCTTCATTTTAATTAATATAAATTTAAAAATAACGAGCTTTTCTTAGATGCAATCCAAGAAAATACAGTTCAATAAAAAATTGAAAACTGATATTAAAATTTATATCAAATAGGAGGGTGGTCGAAAAGAAGATAGGGAAACTGAGATTTCCTTCTTTTCTAAAATATAGAAATTAGGTTTGATAAGAAAATCGAATGCTATTAATTTAAAATCATTGGCAACAACGGTATTCTGGATAAAAACCAAATCTACTTTGCTGTCCAGGTTGTTTTGCATTCTTTTTTCGTTGTCTTCGTATTTTTTAAGGCTTTTTTGAAGCTCACAACGACCGTTACAACTGTTATTGACCATTTTTCGTTGTACACAAATGGTTTTTGCAATTTCGTCCTGATTTAATTTGAACGAACTGTAAGCAAAAAAGCTACCAAAAGAAGGTAGTAATAAAAGGATAGAAAGTACTATGCTGAATAGGGTCTTCAAAAAAGAACTTTTTTATTTTGGCTGCAAAAGTACAGTTTATTCTTTTTTTGAGAATGCTTTTTTGTTTTTTTAACACAAAATATTAGGCTGTTATTTCCTTAATCTTATTTCTTCGACGATGAAATTCACAAGCTATAGTAAACTGGCGAATCAATCACTTTAAGCAATTTGGTAAAGTATTATTACGAACACGGAATAAAATGCTGCACTAACTTTTTTTTTGGTATCTAATCGATTGGAAAGACAAAAATTAGGATAAACTATTCTGGAAAACCATATTTATGATAGCAAAAAAGCCACGTAAACTGTGGCTTTTTGACTATTTGTTTAGACGGATAGAATTTTATTTTAATGAGTTAAAGCCAATTCAATTGCATTGGTAAACAAATCTTCTAATGAAATTCCAGCTGCAGCAGCTTGTTGTGGAATCAAGCTTTCGGTGGTTAATCCCGGAATGGTATTCATTTCAAGCATGTGTGGTTCTTCGTTAACAATGATGAATTCTGAACGGGAGAATCCTTTCATTTTTAAAACTTCATAAGCACGTTTGGCAATGTTTCCTACTTTTTGAGTCATTTCGTCAGAAAGTCTTGCTGGAGTGATTTCCTGTGATTTTCCTTGATATTTGGCTTCATAATCAAAGAAATCATTTTCAGAAACGATTTCGGTAATAGGTAAGACAATAATCTCTCCTTTATAATTAATTACACCTACAGAAACTTCGATACCATCAAGGAAGCTTTCAATGATAATTTCGTTGTCTTCTTTGTAAGCGGTTTCGATTGCGGTAGGTAATTCGGCTTCGGTTTTTACTTTTGAAATTCCGAAACTAGATCCTGCTTTATTTGGTTTTACAAAACAAGGCAATCCTACTTTATGGATAATTTCAGTTGTATTAATTACATCGCCTTTGTTTAAATAATAAGAAATAGCTGTTTTAATTCCGTATGGTTTTAATACTGAAAGCAAATCTCTTTTATTGAAGGTTAAAGCGGCTTGGTAATAATCGCAAGAAGTTTGCGGAATGCCTAATAATTCAAAATAAGCTTGCATTAAACCATCTTCGCCTGGAGTTCCGTGAATGGCATTGAAAACGCAGTCAAAATTGATTTTGTTTCCGTTGACTGCTACTGAAAAATCGTTTTTGTCGATTGGAAATTCATTTTCGGAATCGTCTACATAAACCCATTTTTCTTTAAAAATGTGGATGCGAAACGCATTGTATTTTGATTGGTCTAGAAATTTGTAAACTACGTTACCGCTAATAAGTGAAATTTTGTACTCACTAGAATAGCCGCCCATGATGATGGCAATGTTTTTCATTTAGTCTCGTTATGTATTGTGAAAATTGGTTTTTTTGTTTTAGCCCCGATGGCAACGGCATCCTTTTTCTCGCTCCTTTAGCGAGGAAAAGATAGAGTGAACAGCGGGAAATAGCTTCTGAAATAAAATAAGCTAGAACAGAAGCTAGATTAAACAAAATTATCATTTTTTTTGAAACGAAATAGCTTTATCTTTGTCACCTTTCAAAAAAAAATATATGAGTATACGTAAATATCTTACTAGTCGCGCTTTTTTTACACAGGTTGTTATTGCTGCTTTGATAATCGTTCTTTTAGCTTATCTTTTAATGCATTGGTTGACTTTTACCACCGATCACGGAAATGAAATTACGGTTCCTGATTTGAGTAAATTGACAGAGGAACAAGTAGAGGAGAAGTTGGATGAATTAGATTTGTCTTATGTCTTGCTTGATAGCGTAGATTATAGAAGCAATTATCCTAAATACAGCGTGGTACAACAAGATCCATTGCCAGGAGCAAAGGTAAAAGAGGGAAGAAAAGTATATATTAAAATTAATAGTTCTGGTTTTTCATCGATTAGAGTACCAGATTTGATTGAGAAAACCTATCGTGAAGCGGTTCCAACATTAAGAGCATTAGGACTAGAAGAAGGAACAATTACTTATATTCCAAATCTGGGAAAAGATATGGTTTTAGAGATGCGTTATAAAGGAAGGAACATAAAACCAGGAGATCGTGTTTTGAAATCGTCTAAAATTGACTTGGTTTTAGGAGATGGAAAAGCGAGTTATGAAGAAGATATTACTAGTGAAACCGATACCATAATTGCTAATCCAGCAACAGAAGAAGCGCCAAATGAACAATAATATTGAGCCAATTGACATAGAAGAAGAGGAATTATTTGAGCATTTTAAATTTGAAGTTCCTAAAGGACAAGCAATTTTACGTATTGATAAATATTTGATGGGATTGATTCCCAATGCTACGCGAAATAAAATACAAAATGCTGCAACCGAAGGCAATATTTTTGTCAATAATGCTACGGTAAAATCCAATTATAAAGTAAAACCGATGGATGTAGTAACGGTAATGTTATCGCATCCGCCGTTTGAAAACCATGTTCTTCCAGAGAATATTCCGTTGAATATTGTGTATGAAGATGAGGCCTTATTATTGGTGAACAAAGAGCCGGGATTAGTGGTACATCCAGGTCACGGAAATTATACAGGAACTTTAGTGAATGCACTGGCTTTTCATTTTGAAAATTTACCAATGAATAGCAGCGAGCGCCCTGGATTGGTTCACCGAATTGATAAAGATACTTCGGGCTTGTTAGTCATTGCAAAAACTGAAGCGGCTATGACGCATTTAGCCAAACAATTTGAGGCTAAAACTACCGAAAGGGAATATGTGGCTTTGGTTTGGGGAAATGTAGCTGAAGAAAGCGGAACTATCGAAGGAAATCTGGCACGTCATTTAAAAGATCGTATGCAAATGGCTGTTTTTGCTGATCCCGAAATTGGAAAACCTGCCATTACACATTACAATGTTTTAGAGCGTTTTGGTTATGTAACTTTGATTACATGCCGATTAGAAACAGGTAGAACACACCAGATTAGAGCACACATGAAACACATTGGGCATCCATTATTCAATGATGAGCGTTATGGAGGTCATTTGATTTTAAAAGGAACTACGTTTACCAAATACAAGCAGTTTATAGAAAATTGTTTTAAAATCTTACCAAGACAGGCTTTGCATGCAAAAACATTGGGTTTTGTGCATCCTAATACAGGAGAGCTAATGCGTTTTGATACCGAATTACCTCAGGATTTTCAAGATTGTATCGAAAAATGGCGTAATTATTCCAAATCGCATGCTACTGGAGAAGACGAATAATGGAGTTATTCTAAAAAATATTCAATAAAAAAATCGGAACATAATTTAATTGTGTTCCGATTTTTTTATTCATTTTTTCGAGAATTTATTTTCAATAATTGCTCTTGGTCTTCCATGTTTCTAATTATACCGTTTAAATATAAATAAGGGAAGTAGCTAATCCATGCCCGTATGCAATCCTGTCTGCAATCGACCAATTTTCTATGGAAAATTAGCTAGTTTGTTCCACTCCTTTAATGTTCATAAAAAATTATCAATCAACCTTCAAGAACAAAGAAATGTGACTTGGAAATAACATCTTCAATAAATAAATTTTATTTGTTTGAACAGTTGTCGTTTTAAAAAAAGCAGATATGACATCAAAATCTTCATCGTATATTTGGATGAGTTTTTCTGAATAGAGTCGATATGTTTTGAAAATATTACTTTAGAAATGTGGTTAAAAGCTGTAGTATTTCAAATTCAAATATAAAAAAGCTTTAGCACTAGTTTTTTTGTTAATATTAGTACCGTTTTTTGATTACAAATGAGTACATTTATCAGTAAATGCACAGACTTACACGTTAATGTATGAAAGAAGATAAACCTAGTTATGAAGATTTATTGGTAGAAATAAATTTTCAAGAACAAAAAATGAATAAGGCAAAACGCTTGTATCTTTTTATAAGCCGAATTAATCAAATTATTGTTCGTACAAAGGAAAGAAATCAGTTATTCAAGGAAGTTTGTAATACTGCTGTTGAAATTGGCGGCTTTAAAATGGCTTGGATTGGCATGATTGATTTGGATACTCAAGATGTAATTCCTGTGGGTGTGGGTGGTCTTGACCAAGAATATTTGGTAAATATCAAGAAAATTTCTGCAAAAATAGATAAAGAAGGAGGAAGAGGACCTGCTGGAATAGCAATTAGAAAAGGAGTTCATCAGGTTTGTAATGCTATTGCAGATGACCCTTCTATGAATTTGTGGCGAGAAGAAGCATTAAAAAAAGGATTTCAATCCCTGATAGCTATACCTATTAAAATGTATGAAAAGGTAGTAGGTGTATTTATGATTTATGCTGCAGAGAAAAATTATTTTGATGATGAAGAAATTAGTTTGTTGAACAATGCAGCCTCCGATGTCACATTTGCTTTAGAGTTTTTTGAAGAAGAAATAATGAGAAAACAAGCCGAAGAGGCAGTTTTTCAAAGTGAAAAAAGATTTCATACCCTAACCGAAGTTTCTCCAGTGGGGATTTTTAGAACCGATTTAACAGGAGCAACAACTTATGTCAATCAGCGTTGGTCTCAAATAGTTGGTATTAGTTTTGAGGAATCAATGGGAAGAGGCTGGTATACAGCTCTTCATCCTGATGATCGTGTAAAAATAGACAAAGAGTTAAAAAAAATAATTACCGAAAAAGTTAGAGGATCATTAGAATATCGCTTTATAAAACCAGATGGCAGTATTGTTTGGGTAATAGGTCAAGCCATTCCTGAGACTAATACCGAAAATAAAATTATAGGATTCATTGGAACCATTACTGATATTACTGAGAGGAAAGAAGCCGAAGACAAGTTTATTAAAACCAGTAAAAAGATGGAAGCTATTATTCAGGCTATTCCAGATATGATATTTGAATTAAATTTAGAAGGAATAATTTTTAATTATCATTCACCAAATAGTGAGTTGTTATTAATGCCACCCTCTTTATTTATTAGAAAAAAGATAAACGAAGTTTTGCCTCCTCATGCTGCTGCTGTTTGTTTTTTGGCACTAAAAGAAGCGAATGAAAAAGGTTTTTCCAGAGGAAAACAATTTTTCTTAGAATTTCCTAACGGTAAATTTTGGTTTGAGTTATCATTAGCTCCAATGAAACAGGATGAAAAAAAAGAAAAACATTTTATAGTGATCTCTAGAGACGTTACCGAGCAAAATAAAATGAATCAGGAAATTCAAAAAGCAAAAGAATTAGCAGAGTCTGCCAGTAAATCTAAAACTGATTTTCTAGCGAATATGAGTCATGAAATAAGAACGCCATTAAACGGAATTATTGGTTTTACTTCCTTGCTGATGGAATCAAATTTAGAGCAAAGTCAGAAAGAATATATGCTTACCATCAATGAATCAGCAAATACACTGATGGAAATTGTCAATGATATTTTGGATTTTTCTAAAATTGAAGCAGGAAAATTAGAACTTAAAATTGAGGAAGCTGATCTCTATACTTTAACAGCTCAGATAATTTCGTTGTTTAAATACCAAGCCAATCAAAAACAAATCGATTTGGTTTTAGATATTGATGCCAATGTACCTCAGTATCTTTTTATAGATTCACTACGATTGAAACAAATTATCATCAATTTGATAGGAAATGCTGTAAAATTTACTCAAAAAGGACAAATTGTACTAGATATCAAAACCATTTTACCTGTCGAAGACGATTTTGTCCATCTCATTTTTTCGGTAAAAGACACAGGAATAGGGATTCAATCAAAAAATTTAGACAAAATATTTCATTCTTTCGAGCAGGGAGACAACTCTACCAGCCGTCAGTTTGGAGGAACAGGACTCGGATTAGCCATTTCTAACCGACTACTGGCTTTAATGGATTCGAATTTGGAATTAGAAAGTACTTATGGTGTGGGTAGTAATTTTCATTTTAAAATTAGATTAAAAAAATCGGAGCAACAAAATCACCATTTGTTAGAAACTAAGAGCAAGTTAACGATGGAGAATATTTTAGGAGCTAAGAAAGTTTTAATTGTAGAAGACAATTCCATCAATATGTTATTAGCTAAGACATTAGTTAAGAAAATTATTCCTGAAAGTATAATTATCGAAGCTTTTGACGGAGAAGAAGCCATTGAGCAATATCAAAACCAGCGGCCTGATATTATTTTGATGGATATCCAAATGCCCAACAAAAATGGATTTGAAGCGACTTATGAAATTAGAAAAATAGAGCAAGACCGAACCATACCAATTATCGCCTTGACAGCAGGAATATTTACAGAAGAAAAAGAACAATGTTTCAAATCAGGAATGAACGATTATATTACAAAACCCATAATTGTATCCGATTTAGAATTAGTAATGTTAAAGTGGTTGACACATTAGTTTGTTTTTATTATCTTCATTACTTTAATCGGTGTGATTTTTGTCATTATAATTTACAGAGACTATTGGTTAATAAATTTGATAACTAATCACAACCCAATTAAATCCAATTTTACTGCTAACTTGCATACAAGCATATTTAAAAATTGCAAGTCGCCCAAAAAGTACAATTGAAAAAACCAGTTATAGTTCTTGAAACTATTGAATAGGGATAAAAATAATATAAGTATTTACTACTAAAAGTGTATTTATATAAGTGTTTTTATTTTAATTAACAAATCGAAGTAACGGTTTATTATAAAGAAAAATATATGATCAAACCTGATAAATTTATAAAAGAAAGTGAGAGGCTAAAAGCCCTTGATTCCTATTCTATTTTAGATACACTTCCTGAGGATGAATATGATCAACTTACCGCAATAGCTGCTCAAATATGTGGCGCACCAATGTCATTAATAAGTCTTATAGACGAAAATAGACAGTGGTTTAAATCGCATTTTGGTATAGATGCTACTGAAACGCCTAGGGAAATTGCATTTTGTGCTCATGCCATACACAACATAGATGAGGTATTTGTTGTCGATGATGCTAGGAATGATAATCGATTTTATGATAATCCCTTTGTGGTTGGAGATCCTAATGTTGTATTTTACGCAGGTGCTCCTTTAGTAGGACAAGATGGCTTGCCACTGGGGACAATATGTGTATTTGATAATAAGCCTAATAAATTAACAGAAGCCCAAATACAATCCTTAAAAGCGCTTTCAAATCAAGTCATGAAGTTGTTAGAATTAAGAAAGAACAAAAAGCAACTTGAAAAAACTTTAATCGAATTTGAAAATAAAAACAAGGAATTAGAAAGATTTGCTTACATAGCAGCTCATGATTTAAAATCACCATTAGGGAATATTACCGCTTTGACCGATCTTTTTATTGAAAATTATGGAGACAATATCGACAAAGATGGAATAGAAATTATATCGCTAATTCATCATTCATCGGTTAAATTAAGACAATTAATTGATGATTTATTGGAGTACAGTAAATACGATAAAATTATTAAAGAAGGAAAAACAGAAGTCAATTTGGAAACCCTTAAAGAAGAAATTTTAGGACTTTTTAGTTTAAATAAAAAGTATATTATTTCTTTAAAGTCAGATGTGACCACAATGGTTACTAATAAAATTGCCTTAGAACAAATTTTGATAAATCTTGTTTCTAATGCGATCAAGTACAATGATAAAGAGTTTGCAGAAATTGAAATTTTTATAACAGAAGAACCATTACAATACCTCATTTCAGTAAGAGATAATGGATCAGGGATATTAAAAAAAGACCAAGATAAAATTTTTGAACTTTTTGAAGTTTTAGACACTTATGATAAGGATGGTGAAACAGGACATGGTATTGGCCTGGCAACAGTAAAAAAACTTGTATTAGCACTTGGTGGTACAATTAATATTGAATCTGAAGTAGGGAAGTTTACGGTTTTTAACTTTACTTTAGACAAACATTAACCATTGTTTAGAATTGCGTTATAATCGAAAAATCTAAATCTATAAAAATAGAAGTCCTAGTTTTTTAGGACTTGCTTTTTTCTAAAACAATTTGGACAATAGTGTTTTTGTCTAGAACACCTGATTGTCGCCATAATTGTTTTCCTTTTTGGAATAAAATCATTGTGGGAACACCGCGAACTTGGTATTGTGAAGCAATTTGTTGATTTTTGTCTACATCAATTTTTATAATAGAAATCTGCTCTCCTAACTGTTCTTTTACTTCTTTTAAAATGGGGCTAAGCATTTTGCAAGGACCGCACCAGGTCGCAAAAAAATCGATTAATATTGGTTTTTCAGATTGAATTAATTTATCGAAATTGCTGTTCATTTTTATCTTATTTATTTGTTGGATTTTGGCATTTGCTTAAAGTAGATGTATTTTATATTTCTGCTCATAAGAAATAATTTCTTGTAATTTTTTTTGTTGTATTTCGGTTTCACTTACTATTAGCACTTCACTATAATCAGAACTCATACTTACATTTAAAACAGTTGGAAGAGTTGCGAATTTTGCTGATACCGTTTCCATACAGCCACTGCAAGTAATTCCTTCAAAAGCATAAAGATGAACTTGTACTGTGTTATTTTTTTTGAATTCGAAAAATAATTCTGAATTTTGTCTCGGTTCGGCTGAGTGGGCTGCTATTTCCAATTTTAAAAAATAGAAAGCATCTTTAAAAAGCAGTTTGTATTCTTTTTGGCTTCCACCAAAAGGAGGACTTATTTCAAAAGTTCTATTGAATAGCAAACCTGCTATTATTCCTTCGTTAGCTAAAAGCCGGTGCATTTTCCAAACGTATTTTTGACGTAAAAATGGTGGGAGCGCACAGAAAAAAGTTTGTTCGATAATAACATCATATTCTCCTTGATGTTCAAAAAAATCACCTAAAATAATAGCTATATTAGGATTGTTAGCAAATTTTTGCTGTAACATTGTCACTAATGTTGGCGCAATATCAATAACTGTAATATTGGTAAACCCTATTTCTAAAAGATATTCAGCTTCGTAGGTATTGCCGCATCCTGGAATTAAAATGCGGCTGTTTTTATTTTCTAATGTGTTAATGAAATTTTGAATCGGAGGAGCAATTTGGCCTAAATCCCATCCAGTTGCCCTTGCTTTGTATTGTGCATCCCAGTAATTTTGGTCTAAAGGACTTTCGCAAGTTATTGTACAGCATTGTTCGTTATTCATGATAATTTTTTGTAATAATTTGAAGGTAAAACACAAAAGGAATCAGCAAAAAGCTAAAATTAGTTTTTGTACTGTTTCATAAACTTTTAAAAGAATTATGGCGAACTTGTTTATCATTTAAGGACTGAGTTTCTTTTTATTTGTATTGATACCCCAAGGAGTATACATAGGACAAAAATTGATTCCCACAGTAATTAATACGATTACGGCAATAGCCATTAAAATGATTCCTAAATTTCCAGTAACAGTGTTTGTAAGATACAATGTTGCTAGTGCGATGGCAATAATTACACGGATTGTTTTGTCTGTTTTTCCCATATTATGTTTCATGATTTCTAGAATTTAAGGGTTAAAAGATGTGTTCAAATTACCATATAAATTTAAGGATTAATATCTTTTAAATCAATAGTTTAGTTGTTTAATGTTTTGCTATGACACACAAAATTTGTTTTAGGAATAGTCGTTTTGGCAATGGCATTAAAACCACCTTCAATTTCTGTGAAATTTCTAAAACCTCTTGCTTGTAAAATGGAAGCAGCAATCATGCTGCGGTATCCACCAGCACAATGAAGATAGAATTTTTCTTTTGGGTCAATGTCTTTAATCCAATCGTTAATGTAGGCTAAAGGTTTCGAAAAAGCTTCTTCAACATGTTCAGCAGCATATTCTGTCTCTTTGCGAACATCGATAATTTTGCTTTCGCCAATTTTAACTTCTTTGGTAAATTCTTCAGTAGAAATTCGGTTAATGGTGTCGATTTCTTTTTCTGCTTTTTGCCAAGCTTCAAAACCGCCATTTAGATGACCAATGATGTTGTCAAAACCCACACGGCTTAAGCGCGTTACCGATTCTTCTTCTTGATCGATTTCAGTCACTAAAATAATGGGTTGTTTGACATCGGCAATTAAAGCACCTACCCAAGGAGCAAAATCGCCTTCAATTCCAATATTGATGGACTGCGGAATAAAACCTTTGGCAAAGTCTCCATTTTTACGAGTATCTAAAATTAAGGCGCCAGATTCTTTAGCAACTACCTCTAAATCGTTTACTTCAATAGCTTTCATTCCTTGATTAAGAACGGTTTCAAAACTTTCATATCCCTGTTTGTTCATGGCTACATTCATTCCAAAATAAGCTGGCGGAGGCAATAATCCATCAGTTACTTCTTTAATAAATTCGGCTTCAGTCATATTGGCTCTCAAAGCATAATTAGTTGTTCTTTGGTTACCAATAGTCGAAATCGTTTCTTTACTCATGTTTTTTCCGCAAGCACTTCCAGCTCCATGCGCAGGATACACAATAACATCATCAGGCAAAGTCATTATTTTATCTCTTAGCGAATGATATAAGGTTGCTGCCAGTTGTTCCTGAGTCATGTGTGCTGCTTTTTGAGCTAAATCAGGTCGACCTACATCGCCAATGAATAAGGTATCTCCAGAGAAGATAGCATTTTTTTTACCATTTTCATCTATCAATAAATAAGACGTACTCTCCATGGTGTGACCTGGAGTATGTAGTGCTTTTATTGTAATTTTTCCAATACGGAATACCTGTCCATCAGTTGCGATAATGGAATCAAATTCAGGTTTTGCTGTAGGTCCATAAACAATAGGTGCCGAAGTTTCTTTACTTAAATCGATATGTCCTGATACAAAATCGGCATGGAAATGGGTTTCGAAAATGTATTTTAGTTTCACATTATCGCGTTCTAAACGGTCAAGGTAAGGCTGTACTTCACGCAAAGGATCAATAATAGCCGCTTCGCCATTTGAAGTGATGTAATAAGCACCTTGAGCAAGACATCCCGTATATATTTGTTCGATTTTCATAATAACTTTTTTTTAAATTTAATATAACAAAGATAAAGTTTACTTCTAGGGGATATAGTGACTAAAGTTACATAAAGAATCTTAATTCTCAGTTTTCTAAAAACGGAGAAAAAAAGTAAATTAAAATAGATTTTTCATGAGGGTTTTAGAGGCATTTGAGTTAAATTTGGGCTATCAAAAAAAACTCCTTTTCAATGGAAGAAATGCTCTTTTATGATCGAATGCAATTTGCATTTACCATTACTTTTCATTACTTATTTCCGCAATTAACAATGGGTCTTTCGTTAATCATTGTTTATTTTAAATGGAAATTCTTAAAAACAAACGATCCTCATTATAATAAAGCGACTCATTTTTGGATGCGTATTTTTGCACTCAATTTTGCAATGGGTGTAGTAACGGGAATTCCCATGGAATTTCAGTTTGGAACCAATTGGGCTAAATTTTCGGAACTTACAGGCGGGATTATTGGACAAACCTTAGCGATGGAAGGCATGTTTTCTTTCTTTTTAGAATCCTCTTTTTTAGGTATGTTTTTATTTGGCGAAAAAATCATCGGACACCGATGGCATTTTGTAACCGGATTATTGATTTGTTTGGGTTCCTGGGCCAGCGGATTCCTGATTATTGCTACGCATTCCTGGATGCAACATCCGGTGGGTTACGAAGTATTGGAAAACGGTAAATTTGTCTTGACTAATTTCTCGGCTTTATTTACCAATGTGTGGTTGTGGCCTTCGTATTTGCACAATCAGGCAGCTTCTATGGTTACGAGTTCTTTTGTGGTAGCAGGAATTGGCGCTTTTTATATTTTATCGAACAAAAATGTTTCTTACGGAAAATTGTTTTTGAAAACAGGAGTGGTTTTTGGATTGATTTCAAGTATTATTGTTGCTGTGCCAACGGGTGATTTATTAGCTAAAAATGTAGTAAAACACCAGCCAGTAACTTTTGCAGCGATGGAAGGAATTTTTCATACTGAGGAAAAAGGAGCCGAAATTGTTCTTATTGGACAACCAGACGTAAAAGACAAAAAACTGGATAATAAAATTGCAGTGCCTAACGTATTGAGTTTTTTAACTTATGGCAATTGGGATACCGAAGTGAAAGGATTGGATCAATTTCCAGAAGATACACACCCAACAAACATTTCGGGATTGTATTATGCGTATCATATTATGGTGGGTTTAGGAACACTTTTTATTGGCGTGATGGTGTTGGCTGCTTTTCAGTTAAGTCGAAAACAATTGTTTCAAACCCAATGGCTTTTATGGTCGTTTATGTTCTTAATGCCATTTCCTTACATCGCCAACATAACAGGTTGGTACACGGCTGAATTAGGACGGCAACCTTGGTTAGTGTATGATTTATTACGCACTGCCGATGGTGCTTCGCCAACGGTTTCCTCAGGTAATACCTTATTCACCCTGATGGGATTTGTAGGTTTGTACGCTTTGCTTGGAATGTTGTATGCCATTTTAGTTGGAAAAATTATTTATCACGGTCCAGAACCAAAACATTCTTAATTTTTTAAAATAAACCATTAAGAAGTTAAGCTTATTTAAGTGTTAATTTTTCTTAATTTCTTAATGGTTTAAAATGAATTTATAAAATATTTATTTGTCAAAGAAATATAAAAAATAAACTATGGAATTCTTTTGGTATGTTGTATTAATTGGCATTTTAGCGACTTATTTGGTGCTGGATGGTTACGATTTTGGAGCAGGAATCATTCATTTGTTTTTTGCCAAAACAGAGAAAGATAAAAAAGCAATTACCAATGCTATTGGCCCTTTTTGGGATGCCAATGAAGTTTGGTTGATTGCCGCAGGGGGTATTTTGTTTTATGCTTTTCCCACCTTGTATGCTGCTTCGTTTAGTGGATTTTACTTGCCGTTGATGATGATTTTATGGTTGCTTATTTTTAGAGCAGTAGGATTAGAATTGCGCGGACAAATTCACAATAAAATGTGGGAAGCCGTTTGGGATAAAGCCTTCGGGATAGCTAGTTTACTATTGGCTTTGTTTTTCGGGATGGCGTTAGGAAATGTAGTTCGCGGAGTAAATCTCGGAATGGTAGAGAATGGTGTTTCGACTCAGGAACCGCATTTTTTCTTCCTGCCGTTGTGGAATCCAACGCTGAGTCCAGTATCTTCTGAGTTGGGAATTATCGACTGGTTTACGCTTTTTCTGGGAGTGGTGAGTGTGGTGGCTTTAATGATTCATGGTGCCAATTGGATTATTTATAAAACCAATTCGTCGTTGAATACTCAGTTAAAAGAGATGATTTTTAAAATGAATTTTGTTTTGCTGGCACTGGTGATTGTTTCATTATCAGTTTGGCATATAATTGAGAAAGAGCCTTTTCATAACTTCCTGAATAACCCTATACTTTTTATTTTTCCGTTGATTACGTTTGTGGGTTTGTTTGGACTTTTTAAAGTAAAAACATTTAAAAAAGATGGGACAGGATTTCTGTTTTCGACTCTTTTCCTCGTTGGCGGATTTACTTCGACTACGGCTTCTATTTTTCCTGTAGTATTGCCGTCAACAAATAAAGTGAATCCTTCTTTGACTATTTATAATGTTGCCAATGACGAATATGCTTTATCAGTTGGTGTGTATTGGTTTGCTATTGCTTTGGTTTTGGTAATTGGGTATTTTATCATTCAATACAAAGTGTTTAATGGGAAAATGGATGATGTGGGTTATGGGGAGCATTAAGAAGTATTAAGTTGTGAGTATTTGAAGAATAACCTTGTTTACAAATATGAAAAAAATATCAATTATAATATTAATCATTTTTCTATCAATAACGGTAAGTGTTATATATGGCATATTGCATGATTTTATTACCTCTGGAATTTCACCTGAATTTTATACAAAATACACTTTTTTTAATTTTGGTATTTTGGATGATTATTCGAGACCGTTTAATGGAAATTGGGTTTTTGCGTTAATTTGGGTTGGTTTTTTTTCAACTTGGTGGTTTGGTTTTTTTGCAGGTTTAATTTTAGCTATATTAGGTTTAAAATACAATGATCTAAAATTAATTTTGAATGTAACATTAAAATCAATTATGGTAATTATTGGAATTACTTTATTGTTTGGTGTTTTTGGATATGTAATTGCAGTATTAAACCCATCTGAAATTATCGAAAACTATAATTTTCCATTTGAAATAGAGAATAAAATAGATTTTAATAAAGTCAGGAAAATTCATAACTTCTCCTATTTAGGAGGTTTTTTCGGGTTAATGATAGGGACATTTAATCAAATAAAAAACAAATGGTAACTAGTCTAAATTTAGTTTAGTATAAATCTTCTTTTTCTTTGCGAAAGCTTTGTCACCTTTGTGGTAAAAAAAATCGCGGTTAAAAACCATCACAGTAAAACTTCTTTAACAATAATATAAATCCCCATTACCATTACAAACCATCCAAAAATAGGCTTCAGTTTGTCTCCATTTATTTTTTTAGAAAGTAGAATTCCAATGAACATTCCGATAAAAGCCATTGCTGAAATTAATAGTAGAAACTTATAATCAATAGGAGTGTTGAGGTACAAATCGCCAGCAAAACCTATTGCCGAGTTGATAAAAATAATCAATAATGAAGTCCCTACGGCTTGTTTCATGGGCAAATTACCAAAAAACAACAAGGCAGGAATAATTAAAAACCCACCACCAGCGCCTAGAAATCCAGTTACAATTCCTACTAGGAAACCAATAAAAGCCAGTTGTGGATAATTAGTTTTAGCATTTAGGATTTCTGTTTTGTCGTTTTTGATCATGGAAATCGAAGCACTAATCATCAGAATAGCAAAGACAATCATGATTAATAAATCTTTGGAAACCGTGTAAGTAGCGACAGTAAATAGCGTCGTGGCTATTTGAGGAAAGATTACTTCTCTAATGATTAATAACGAAACAACCGAGGGAATAGCGAAATACAAGGCAGTTTTTAGTTGTAAATTACCAAGTTTGTAATGACTGTAACCACCATACAAAGCTGTAACGCCAACAATAAACAAAGAGTAGCTAGTAGCGAGTTCAGGATTTACTTTGAATAAGTAAACCAAAATAGGAATAGTTAGTATGGAGCCGCCGCCGCCTATTAATCCTAATGAAAGCCCAATTATAATTGAAGCAAAATAGCCAATATATTCCATCGTTTAATTTTTTTTACAAAGATTGGAAGTATTTTGACTAGCCACAGTAACATTTGTCACACGGGCAATCTTAGATTTTTAATTCAATTTGATTGCGGTGTAAATGGACTAAACCACGTTGTTCCATTTTTTTTAGTAAGCGCGAAACCACTTCTCTGGAAGTATTTAATTCCAGAGCAATTTCTTGATGAGATAAGTTAATTTCTTTGCAACCACAAGCTTTAGCATGACGTTTTAAATAGAATTCCAATCGTTCGTCCATAGCTCTAAACGCAATGTTATCGATAACTTCCAGCACTTCTTCAAATCGAGTTCTATAGGTGTAAATTACAAATTCGTACCAAGAGCGGTGGTTCATCATCCATTTGTCCATTAAAGCCAGCGAAATGGTTACGGCTTCAACATCTTCAACCACTTTCGCTGTAATTTGGCTCTTTTGATCTTTTGTAGAACAAATTAACGAAATGGCACAGGCTTGTCCTGCTTGCAAGTAATACATTAAAAACTCTTCGCCATCTTCTCCTTCACGATAAATTTTTAATTGTCCTTTTAGAATCAAAATGGTGCTTTTGATGTATTGTCCTGTTCGCATAATGACATCTCCTGCTTTAAAGGACTGAAAACTAGAATTGGTTTCAATTTCTTGAATCAGTTCATTAGAGAAATTAGGGAAGGTATTTTTAAGTATGAATGTTTCTTCTGACATGTTTGTATTTTTTAAATCGAAATCTTATTAATCTATCGATTTTTTGGGTAAAAACCTAAGACTTTAGTAAAAGTAATTAAAATTTAATGATAGAAAGAGCGTATTTTGTTAATAATTTTTATTAGAATCGAAAATACGAAATTGCAGATTTTACATTTAAAGCGATAAAAAACAAGTAATCTTTAACATAATATTAAGGAAATGTATTTTTTGTTGATTTTTATAATCTTACTAAAACGTTTTCTTTAAATTATTTGCTAATTCAAATATAGTAAGTCGCTCCTATTTAAAAACATCGTATTTTTACAAAAAACACAATAGTATTATGAATTTAACACAAGAAGATTGGATTGCTCAACTCGAAGCAGATGAGAATGCAGTAATTTTAGACGTAAGAACAGGAGACGAATGTGAGGATGGCATTATTGCTAACGCAATAAACATTGATATTCATAAAGGTCAAGATTTTATTTCTGAAATAGAGAAATTGGATAAAAGTAAAAATTACTATGTCTATTGTCGTTCTGGTGCAAGAAGCGGAAAGGCTTGCGAAATCATGAATGAATTAGGATTTGATAATGCCTATAACTTATTGGGAGGTATGTTAGACTGGGATGGAGAAGTAGTTGCTCCTTAATTACTAATACATTTTTTAACTAACTAAAATAATAAAACTAGATGAATTCAATTCCAGAAGAGTTTAAAATAAAAACATTATTACACCAAGATACTTATTTAGTGGATGGCGAGTTGAAAAAATGGACAGGAAAAACAACTGAGGTTTTTTCTACTATTTCTTCTACCGAAGAATATGCTCCTACTTTGTTAGGAACCATTCCATTTATGGGAGAGAAAGAAGCGGCAGAGGTTGTTAATTCGGCAAAAAATGCTTTTAATAACGGTCAGGGTTTATGGCCAACCATGAAAGTGGCGGATCGTATTAAATGTATGGAAAATTTCGTTTCACAAATGAAAACTACCCGTCAGGAAGTAGTGAAGTTGTTAATGTGGGAAATTGGAAAATCATTAGGAGATTCTGAAAAAGAATTTGATAGAACAGTTGATTATATTTATGATACTATTGAACATTACAAACAATTAGACAGAAGTAACGCTCGTTTTACAAAAAGCCAAGGGGTAAATGCCATGATTCGTCGTGGGCCTATTGGAGTAGTTTTGTGTTTAGGACCTTACAATTATCCTTTGAATGAGACTTTTTCATTATTGATTCCAGCTTTAATTATGGGAAATCCCGTAATTTTTAAACCGGCTAAAAACGGAGTATTGTTAATATCGCCATTATTAGAAGCTTTTAAAACTAGTTTTCCAAAAGGTGCTATCAATATTGTTTATGGTAGAGGTAGAGAAATTGCTTCGCCAATTATGAAATCAGGAGTGGTAGATATTTTGGCTTTAATTGGAAACAGCAAGTCGGCAATTGCTTTGCAAGATCAGCATCCAAATAAAAATAGATTGCGTTTAGTTTTAGGATTAGAAGCTAAAAATCCAGCAATTATTTTACCAGATGCCGATTTAGATTTGGCTATCTCAGAATGTATTACAGGAACTTTGTCTTTCAATGGGCAACGTTGTACAGCTTTAAAAGTTTTATATGTTCATGAATCGATTGCTGAAGAATTCAATAAAAGATTCTCTCAAAAAGTAGACGAACTAATTTTTGGAAATCCTTGGGACAAATCAGTTGCATTGACGCCACTTCCAGAAGCTGAAAAACCAGCTTACATTCAAGGTTTAATTGATGATGCTACTGCCAAAGGAGCTAAAATTATAAACCAAAAAGGAGGACAACATTCGGATAATTATATTTTTCCTGCAGTGCTATTTCCTGTGAATAAAGAAATGCGTTTGTATCACGAAGAGCAATTTGGACCAGTAGTGCCTATTATGACTTTCAAAGATATTCAGGAACCATTGAACGATATGGCTGAATCTAATTATGGTCAACAAGTAAGTTTATTTGGTAAAAATATCAAAACAATTGCACCACTTATTGATGCTTTAGTAAACTTAGTATGTAGAGTTAACCTGAACAGTTCTTGCCAGCGTGGACCTGATGTGTATCCGTTTACAGGTCGTAAAGATTCTGCTGTAGGTACTTTAAGTGTTTTTGACGCCTTACGTTCCTTCTCTATTAGAACTTTTGTAGCTTCTAAAGACAATGCTTACAATAACGAAATATTACAAGAATTATTGAATAGTAAAGAATCCAACTTTATTAATACCGATTACATCTTGTAATACGCAACTAAAACAAACTAAAAACAAGAAAAACCGTCTCATTGAGGCGGTTTTTTTATGGTTTTAAATACAGACAAATTATGTAATAAAGTGTTTTAATTTTTGCTACACTATTTCAGTTGTTTTATCTAATGAGCATCTTTTGATATTACCACACTTAATAATTTTCAACTTTCAACTTTCAACTTTCAACTTGTTTAGTTATAAGTTTAAAACGAAGTGATTTAGCAATTTAGCATCGTATTTTTCTTTGTCAAACATATAAAGATAAGAGCCTTTTCTGGAAGACAACATGTCCTTTTCATTGAGTTTTACCAGAATATCTAAAGAATTGATTTTGCTAATGAAATTTCGTTTATCCAAATTTTTGTCCAGAACTGCTTCGTATAATTCAAGTAACTGACGCATGGTAAATTTTTCAGGTAAAAGTTCAAATCCTACTGGTTTTGTTGAGGTTCTGTATCTCAACCTTCTCATGGCATGAGAAACCATTTCATTATGGTCAAAAATTAATTTTGGCATATTTGAAATGCTAAACCATTGTGCTTCGTAATTCTTAATTAGTTCAGCATTGTGATTTTCAATATTAATTAAGGCATAGTAGGCCACAGAAATAGTTCTTTCCACTGGATCACGATCTACGTCACTGTACGCATAGAATTGTTCCATATAGATGTCTTGTAATCCTGTGTAAAAATTAAGAACTCGTATGGCTGCTTTATTTAAAGACTCCTCTTTTTTAAGAAATCCCCCCATTAAAGACCATTTGCCTTTTTCTGGTTCAAAATCTCTTTTGATTAATAAAATTTTTAATCCTTCATTGTCAAATCCAAAAATGATACAATCGACTGATAGTAAAACTTTGTCTTCGGAATTATAATTGTTTAACATCTTAGTTGTTTATTTTAGGGTAAATATACTCACTTCTAAAAAAGTATCATAATAATTAGTTTAGAATGAGCACTTAATGAACTATCTCTAAAGAACCTTAAGGTTTTTATAAAATAAATCAGATTCAATGCTAATAAAAATAGATTATCTGAACATTAAAAATAAATAAATGTTTGTGTTTTCTCCCAGAGAACTACGTAAAATAGAATAGGCCTTTGTTATATGAGCTTCTACAGATTTAATAGAAACGTTTTTGTACTCCGCAATTTCTATATTAGTGAGTCCATCTTCTTTACTTAGTAAAAAGATTTCCTTACATTTAGGTGGCAGGTTTTGTATTTCTCTTTTAACCAATTTAATAATTCGCTCCAAAGAATGTTCATCCTCATTTTCTACAATCATATTAAGAGCATCAATATATTTTTTTTCTAAAGGGTAAGTAGATTTTTGACTGCGATATTGATCAATAAATTCATTATAAACAGATTTATATAGGAAACTAATAATTACAAAATCTTCTTTTAAATTTTTTCGTTTGTTCCAGATACGCATAAAAACATTTTGAACAATATCTTCAGATAAACTATGATCATGCGTAAAACTGTAGGCATAAACGCATAGTTTGTGATGATAAGTATTTACCAGAAAAGTATAGGCTTTTGGGTCTCCCGTTTTTAAAGCATGAATCAGTTGAATGTTGTCAGAATATATCTCTTGCATTATGTGAATTAGAAATAATTAGCTTAAATTTTGTGCAATGTATAAAAAAAAACAGAAAAAAGTTAGGGTAGTGTAAAATCTACACGTATTAATAGAAAATAGTATCAAAAGATGACAACTACTAAAATAGAAAATATAATAACTAAATTTTTAACCAATCAAGTTTCAGCTTCTGTGTTGAGCCAGTTAGAGATATGGATACAAGATCCAAATAATGAAAAGTTGTTTAATCAGTATGTTAAAATCAATTATGTAATTGAATATAATATGAAAGAATTTGATTCTCAAAAAATAAAAAGCAAGCTATTGGAAGCATTTGCTAGAGAAAAGAAAGAAATAAAACTTAAAAAGTTGCGTAAAATTATTTATTATTCAGCTGCAGCTGTTGTTTTAGGAATACTAACAACGACTTATTTCTTCAGAGCAAGTTTGTTTAATGATCCCATAGCAGAGCCTGTAATAATAGTAAACAATACTATCAAAGCAGGAACAGACAAAGCAAAATTGACTCTTGAAGATGGATCGGTTGTAACATTGGAAAAAGATAAAATCTATAAGAAAGATAATGTAGTTAGCAATGGTAAAGAATTAGTTTATAAAAATAGCAATAAGGCCAAATCAGGGTTGGCATATAATTATTTGACAATACCTAGAGGGGGGCAATTTCAGGTAAAATTAGCTGATGGAACAAAAGTTTGGTTAAATTCTGACTCTAAACTAAAATTTCCAGTTGCTTTTGTAGAAGGTCGCCCACGTGAAGTTGAATTGATTTATGGAGAAGCTTTTTTTGATGTATCCCCAAGTAGGGAACACAAAGGAGCTAAGTTTAAAGTTTTAAATAAAGATCAAGAAGTAGAGGTTTTGGGCACGGAGTTTAATATAAAAGCCTACAAAGATGAAGATAAAATATATACCACTTTAGTTGAAGGGAAAGTAACTGTAAGTGGTTTTAATTCAAAAAAATACTTGGTTCCCAACCAACAATCTATTATCAATCTTAAAAATGGAAATATTACTATAAATTTAATTGATGCTTACAATGAAGTGCTATGGACAAAAAGAATCTTTAGTTTCAAGAGCAAAACATTAAAAGAAATTATGAACGTAATGTCTCGATGGTATGATGTTCAAGTGGTGTTTAAAAATGCAGAACTTGAAAAAGTTAAATTCAATGGAGTACTTAGTAAAAATGATGATATAAAAGAAATCCTGACAATAATTAAGAAAACTAACTTTATAAATGAATATGAGATAAAAGACCAGAAAATCACAATAAAATAAAAAAGAAAGGGAACAAAGTAATACCTGGACAGTACGATACTTTATCCCCCCATCAGATTATTAATTAACATTTAACCAATAAACACAAATATATGAAAATTGAATTTACTAACCATTTTTTCTTTTTAAAGAGAAAATTTTTACTAACCTGTATGAAAGCTTTTATATTGTTTTTTTGTACGACTGCCTTTAGTTTTTCTTCGAGTAAAGTTTTTACGCAGAATGTAAAAATTGTTATAGATAAGGATAAGGTTGCAACTATTGATGAGGTCTTTGACCTTTTAAGAGAACAAACTGATTTTACATTTATCTATCAAGAAGATATGTTTAAAAATGTTCCAAAAATAAAACTAAAAAAGGGGACAATTAGTGCAAACAAGTTACTAAGCGAAAATCTTGGTAATGAAGGTTTCAATTTTGAGCTTATAGGAAAAAATAAGCTTGTAATAACTAAAACTAAACTTGAAGAAAAAGCTCCACAGCAAATAAAGCTCTCAGGAGTTGTAAAAGATTCTAATGGAGCACCCATTCCAGGAGTAAATGTTGTTGTAAAAGGTACTACAAACGGAGTTCAAACTGATTTTGACGGAAAATTTTCCATAGATGTAGCTGGACCAAATACGGCACTTATAATTTCTTACATAGGTTTTGTAAATCAGGAGATTAAAGTGGGTAACCAAACCAATGTTACAGTTACGCTTTTAGAGGATTACGCTAAATTAGATGAAGTTGTAGTAATTGGATATGGAACACAAAAGAAATCTGATTTAACTGGATCTGTTTCTGTTGTTAATATGGAAAGTGCAAAAAAAACAGTTACTTATGATGCTGCTAAAATGTTGCAAGGACAAGTGGCTGGTGTTACAGTACAATCTTCTGGTGAGCCTGGTGGATTTGTAAATATAAAAATTAGGGGTATAAACTCTTTTAGTAATAACAACCCATTATTTGTTATTGATGGAGTAATTGTAGATTCACCGTTTGATTTTGCACCTGGAGATATTGAATCCATGCAAGTTTTGAAAGATGCTTCCTCAGCAGCTATTTATGGAGTTCGTGGAGCTAATGGAGTAGTAATTATCACTACTAAAAAAGGAAAAGCAGGAGCAATGGAAATCAAATACAAATCTCTTTTTGGTGTCCAAAACGTAGCAAGAGAATGGTCAGTAACTGATAGAGTAGGTTACCAAAGAATTACTACAGCAGCAGAACAAAATGATAATTTGGGTGTAGCTCCGGGTAATGATCCTACGAGTCCATATTTTATCAATGATGTAAATACTAATTGGCAAAAAGAAGCTTATGGTACGGGTACAGTTCAAAATCATTCCCTTTCGTTTAATGGTGGTGCAGAATCTCTGGGATACAATATGAATATTGACTATTTCAAAAATACTTCTTATTTAGAAACACCACAAGATTATGAAAGGTATTCTATGAATTTGAATTTGCATGGTAAAAAAGGAAAATTAAAATACGGTTCAAAAATTGCCTATACTGAATCAGACAAACAATCATTTAATAGTTGGGTGGGTGAATCAGCAATTGGTGCATTACTAACCGCAATTCCAACAATGCCTGTTTATGATGAAAACTGGTTAGGTGGATATGGTGGTACCTACAGCGACACTCAAAGAGCAATTTCGCTTAATGTTATTGGTTATAATAACTTAATTACAAACACAGGAAAAAGAAACCATTTTATAGGAGATATTTGGGCAGAGTTAGAGTTAGTTAAAGGGTTAAAATACAAACTAGATGTTAGTTATGATAAATTACACTGGTTCGACCGCAGATATACTCCTGAATTTGAACTTGGATGGTATTATAGAGTACCAAGTGATAGAGCAACTCTTAATATAGCTACTGGAGATCAAACTAAAACGTTTGTAAATAATATTCTTACTTATAATTTTACTGCTGGAAAACATAATGTAGATGCTTTAGTGGGATCTATTGACGAAAGAAATAATCATTATAATCATTATTCATCTGGTGTAGGATATGAAGCTAACGATATTAAAAAACTGCAATTTGCGGATAATAGAAATTCCGATGAATATGAATATACCATTACAGCAAAATCGTACATAAGCAGATTGAATTATGGTTATGATGACCGTTATTTACTTACGGCTAACTTTAGACAAGATAAAACCTCTTTATTCAGTCAAAAATACAATTCGGCTAATTTCTACTCCTTTTCAGGTGCCTGGAAATTGAGTAATGAAAAATTCATTCACTTGCCAGAATGGGTTAGCAATGTTAAGTTAAGAGGAGGATATGGAATTATAGGAAACAACACTATTCCACAATATTTCTTTGCTACCACTATGAATAGTTTTGCCAGTTATAATTTCAATAATGAATTGGCTCCAGGTACTACAGTAGTAAGCGCTTTAGATCCTAATGTGCATTGGGAAGAAACAAATACTACTAATGTGGCTCTTGAAGTTGGTATGCTTAATAATGACTTGCAATTTACAGCAGAGTATTATCTTAAAAAATCAAATGATTTATTGATTGACGTGCCATTGCCTTTTTCTTCTGGAGCATTTCCTGCTTTGGTTAAGACAAATGCCGCATCAGTAGAAAACACAGGATTAGAATTCTCATTGGTTTATAATAATAATCACAATGAATTCAAATACAGTATTGCTGCTAATATTGGTACTTTAAAAAACAAAGTAACACAAATTGGTTTTTCTGATTCAGGGAATCCTATTCCTGGGGCTGCATCTATGACTGTAGTAGGAAGATCAATAGGTGAAATTTACGCTTGGGAAACAGATGGAATTTTTCAATCTCAAGAAGAAATCAATGCAGCACCTTCACAAACAAATGCACAAGTAGGTGATATAAAATTCAAAGATCAATTAACAATTGATACTAATGGTGATGGTGTTTTTGATACAGCTGATGGAGTTATAAATGATGGTGACCGAGTGTTTCAAGGTGTAACAATACCTAAATACAATTACGGTATCAATCTTAGTGCTTCTTATAAAAATTGGAGTGCTTCTATGTTTTGGCAAGGAAGTGGTGGGAACAAAGTATTTAATGGAGTGTATCGTGATTTAATGGCTGGAAGATATGGAAACCATCATACAGATATGTTAAATTATTGGACTCCTACTAATACCAACACTAATGTACCACGTCCATCAACACAGGATGCTAATGCAAACGGAAGAGATTCGAATCGTTTTATAGAAAGTGGAAATTACATTAAATTACAAACAGCCGAGATTAGTTATAATATTCCAGTTAGTAAAACTAGTTTTATTCAAAATGCAAGAGTGTATGCTAATGGACAAAATTTATGGATTATATCTAAGTACAGAGGTTACGATCCCGATTTTAATAGTGATGGATTGTTCTCCAGAGGTTATGATAATGGCTCTTTCCCAAATCCAAGAACCATCTCTTTAGGTATTGAAATGAATTTTTAAAATCAAGGTATCAATTTAAAAATAAATCAAAATGAAATATAAAATATATAATTATTTAGCTGGTTTCTTCTCACTAGCAATAATAACAACAAGTTGTGTTAACGATGAGGATTTAATTCAGGTTGACCCTAATAATAGTGCAGTTGACTCTTTTTGGAAAACCGATTCAGATGCTTTGCAAGGTGTCAATGCTGCTTACGGAAGTTTACTTACTGACGGATCTTATATGCGTAGTACTCCGTTATTACTAGACTTAAAAGGAGATGATACCCGCAGTAACAGCCCATGGGGAGCTATGGCTAATGTGGGAAGATTCAATTCTAATCCTACTGATGCAGCAATTTACGGTTGGGCTTATGAAACTTATTATCAGGGTATTTTTAGAGCAAACCAAGTTTTAACTAATGTACCTGCTATCGATTTTGAAAATGCGGAATTAAAAAATAGAATTCTAGGACAGGCTTATTTTTTAAGAGGCTTATTTTTGTTTCATGCAGTTAACATGTTTAAGAATGTACCCGTTCCAACAGAGATAGCTGCAATTTATCCACAAAAAACAGAAGCAGAGGGTTGGGCTCAAGTTATTGCTGATTTTAAAAAAGCAGCTGAATTATTACCTACATCTTACACCACTGTTTCAGGTTTAGACGCAGGACAAAAAGGACGAGCGACCAAAGGTGCTGCTTTAGGTTATTTAGGAAAAGCCTATTTGTTTACCAAAGATTTCATTAATGCAAGAGACACTTTTAAAGACGTAATCGATTTAGGAGTTTACTCTTTGGTAGCTAATTACCGTGATAATTTTACCGAAAACAATGAAAACAATTCAGAATCATTGTTTGAAGTACAATTCAGTAGAGAAGCTGGTGGTGTTGACCTAGGTTGGGGAGGAGCTCCTGCTTCAGGATGGGGAAAAACTTCAGCCAGAGCAATTACTTATGGGCCAAGAGGATTTGGATTTACTGACGTCCAACCAACATGGGCTTTATATAATGAATATCAAGAAGAAAAAACTTCTGCAAATACTATAGATCCTCGTTTAGATGCTACGATGTTCTACAATAAACCAGGAGGAATGCAATTGTATGGACAAGATTTTGCAACTAGATATGCTTCTAATACAGCAGATTTGAATGATTTGTTTTGTAGAAAATACCAAAACTCTGATGGACAAAAAGTTGATGAATTCGACTGGAGATCTGGAATCAATGAACGTTTATTGCGTTATGCAGATATATTGTTAATGTATGCAGAGTGTTTAAATGAAACAAGCAATACTGCTGATGCTTATACTTATATTCAAATAGTTAGAGACCGTGTGGGTTTGCCAAATTTAAGTATTGTTAAACCAAACTTAACAAAGGAACAAATGAGAGAGCAAATTGGGCACGAAAGATTCTTAGAATTTCCATTAGAAGGACACCGATTTGATGATATTCGCCGATGGGGATGGTTACAAGATCCCGTAAAATTAGCTTGGTTGAGATCTAGAGATGCTGAGTTTAATTCTTATGCACCCGGTAGGGAATTTTTTCCAATACCACAATTAGAAAGAGATAACAATCCTGGAACAATTCCAAACGATAGCTATTAATATTTTTTCAATTAATTAGAATTTATACTATCATAATCGTAGCTTTTTTTCAAGTTTGCCATTATGATAGTATAAACTATAGAAAACAGCATTAAAGAAAATGAAAAATTCAAATTCCATTACAAAAACAGCTTCTTATTTCGGGCTTTTTTTATTTGTATTTACTACTGTAAGTTGTTCAAAAGAGGATTCTGCAACAAATGAGACAGATCCTGTAGTGGTTGCGCCTCCAGTAGTTACGCCTACATTTAATGGTCCAAAATATGCCGATAATTACACTTCTATTTCTTCTTGGAGCAGCAGAGCACAATGGAATTTAGCCAACGTACATGATCCATCCGTTGAAAAATCTGGAGAGTATTATTATATGTATCAAACCGATGCTTCTTATGGTAATGCGCATGACGGACACGGACATTTTCCTTACAGACGTTCTAAAGACTTAATTACGTGGGAATTTATGGGTACAGCTATGGCACAAGCACCTGCTTGGATTAAAGATTCTTTGAACAACAAAAGAGCCAGAATGGTTCCTGCTTTACCACCTATCGCTAATCCAAGATATGGATATTGGGCTCCTTTTGTAAAAAAGGTAGGCAACAAATACCGAATGTATTACAGCATTGTGGTAGATGAACCAATTACAGGAACTAGTTTTGACACTTCATGGTCAGAAAGAGCCTTTATTGGATTGGCGGAATCTGACGATTTAGCATCTAATGTCTGGGTTGACAAAGGAATGGTGGTATGTTCAGAGCCAGATGGCTTGAAGCCTTATTCTTATACAGGGGCAAGGAATTGGGAAAATGCTTATTTTAAATTCAATGCAATTGATCCAACTTTTACCATCACTCCAGAAGGTGAACACTATTTAATTTATGGTTCCTGGCATTCAGGAATTGTAGCTTTGAAGTTGAATCCAACAACAGGAAAACCAGATCAACTAAAAACCTTAAGTGATTACGGAACACGTATCGCATCTCGTCACAGCACTAGCCGTTGGCAAGCTTCTGAAGGTCCAGAAATAATATACAATCCTGATACACAATATTATTATCTGTTTTTAGCTTATGACGAACTTTCGGTAGCTTACAATACCCGTGTGGCTAGATCCAGAAGCATAACTGGACCATATTTAGGAATTAACGGTGCCAATATTACAAACGGAGCAGACTGTTGGCCTATGCTAACACATCCATATTCTTTTAATAACCACACTGGGTGGGTTGGTTTTTCACATTGTTCTGTGTTTCAAAATCCGGACACCAAAGAATGGTTTTACGCTTCTCAAGCCCGTTTGCCTGAAGGTGTGCCTGGGATTAATGCGTCTAATGCAGTAATGATGGGGCACGTGCGAGCTATTCAATGGACTGAAGATGGATGGCCAGTAGTGGCCGCCGAACGCTATGCTGGTGTACCTAAAACAACCTTGACTGAGGCATCGTTTGTAGGCTCTTGGGAACAAATTACAATGAATTATCAATACAAAACTATTCAAAAATCAGTTACTATATTTTTAACTGCCGATAAAAAAGTATCTGGTGGAGTTACTGGAAATTGGTCTTACGACAGTACTAAACAAGTACTTACCGTAAATGGAATACAATGCAAAGTAAGCGATGCATGGGATTGGGAAGCTTCCACTAGAAAAGTAACCCTAAGTTATTCTGGATTAACTCCAGATGGAAGACCAGTT
Organism: Flavobacterium zubiriense; assembly: GCF_041729725.1. Classification (NCBI taxonomy): domain Bacteria; kingdom Pseudomonadati; phylum Bacteroidota; class Flavobacteriia; order Flavobacteriales; family Flavobacteriaceae; genus Flavobacterium; species Flavobacterium zubiriense. The sequence continues at coordinate 12,815 of NZ_JBCFQL010000004.1, read as the reverse complement.
TGGGGTAAAAAAATAAATTAGTTTTTTTAAATATTGCCTTTTCTAAATTGTAAGAAAAGGCTTTTATTTAGAATTGGATTTATGTCGTAATCAATCTAAAATATAAATAAATACACTTTCTTTCTTTTTTAATTCCTCAAAACTTGTTAATAAATAGTGAGTATTTTGTCTTTATTTTATTTTTTAGCTTTTTTTAATCCTTTTGTTTTGAGTATATTTACAAATGTTAATCGTACACTTATAACCAATAAAAAATGTAATTAGAATGAAAAAAAATCTGTTCTTATTGTTGATTTTTACTTTTTGTAATCAACTAGCTTTTTCACAAAAAGAAAGCACAATTATTAGTATTAAAAAAGCTGAAAAGCCTACTGTTATTGATAAAAATATTTATGGTCACTTTGCAGAACATTTGGGGAGATGTATCTACGGAGGTTTTTTTGTAGGCGATACTTCTAAGATTCCAAATACAAACGGAGTTAGAAATGACATCATTTCTGCTTTAAAAGAATTAAAAATACCAAATTTAAGATGGCCAGGAGGTTGTTTTGCTGATACATACCATTGGAAAGACGGCGTTGGTCCAAGAGAAAAAAGACCAACAATTGTAAACACATGGTGGGGTGGAGTAACTGAGGATAATAGTTTTGGAACACACGACTTTTTAAACCTGTGTGAATTGCTTGAAGCTCAGCCGTATTTGTCTGGAAATGTTGGAAGTGGAACTGTTCAGGAATTAGCTGATTGGGTTCAATACACTAATTTTTCAGGAAAAAGTCCGATGAGTGATTTGCGTAAAGCAAATGGAAGAACTGAACCTTGGAAAGTGAAATTTTGGGGAATTGGTAACGAAGCATGGGGATGTGGAGGAAATATGACTCCAGAATATTATGCTGGTGAGTATAGAAAATTTGCCACTTTCATGTCAGATTGGGAAAATACAGGTGGATTAACACGTATTGCTTCTGGAGCTAATGGAAGTGATTACAATTGGACAGAAGTTTTGATGAAAAACATTCCAATAAATATGTTGGGTGGAGTTGGAGTACATCATTATGCGGTAATCAATTGGTCTAAAAAAGGAGATGCTGTAGATTTTAATGAGGATGGTTATTTTAAAACGATGACTTCGGCTTTAAAAATGGAAGAATATGTAACCAAACATGCTGCTATTATGGATAAATATGATCCTGAGAAAAAAGTAGCGATGATGGTGGACGAATGGGGAGCTTGGTATGAAGTAGAAAAAGGAAGTAATCCGGGTTTTTTATACCAACAAAATACAATGAGAGATGCAGTTTTAGCTGGTTCAACACTAAATATTTTTAACAATCACGCCGACAGAGTACGTATGGCTAATTTAGCACAATGTGTGAATGTATTGCAAGCAGTAATTTTGACGGATAAGGCAAAAATGATTTTGACACCAACATACCATATCATGAAAATGTATCGTGTACATCAAGATGCTGAATTGTTGCCTATTTATTTCAAATCTCCAGAATATACTTTTGAAGGGAACACGCTGCCTGCAATCTCGGCTTCGGCTTCAAAAGATAAAAGCGGATTGGTGCATGTTTCTTTAGTAAATATTGATGCTAAAAAAGAAAATAAAATCGAAATTAATTTGGCTGAATTGGGTTTAAAAAATGTTACAGCAACAATTTTGACCTCTAAAAAATTACAAGACTACAATTCATTTGATAAACCAAATGCAATTGAACCTAAAGAATTCAAAGGGTTTAAAAATTCAAAAGGAAAATTAGAAGTAATTATTCCTGCATTTTCTGTTGTAGTATTAGAAGGAAAATAAATTAGTATAATGAAAATCACAAAACTATTATTAAGTGTGAGTCTTTTATCAGCAGTTGTTTCTTGTAAAACAACTGCTGTAAAAAAAACAACTTCTGCCGAAAATCAGTCTTCGCTGAAAATGAATAATCCTATTATTACCGATAAATATACCGCTGATCCAGCCGCAATTGTCCACAAAGATAAGGTCTATCTTTATGCAGGGCATGATGTTCCTGAAAAAGGAGAGAATACTTATCGAATGAACGAATGGTTGGTGTATTCTTCTTCGAATATGGTCAATTGGGAGGAACATCCAGTGCCATTAAAACCTACTGATTTTGCTTGGGCAAAAGGAGATGCCTGGGCAGGACAAGTGATTGAAAGAAACGGGAAATTCTATTGGTACGTAACTGTTTCTCACGGAACAATTCACGGAAAATCGATAGGAATTGCAGTTTCTGATAGTCCAACAGGGCCTTTTAAAGATGCTTTAGGAAAAGCATTAATTACCAATGATATGACTACCAAAACTAAAATCAGTTGGGATGATATTGATCCAACAGTGATTGTAGATGATGTTGGTCAGGCTTATCTTTTTTGGGGAAATACCGTTTGTAATTATGTGAAATTAAAAGAAAACATGATTGAAATGGATGGACCAATGCAAACTATAGATTTACCTAATTTTACCGAAGCGCCTTGGATTCACAAGCGTAAGGACTGGTATTATTTGTCCTATGCCTATCAATTTCCTGAAAAAATTGCTTACGCTATGAGTAAATCGGTTAATGGACCTTGGGAATACAAAGGTATTTTAAATGAGGTAGCTGGAAATTCAAATACGAATCATCAAGCAATAATTGATTTTAAAGGCAAGTCGTATTTTATATATCACAATGGCTCTATTCCTACCGAAGGAGGAAGTTTTAGAAGATCAGTTTGTGTGGATCGTTTGTATTATAATCCAGATGGTACTATGAAACGTGTGGTAATGACATCAGAAGGAATTCAAAAATAAAAAGATGCTATTTTTTAAAACCAAGTTTAGGCTAGTAATGTTACTGTTTTTGATTGTTTTCGAATCAAATGCACAAACTATTTCGGTCCATGATCCTGTAGTTATCAAAGAAAAAGATACGTATTATCTATTTTGTACAGGAAAAGGAATTAAAACGTATAGTTCTAAGGACTTGAAAAATTGGAAAGCAGAACCAGCTGTTTTTAAAGAAAAACCCGTTTGGACGGAATCAGTCGTGCCTAATTTTGAAAATCATATTTGGGCTCCCGATATTATTTTTCATAACAATTTGTATTATTTATACTATTCCGTTTCAGCTTTTGGTAAAAATACTTCGGCAATTGGAGTGACTACTAATGTTACTTTAAATCCGGAAGACAAAAATTATCATTGGAAAGATCAGGGAATTGTGATTGAATCTTCGCCAAATAGAGACGAATGGAACGCCATTGATCCTAATGTAATTATTGACGAAAATAATACGCCTTGGTTGTCATTTGGTTCATTTTGGGATGGAATAAAATTGGTTAAATTAAATCCTGATTTAAAGACTATTGCAAAACCTCAGGAATGGCATACTATTGCGAAACGAAGAAATACAGCACTTTCTGAAGGAAGTTCAGCTATTGAAGCACCATTTATTTTCAAGAAAAACGGATATTATTATTTGTTTACTTCCTGGGATTTATGTTGTAAAGGAAAAGAAAGTACCTATAAAGTAGCCGTTGGAAGATCAAAAGATGTTACAGGACCTTATAAAGATAAAGAAGGTAATTTACTAAGTCAAGGTGGCGGAAGCATTGTAGTAAAAGGTAATGAGGATTATTTTGGCGTAGGCCATAATAGCGCTTATACTTTTGATGGTGTAGATTATTTGTTTTATCATGGTTATGATGCGAAACAAAAAGGAAAACCTGTTTTAGTAGTTAAAGAATTAAAATGGGATGCTGATTTATGGCCAAGTCTATAAGTATCCAACATTGACTTAATAGTTTGGTTTATTACAATGTGCTATGGGAGGTCAATCTTGTGGTGGAGCTCAAATATTGAGAATAGCTGGTGAGAAGCGCATCAAAACCGACCTCTCAAATAAATTTAATTCACACAAACAAGTTTAACATGCAAACAAACAGATTAAAAAACCTAGTATTTTCAGCAGTTGTATTGATAAGTATTACTTCTTGTACAGATAAAAAAACACAAAAAGAGGTGTCAAAAGAAGAAGTTACTGCTACAAAAACAACTTTGACAAATAAACCTATTGTGTTGCAAAGAGCAGATCCATTTATCTATAAGCATACAGATGGGTATTACTATTTTACAGGATCGGTACCAACTTATGACGCAATTGAGTTAAGACGAGCAAAATCTATTGATGAACTTCAAAATGCTGAAACTTTTAAAGTATGGGAAAAACATAAAAGCGGACCAATGAGTCGTCATGTTTGGGCACCGGAAATTCATTATTTGGATGGAAAATGGTACGTGTATTTTGCAGCAAGTGAAGAAGAAGATATTTGGAAATTAAGACCTTATGTTTTGGAGTGTACAGGTCAAGATCCTTTACATGACAAGTGGGTTGAGCTTGGACAAATGCAAGCAGCCGATGCAGATCCAAAAAGCTTTACTGATTTTTCTCTGGACGGTACTGTATTTGAGCATAAAAATAAACGCTATTTCTGTTGGGCAGAAAAAACGGGAGGACAATTTGCAGCTTCTAATTTGTATTTAGCTGAAATGGAATCACCTATAAAACTAAAAACAGTTCAATTTATGCTAACGACTCCCGATTATGATTGGGAACGCATAGACTTTTGGGTGAATGAAGGTCCTGCAGTTATTAAAAACAAAGGAAAAGTTTACATTACTTTTTCGGCAAGCGCTACTGGAGCATGTTACAGTATGGGCATGATGGAAGCAGACGAAAATGCGGATTTACTAGATAGAAATTCTTGGAAAAAATCTAGATATCCAGTATTAAAGACCAATGAAGCGAAAAAAATTTATGGTCCAGGACATAATTCCTTCACAGTTGATGAAAACGGAGAACCTTTAGTAATATATCATGCAAGGGATTACGACAAAGCTGTTGGTGATCCAAAAGTAGTGCCAGCGACAGATAAAAGACCGTTGAAAGAAATTATTGTAGATCCGTTATATGACCCTAATCGTCATGCGAGAATGATGAAATTAAAATTTGATGAAAACGGTAAACCAGTATTCGAATTTAATTAAAAGTATAACCCGTTGGGTGTAATTATCAAAAACGTCAATGGTAGTTTTTTTTTGCGTAATGAAATGGAGTGAAAAATGTATCGAGAATCGTTTTTTGATAATAATTTTTCTTGTTCTCGATACAATTTTCTATCGAAAATTACTCGAACTGACGAAAAATTATGATCAAAAACTAATTACATCCAACGGGTTAAAAGTATAAAAATATAGCTTGTCAAAAGAACTGTACATTCATGTCCTTTTGATAGACAAATAAAAAGAAAAATTAAAAAATGAAATTAAATGTAATAACCAAAAGTACCGTTTGCGGTTTGTTACTGAGTAGTTTTTTGGCAACAGCCCAAAAAACAAATTTAGAAGTAGATTTAACCAAATCAATTACTAAAATCCAACCAACAATGTATGGTGTCTTTTTCGAAGATATCAATTTTGCTGCTGATGGAGGTTTGTATGCAGAAATGGTTAAAAACAGAACTTTTGGGTTTGATACGCCACTTATGGGATGGTCGCAACCCAATAGTAATGTACATTCTTTGAATAAGGAATCGGGAATGGCGACTCCAATGCGCACTTCTGAAAACCCAAATAATCCTGATTTTTGTAGAATTATCATCAATAATGATAAAGGATACCAAATTATCAATGAAGGATTTAGAGGGATGGGGATTAAGAAATATGCAAAATATAACCTTTCGTTAAAAGCCGCAAATCACAACAACGCCATTAAAAAAATAATTATTCAATTTATTGATGTAGATAAAAAAGTTTTGGGAGAAACAACTATTGTTCCTTCATCAGCAAATTGGAAAGACTATTCGACACAAATTGTAGCTACTGCAACTGAAGCAAAAGCGCAATTGAAAATTACTTTCGAAGGAAATGGAACAATCGATTTAGATATGATTTCGTTATTTCCACAAGAAACTTGGAATAACAGAAAAAATGGTTTACGTAAAGATATTGTTCAATTATTGTATGATTTAAAACCTGGATTTGTACGTTTTCCTGGAGGATGCATCGTTGAAGGAAGAACTTTAGAAAATAGATACCAATGGAAAAAAACCGTTGGTGCTGTTGAAGACAGAGAGACCATGATTAATAGATGGAATGTGGAGTTCAAACACAAACAAGCACCAGATTATTTTCAGTCTTTTGGTTTAGGATTTTATGAGTATTTCCAACTTTCGGAAGATTTAGGAGCAGAGCCGTTGCCAATTTTAAGCTGTGGAATAGCTTGTCAGTACAATACAGGAGAATTGGTTCCAATGGAAGAATTAGATCCTTATGTTCAAGATGCTTTGGATTTGATCGAATTTGCAAATGGTGCTGTTACTACCAAATGGGGAAAATTAAGATCGGATATGGGGCATCCAACGCCGTTTAATCTTAAATTTATTGGAGTTGGAAACGAACAATGGGGGCCACAATATATTGAAAGATATAAGGTTTTTGCAAAAGCTATCAAAGAAAAATATCCAAATATGACGATTGTTTCAGGTTCAGGACCTTCGCCTGATGGTGTTTTTTTTGATTATGGATGGGATGAATTGAAAAAATTGAATGCTGAAATTATCGATGAGCATTATTATAAAAATCCAGAATGGTTTAAAGAAAATGCCGCACGATATGATAATTATGATAGAAAAGGACCAAAGATTTTTACTGGAGAATATGCAGCGCATCCTAAAGGTGTGGAAGATGGTTTGAAAGAGAATAACTGGTTATCAGCACTTTCAGAATCAGCATTTATGACTGGTTTAGAACGTAATGCTGATGTAGTTCATTTAACTTCTTACGCACCTTTAATGGCTCACGTAGATGCATTTCAATGGGCTCCAGATATGATTTGGTTTGATAATTTAAATTCTTATGGTACGGCTAATTATTACGTTCAAAAATTATTTTCAAATAATAAAGGAACTGATGTTTTAGCAATTACAAAAGATGGAAAAGCCTTAACTGGCCAAAATGAATTGTATGCAACTGCAGCAAAAGATGTAGATAAAAAAGAACTGATTTTGAAGCTAGTGAATACTTCTGGAAAAGCTCAGGATATTGAAGTCAATTTATCTGGAAAAAAAGTTGATTCTAAAGGAAAGATGATTCTGTTAACGAATCAAAATTTAGAAGAATACAATACATTGGAGGAGCCAACAAAAATTGTTCCTACTGAAAAAGAATATAAATTAAGTGGAAAAAAAGCGGCAGTAACTCTGCCAGCTTATTCTTTAGTGATATTAAAGTTAAAGATGAAATAATGTCTTTTTTGAGAATTATTTTTATAACTAAATAAATCAAAATTTAATAAAATTATATGAAGTGTAAGTGTTACACTTCATATAATTTTATGCTATATTTGTAGCCATATTTTAAATAGTGAAGATGAAAAATTATGTAATAGGTTTAGATTACGGATCGGATTCAGTTCGTGCCGTATTAATTGATACCGAAAATGGGCAAGAATTAGCCTCAGATGTTTGCCATTACAAGAGATGGAAAAACAAGCAATATTGCAATCCGTCAATCAATCAATTCCGTCAACATCCTTTGGATCATATTGAAGGATTGGAATCAACAATTAAAAATATTGTAACAGCAAGTAAGGTTGATCCTTCTTTGATAAAAAGTATCTGTATTGATACAACAGGTTCTTCGCCTGTTCCAGTTACCGAAGATGGAACTCCACTAGCTTTGACAGCTGAATTTGCTGAAAATCCAAATGCGATGATGGTGTTGTGGAAAGATCATACAGCAATTAATGAAGCTAACGAAATTAACGAACTTGCAGCAACTTGGGGTGGAGAAAATTTCACAAAATACGAAGGAGGAATTTATTCCTCGGAGTGGTTTTGGGCAAAAATATTACACATTGCTCGTGAGGATGAAGCCGTTAGGAATGCAGCTTATACTTGGTTAGAGCACTGTGATTTAATGACTTATTTGTTAATTGACAATAAAGATTTAAAAACATTCAAAAGAAGCCGTTGTGCAGCAGGACACAAAGCAATGTGGCACGAAGACTGGAATGGATTACCACCAGAGGAATTCTTAGGAAAATTACACCCATACTTGGCTCAGCTAAGAGGAAAATTATACGACGAAACGTATACTTCAGATATTGTTGCCGGAACTTTAAATCAAGAATGGGCAACAAAATTAGGTTTGACTACCGATACTATTATTGCTGTTGGAACTTTTGATGCACATTCAGGAGCTGTTGGTGCTAAAATTGACGAATATGCTTTAGTTCGTGTAATGGGAACTTCAACTTGTGATATTATTGTTTCTGCTAAAGAAAACGTAGGAAGCAAAACCGTTAAAGGTATTTGTGGACAAGTAGATGGTTCTGTTATTCCAGGTTACATTGGTCTTGAAGCGGGACAATCTGCTTTTGGAGATGTGTTGGCTTGGTTTAAAGATACGCTTTCTTGGCCATTGGATAATTTGGTTTACAGTTCAGCTATTTTATCTGAAGATCAAAAAGCACAATTAAAAGAAGAAGTAGAATCTAATTTCATCAAAACTTTAACAGAGCAAGCTGAGGCAATTCCGTTATCAGAAAGTATTCCAACTGCGCTGGACTGGGTAAATGGTCGTAGAACTCCAGATGCAAATCAAGGATTGAAAAGTGCGATGACTAATTTATCATTAGGAACAAAAGCACCGCATATTTTCAAAGCTTTAATCAATTCGATTTGTTTTGGTTCTAAGAAAATTGTTGACCGTTTTGAAGAAGAAGGAGTTCGTATTGATACCGTAATCGGAATTGGTGGTGTAGCTAGAAAATCACCTTTTATTATGCAGACTTTGGCGAATGTGTTGAACAAACCTATCAAAGTAGCCGCATCAGATCAAGCACCAGCATTGGGAGCTGCTATTTATGCTGCAGTTGCTGCTGGAATTTATCCAAATGTTATTGAAGCAAGTAAAAAAATGGGAAGTGATTTTGAAAGCGAATATTTCCCACAATCAGACCAAGTAGAAACCTATAAAGAATTGATGGATTCGTATTCGGAATTGGCTCAATTTGTAGAAAGTATCACCAAATAAAAATCTAAAATGTCAAAATATACTGCTTTAAAACAAGAATGCTACGAGGCTAATATGCAATTGAACGCATTGAAATTAGTAGTTTATACTTTTGGAAATGTAAGTGCTGTGGATAGAGAAAATGGTGTTTTCGCCATCAAACCTAGCGGCGTGGCTTATGAAGAGTTGAAACCCGAAGATATTGTTATTGTAGATTTCGACAACAACATTATCGAAGGTTCGATGCGTCCGTCATCAGATACAAAAACGCACGCTTATTTGTACAAAAACTGGCCAAATATTGGAGGAGTTGCGCATACTCATGCTACTTATTCTGTAGCTTGGGCACAAGCTCAAAGAGATATTCCGATTTTTGGAACCACTCACGCCGATCATTTAACCAAAGATATTCCTTGTGCTCCGCCAATGGCAGATTCTTTGATTGAGGGAAATTACGAGCACAATACAGGAATTCAAATTTTAGATTGTTTCAAAGAGAAAAACCTTTCGTACGAAGAAGTAGAGATGATTCTTATTGGAAATCACGGACCATTTGCTTGGGGGAAAAACGCTGCAAAAGCAGTTTACAATTCTAAAGTTTTGGAAGTTGTTGCCGAAATGGCACATCTAACCGAGTTGATTAACCCAAATGCGCCAAGATTAAAAGATTCTTTAATTAAAAAGCATTACGAGCGCAAACACGGAAAAGATTCGTATTACGGACAATAAATTAGGTTTGTAGTTTAGGGTTTTTGGTTTTAAACGATAAACGCTAAACGACAATCAATTAACAACAAACAACAAATAATAAACAATAAACATTTAGATAAAATGATAGATATTTCTAAAAAAGAAATTTGGTTCGTAGTAGGAAGCCAAAATTTATATGGTGAAGAGACTTTAAAGCAAGTTGCCGTACATTCACAAGAAATTGCAAAAGGAATTGATGCGTCTTCATCTGTTCCTGTAAAAGTGATTTACAAATCGGTGGCAAAATCACCTAGTGAAATCACTGATATTTGTTTAGAAGCCAATACCAACAAAAACTGTATTGGTATCATCGCTTGGATGCATACTTTTTCTCCAGCTAAAATGTGGATTAACGGTTTAAGCATTCTTAAAAAACCATTATGTCATTTGCACACCCAATACAATGCTGAAATTCCATGGGCTTCTATCGATATGGATTTCATGAACTTGAATCAATCGGCTCACGGAGACAGAGAGTTTGGGTACATCATGTCAAGAATGCGTAAAAAACGTAAAGTTGTTGTTGGGCACTGGGAAGACAAAAGAGTACAAACTAAATTAGGAAACTGGTCCAGAGTAGCTTTGGGTTGGGACGAAATGCAAAATCTAAAAGTGGCGCGTTTTGGAGATAACATGCGTGAAGTTGCCGTTACGGATGGTGACAAAGTAGAAGCTCAAATTCGTTTTGGAATGTCTGTAAACGGATACGACTCTTCTGATATCGTTAATAAAATGAAATTGGTTACCGATGCACAAGTAGATGCTTTAGTAGCGGTTTATGAGGAATCATATAATTTAGCTCCAAAATTGCAAGTAGGAGGAGAGCAAAGACAATCATTATTAGATGCTGCTAAAATCGAATTAGGATTGAGAGCTTTCTTAGAAGAAGGTGGTTTTGGTGCTTTTACTGATACTTTTGAAAACTTGGGAGAATTAAAACAATTACCAGGTATTGCAACTCAGCGTTTAATGGCGGATGGTTACGGTTTTGGTGGCGAAGGCGACTGGAAAACTGCGGCTATGGTAAGAGTTATGAAAGTAATGAACATCGGTCTTGAAGGCGGAACTTCTTTCATGGAAGATTATACCTACCACTTCACTCCTGAGAAATCTTATGTATTAGGTTCTCACATGTTGGAAATTTGTCCTTCTATAACTGATGGAAAACCTTCTTGCGAAATTCATCCATTAGGAATAGGCGGAAAAGAAGATCCAGTTCGTTTGGTATTCAATTCACCTGCTGGAGATGCAATCAATGTATCATTAGTAGATATGGGAACTCGTTTCCGTTTAATTGTAAACGAAGTAACTGCTGTGAAACCAATGGCTGATTTGCCTAAATTACCAGTTGCACGTGTGCTTTGGGATTGTAAACCTAATTTAGATATCGCTGCCACGGCTTGGATTCTTGCAGGTGGTGCGCATCATACGGTTTACAGTCAGGCGGTAACTACCGAATTCATGGAAGATTTTGCCGATATTGCAGGAATCGAATTGGTCGTGATTGACAATGATACCAAAATTCGTGCTTTCAAAGATACCTTGAATGCTAATGAAGCATACTATCACTTGTTTCAACACGGACTATAAATAAGTAAAATAACAAAAGTTTGAAGGTTAAAAAACAATCTGTTTTGAAACCTTCAAACTTTTGCTTTAATTAATATTAACCCAAAAAACCAATAAATTATGAATGTATTAAAATATTGTATTTATGGAATTTCTATAGTAAGTTTGGCAAGTATGAATATTCAATGTAAAGGAGATAAAAAAGTGGAAGAAACAACCCTAGAAACAAAAGCTACCGATTCAGTATCAATCGTAAAATCATCCTACGGCAAAACTGCCAATGGAGAACAAGTAGATAATTATACCCTGAAAAACCAAAAAGGGATGGAAATAAACATTATCACTTATGGTGGAATTATTACTTCGTTGAAAGTACCTAACAAAGCGGGAGTATCAGAAGAAGTGGTTATTGGTTTTAATAATTTAGAACAATACCAAAAAGCCAATCCTTATTTTGGAGCCCTTATCGGAAGATTCGGAAACCGAATTGCTAAAGGAAAATTCAGCCTTGACGGAAAAGAATACCAATTGGCTACTAACAATGGAAAAAACGCTTTGCATGGTGGGCCAGAAGGTTTTCATAGGAGAGTTTGGACTGCCGAAGAAGTGAAAGGTGGTGCTAATGCTACTTTAAAGTTGAAATATGTCAGCAAAGACATGGAAGAAGGGTATCCAGGAAACTTGACTGTTTTTGTAACTTACACTTTGAACAATGACAACTCATTAGATGTTGTTTACGAAGCGACTACCGACAAGAAAACGGTGTTGAACTTAACTCAACATTCTTATTTTAACTTATCAGGCGATTTTACCAAAACAATTTTGGATCACGAAGTTGTAATTGATGCCGATAAATTAGTTCCTGTAGATGGAGATTTGATTCCAACAGGTCAATTAACAGATGTAACTAATACACCTTTCGATTTTAGAAAACCAAAAATAATTGGAAAAGATATTGAAGCGAAAGACGATCAATTGAAAAAAGGATTAGGTTACGATCACTGCTGGGTGTTGAACAACCAAGACAAAGGCGAGCGTTTTGTTGCATCAGCTTATGAAGCTAAGAGCGGACGTTTGTTAGAAGTATTCTCAACTGAACCAGGAATTCAATTGTACACCGGAAATTTCCTAGACGGAACTTTACCAATGAGAAACGGTGGAACTTATGCTCATAGAACAGGTCTTTGTTTAGAAACACAACATTATCCAGATTCTCCAAATCAAAAAGATTTCCCAACTACGGTTTTAAACCCGGGAGAAAACTATAAAACCAAAACTTCTTTCAAGTTTTCTACTAAGTAATATTAGGAAAAAGAATTTGTTTTAATCTATAAAACCTGTCTCGTTATAAACGAGGCAGGTTTTTTTGTGTTTTTGAATATAGTCAATTTTGTACATATATATAAGAGTGATTTTCTGT